>CAYXVU010000192.1:0-11886 GCA_964468725.1 uncultured Clostridia bacterium
GGGTTGTCACCGTTCCCTACAGTGGAAATGACATTCAATTCCTGATTCTCCTGCCCGATGCGGTGGACGGGCTCGCTGCTGTGGAGGCAAAGTTGACGTCGAAGGAACTCGCCTCCGCCGCAACCGCCAGTCTTAGCGACGTGAAACTCCAGTTACCTAAATTCAAACTCGAACCGCCGCTCCTCCGTTTGAGCGAAGCACTGGTTGGACTGGGCATGAAGTCGGCTTTTGACAAGCCCGAGGGCAGCGCGAATTTCGACCGCATGGCGCCGCGCAAGCCGGATGACTACCTCAAGATTTCAGAAGTATTCCACAAAACCTTTCTGGAACTGGACGAGAAGGGCACAGAAGCCGCCGCCGTTACCTCAGTGCAGATGCGCGCAACGTCTGCAGCCGTCGCGCCAAAGCCCTTTCAGATGATCGTAGACCGCCCGTTCTTTTTCGCTATCCGCGATACGCGCAGCGGCTCGCTTCTGTTTATGGGTTCGATTGTTGACCCGGTGCGAGTTTGAGCGTTGGTCGGACAAGCGAAAGCGCATGAGTTTCGGTGTGCAGAACATAACCACTATCTCCGTTGCTCCGTTTTACCGCCCACCGAAACTCGTCCAGTCAACCTGAAAGGATTGCTCTTTCGCAACACTAATCCACAGCCTTTTTCATTGCGTTGACTGTCTTCTTGGTCGCCCTTTTAGTAGCGCGAGCCGATCTTTTGGCCGCCTTTTTCGTTACCAACGCCGATCTTTTGGCTAGCCGCTTGGAGAAACGCGCCGAACTCTTTGCGCCTTTGACGCTGCCGCGCGCGTAGTGTTTGCCGCCATGCGCTGTATGTTTGCCGAACGCTTTGCCGCCGCGCCTGACGCGCCCGCGTTTGATGTTTTTGCCGAAACTCTTTCCAGCTTTACCGAACTCTTTAGCGCCCTCTTGTACCTGCCCTTCCGTTGTTGGCTTGCCTTTTACCGTGTCTTCTTGCGCCAATGCCGTTGGCATAGCCAAGGCGCAGACGGCTAGGGCTGTTAAGATGTACTGATTAACAGCAGATTTCACCTCTCACCTCCTGCGAATGTATTCGATGATAACAGTCAACCTTCACGTGGTAGAGAAGGAGCAATGGCCGTGCCATTCCTCGGGTTGTTGCATCGTGCAGGAGAGGGACTGTTGCCTGTCTCTTTGTGCCGTTCATTCGGCTGCCGGTTGCGCTAAGTACAGACTCGCGCCCGGCCCCAATGGAAGATCGAACAGAATCCAAACGATCAACAGCGCCATCCACACAAGCAGAAAGGCAACCGAGTAGGGAATCATTGTCGCCACGATAGTTCCGATCCCGGCCTTCTTGTCGTAGCGCGCAACGAAGGCGACAATCAGCGCAAAATAGGACATCATCGGCGAAATGATATTGGTCGCGCTGTCACCGATGCGATAGGCTGCTTGGGTAAATTCCGGCGTGTAGCCGAGCAGCATAAACATGGGCACAAAGACCGGAGCCATAATTGCCCATTTCGCCGACGCGCTGCCCATAAACAGATTGATGATGGCCGATACGATGACAAAGGTGATGATGAGCGGAATCGTTCCCAACCCCGAAGCCCGCAATAACTCCGCGCCTTTGACGGCAACGATCAATCCCAGATTCGTCCAATTGAAGAAGGCGACGAACTGCGCGGCAAAGAAGACTAAGACCAGATAGCTGCCCAGCGTCTCCATAGATTTGCTCATCGCTTTGACGACATCGGAGTCGCTCTTGATCGTGCGCGCTCCGAAGCCATAAGCGATGCCAAAAATCGCGCCCGAAAAGAAGATCAACGTCACAATGCCCGACATAAAGGGCGAGCGCAAAATGCCGCCGGTTTGCGCATCGCGCAAAAAGCCGTTTGCCGGAACCGTGCCCCACAAAATGACAGCGGCGAACAGAATCGCCGCCACCACGACATACCATAGCCCGCGTTTCTCTTCGGCAGTCAACGCCGTCATCTCTTCGGATTTCTCTTCGCCGGTGTAGTCTCCCAGTCGCGGCGCGACGATCTTCTCCGTCACCCAAGTGCCGACAGCGGTGAGCAAAAAAGTGGAGATGAACATGAAATAGTAGTTGCAAGCGGGGCTGACTTGGTATTCCGGTCTGACGATGCGCGCCGCCTCTTCGGAAAGCCCGGCCAGCAGCGGGTCAACGGTTCCGAGCAGCAGGTTGGCGCTGTAGCCGCCGGAGACGCCTGCGAAGGCTGCGGCAAGTCCGACAATCGGATGGCGTCCGACCGCGAGAAAGATGATGGCAGCCAAAGGCACCAGCAAGACATAACCGACTTCGCTGGCCGCATTCGACATCACTCCGGCAAAGACGATGACTGCCGTCAGCAATCGTTTCGGCGCCGAGAGTACCAATAGTTTGAGCGCCGCGCCAATCATCCCTGTGCCTTCGGCTACTCCGATGCCGAGCAGCGCCACCAACACCGTGCCGAGCGGCGCAAAGTTGGTGAAGTTGGTCACCATTTCAGTCAGAATGCGATGCAGACCGCTGATCGAAAACAGACTGACGGCAGCGACCGACTTGCCCGTGCCGGGATGAGTGACGACCAGATTGAAACTCGCGGCAATGGCCGAGACAATGATGACGAGCAAAGCCATAATGGCAAACAGCGTTGCCGGATGTGGCAAGGCATTGCCTGCCCGTTCGATGAAGCCGAGTGATGCGGAAAGAATTCTGGCGCTGCGACTGCTCTTTGGAGTTTCCTGATGCTTCGGTGCGTTTTCCATGCCTGCTCCCGTTGCGAAGAAAATGGTGCTGGATGCGTGAGACGTGCAGACCGGCGGGCTAGATTTTACTCGTTCCACAAGTCCATCGAAAGCAAATCTTCTTCCCTTTCACGGCGGCGCGCGAGTCTGACCTCTCCCGACTCTTTCACTATGACTGCCGCCGGGCGCGGGCGACCGTTGTATTGCGATGCTTGATCGAGCGCATAGGCTCCGGTGTTGAGCAACGCCAACACATCGCCGACCGTAGTCTTGGCCGGAAGCAGGCGATAATTGGGCAAGCGCGCACCTTTCTCTAAATCGAAATAGACATCGCCCGAATCACACAAAGGCCCGGCGACTTTGAAAGGCGAGGTGTGCGGCTCGTCAATGCGCGAAGCGGAGATCAGATGGTAATACCATTTGTACAACACGCTCGATAGCATCAGCGAATAGCCTGCATCGGTGAGCAGCCACATATCGCCGGTTTCGGGGCGCTCTTTGCTATTGCAAACGCGCGTCAGCAATAGTCCGGCGTCGCCGATGATGCGGCGACCGGGTTCGACAACAATGGTGATTTCGTTAAGCAGGTCTTGGTGGCCGAGCAGAGCAGCTTCAGTGAGTGCGGCTTGTAAGACTTCGCCGGAATCGAGCCGCGCCGATAGCATCGCGCGTTCCGATGCGGCAATCTCTGCGGCCATCTCGGAACCGCGCAGATAGTCTACCGGCAGACCACCGCCGATATTGATGTGAGTGAACTTGTGTCCGGTGCGTTCATATAATTCGATCAGCAATCGCCACATCTCGGCAAAGGCTTTGGCATAGGGTTGCACGTCGGGGGTTTGCGACCCGATATGAATATGAACGCCCGTCAGGTTAAGCGCATCGTGGGCGGCAAGGGCGCGCGTAAAAGCCGTTTCGATTTGTGCGGGCGAAAGTCCGAATTTCGACGACAGCAATCCGGTTTGCAACGCGATGTGCGAGCGGGTGACGATCTCCGGGACGATGCGAATGGCGATATTGGCGCGTTTGCCCGTCTCCCGCGCGACGCGCGCCACTTGATCGAGTTCATAGAGCGAATCAATGTTGATGGCGAGGATGCCATATTCGATTGCCGCGCGGATTTCGTCGTCGGTCTTCGAGACGCCGTTGAAGATAATTTGATCGGGATGAAATCCGAGTCGGCGCGCTTTGAACAACTCGCCGCCGGAATTGACTTCAAGGTCGCCGTCCGCACGGCGCACGGCGGCCAGAACCGCCATATTCGAGTTGGCTTTCGATGCGTAACAGAGCTTGATGCGCGGATGCGCCGATTCGAGCGCGCGGCGTAGAACGCGCGTATTTTCCATGATGCGGCGTTCCGAGAAGACAAAGAGCGGCGACTGATACTCGCGCACCAGTTGCACGACATCAACGCCATCAACGGTGAGATGGCCGGATTGTGCGCCGAGAAATTTCGGCAAGCGCGCGGCGGCTGTGAGCTTCATCAATTGACCTCGACGTAAGATTCAAGCGATGCATTGTAAGCGAGGCGCGGCACGGCAGCAAAATTTTTTGGCGGGGAATGGAGAATCGGTATGACTGCCAACTCCGGCTACCCATCAAAGCCGTTGTGTGGCCGGAGTTTGGTTCGGTCGGGAAGATGGTTATTGATCCCAAATGAAGATGATGGCGGTCACTTCATCATTCAACGGCTGCCCTAACCAAGAAGAGCTGACAGCCTGAACACTCAATCTGTTTTCAATAACTTGCGTATCAAGCTAGAAACTTGGATTAAATAAGTGCCTGCGTAGATGACCGACGCCTTTGCAGGATGAAATGCAAGTGCGCCAACGGTGCGTCAGACAAGCCAGGCGATTGCCATGTGCGCTTGTCACCTTGCCAATTCGCACCGCTAAAAGCTTACTCTGCATCTCGCAAGTCGCCATTGAACCGACGGCGTAGGCCGATCTATGACTTTCGATATAGTTTGAAAGTCGGAGGCGATGCGAACGCCAAGGCGCAAAGAGGCAAAGACGCGAAGCCCTCTGCGTCTTTGCCTCTTTGCGCCTTGGCGATTTTGCGGTCTGTTCCCCTGCCCAATCGAGGATTGTCGGCGCTCTGCTTTATGCGAGCAGATGGCAGCGCAAGAAAGCGAGCGTCTGTTTGATGATCTCACGCGATGTCTCGCTATCGAGTGACAGATCGAAAGCGTGCGGGGCTTCAGGGTAATTGATTAGCGTCAAGGGAAGGTTAGCTGTCAGCGCGTGATGAATGAAGCGATCTAACGAGGCGTTGAGGTACGGCATTTGATCTTGACCGGCGCGCACCAGCAACAGTGCTACATCTTGGCGCAGGGCGGCGACCGATCTGCCTGCGCACGGAGTCGCAAAGCCAAAGCGTTTGGCCATATCCGCTATCTCCGTCGCGCCCTCAAGGTCAAGCGTGTAGCCGTACCACCAGGCCGCACAGGTCAAATGGTTAGCTGCCTCCGGCACTAGCAGCGACAAGGCGAGCGGCACATTGCCGCTACTCGCCCACACCCCTAAACGAGTCTCATCAATCCGCATCTCCGTCGCATGGAGGTGCAGATAATCCAACAACGACTGTAGGTCAGCAAGGGGGTCTCGATTGACATAGGTGATGGCAATCATTCCGGAAGCCGCCATCAAGCGCGCCCATGAGAGGCTCGACCCCATCTCTTTGAACCGACAGCCGACGATCTTTTGAAAGCCCTGATCCGGGTAGCCCGCAATGATGAGGACAACCGGCAACGGCGCACAGTCTGCCGAACCAGGTGGGTAGTAGATGTCGAAGGTGAGCGCGCCCTCCTCACTCACTTTGTATTCGATGTTGCGATGAAGGGTAACCGTCTCCATGCCGGGAATCCGATAGAGGACGGGTTGGGTTGCGAAGTCACGTTGCTCAATCTTTTCGCTCATCGGAATCTCTCCTTGTCCGTTATGGCCAAAAGAAAGACCGCCCCCGCGCGCTCGGCGCAAGTAGGCGGTCATTTTTGCGGGGTGCACTATAGCAGCCCGCCGGGAGAGAATCAATGATTCGTTTTGAGAAGGTTGATTCGACCAACAGGCGGCTAACTTGTGCCCGCAACGATGCTCTGATAGCTGACCGGCTCGGCTACTTGAATCGTTCAGAATCGTTTCGGCAGCCCAAGCCGATCTCTGACGCCCTGCCAATAAGCGCGTTATCCGAGGCGTTGTCTTTGATTCTCCAATTGACTCGCTCGCCACAAATAATGGTGGCGCGTTTGCGCGATGGCTGCGCTTTCGAAAAAAAATTAGGAGAGTCTGCGCGCAGGCTCTCCTAATAAATGGGTTCGGTATTCAACGATTGCGGAAACCTTCTGCAACCGTCGAAGCCGGTTAGAAATTGAACCGCAGACCGAACTGCAACTGGCGTGCGGGTGCAGCCGAGGTGAAGGCAAGCGGCTGCGTCGGCGCCAAACCTTCGATGCCGCGCGCATTGATGTCGCGCAAGGGTGCGCCGGTCAACACATTGCCGAAGGAGGTTCCGACAGTGTTGTTGATGCCATTGAAATTCGTGCGGTTGAAGAGATTAAAGGCTTCGAAGGTGAATTCGAAGAACTTCGATTCATCAATGCGGAAGCGTCGCGCCAGTCGCATATCAACGGTGTAAAAGTTTTCACCCTTGCCGGTGTTGCGACCGGCAAACGCCGGACGGTCGGATTGCGAACGCCCGTCGCCATTGGCGTCAAAGCCGAGCAGCAGGTTGAAAGGACGACCGCTACCGGCGATGAAGATGGGCGAGAAGACCCAATCGCCGAAGACTCTTTCGGCGATTGATTCGCCCGTAAACGGGCTGTTGAAGACGCCAAAGAGGACGAAGCGATGGCGTTGGTCGAAGGATGACAGCGCGCGGTCAGCGCGAAAATCGAGGGGGTTTTGTGCCGAAAAGTCGCTGTTGAAATCGGTCACTTCATCAATCGCTTTCGAGAAGGTGTAGTTGGCGTTGACCGAGAAGTTATGGGCAAAGCGTTTGTTCACCTGAATGGTTCCAGCGTGATAAAACGAATTGGCGGTCGCTTCATAGCGATTGTCTTGCAGGATGAGCGGATTGCGAAAATCGCTGGTCAATCCGGCAGCCGCTTGGGCGGCGGACGGGAAGCGAATGAAACTGCCGGTGCCCGAAAACGCATTGAGCGGGCCGGTCATCTTGAATTGGTTCACATCGCGGTTGCGCGGAATATGTGCGCCGCGACTGAACAGGTAGCTGGCTTCGACAATGAAGTTCGCGCCCAAATCATGTTGAATGGCGAGACTGGCCTGTTGGGTGTAGGGATTTTCGTAATTGTCGCCCAGTCGGAAGCGCACTTCGAGCGGTTTTCCGGGCGCGGGGGTGAGGCCGAATTGCGCCAAGTCCGCCGCCGTGATGACGCGGTTGCCGATCACGCCTTGCGCCAGCAAGGTTTGATAGACTGCAAACGAGGTCGGCAAGCCGAGCGCGTTGCTCGTCGCCGTCGCCAGCACGATGTTGATATTGCTCGGGTCGCCTGAGCCGCTCAGTTCGTTGACGACGTTGGTGATCTGCGTATCAATCTGTCCGGTGAACAGGCCATAGCCGCCGCGAATCACCGTCTTGGCATTCGAGAACACATCCCACGAAAAGCCGAGTCGCGGTTGCACATTATTCCAATCGGTCGGCACCGGCTCAACATCGTTTTGCACGAAGTAACGAGCGCCGTAGCTGAGCGTGAAGTTAGGACGGACTTTCCATGCGTCTTGCCCGTAGAAAGCCGTTCGATGGCTCCACGGATTGAAGCCCGATTCGCCGAAGCCTTGTTGATAGACGATGGGCAGATTGAGGTTGAACGATTGCAGCGCATTGATCGGCGCGGTCAAGACATCAGGCACGCCGTCGCCGTTGGCGTCCGTACCCAGTGCGCCGCCCGAAGTGCGCAGCAAGGTGATGAGCGCCGTGCGATTGCCAGCCGGAACCAGATTGATGAGCGGAATCGCCGCGCCGAAATTGAAGCGCCCGCCGAAGAAGGTTTGCGAGTTCGAAGAGTTGTCAATGGCGATGTACTGTCCGCCGAATTTGAAGGTGTGCGTGCCACGTACGAGTGCAAGGTTGTCGCTGATCTCATAGCGCCGCTCGATGGACTCGGACGGCAGGAAGATGTCGCGCCCGAAGAAGCCGAATCCGTCAATGTTGAACTCCGGCCCCACCAGATCGTTGGAGATAACATCGGTATCCAGATAGCTGTACTGCCCTTTGACCTCGTTGATCGTTGTCGGCGAAAAGAAGTAGCTGTGCGAAAACAGCGCGCCGCCGCTGAAGGACTCGATCTGCCGTCCGCGCGACACCGCTGTCAACGCGCCCGCCGCCTGATTTTCGGCGAATGAATCCGAGAGGTTGAAGCGCGCATAGCCGCTGCTCTTGTCACTGAAGGTGTGATCGAAGCGCGCGGCAAAGAGCGTCGCGTTGCTTTCAAAGGGGAACTGTCCGCTGGCGTCATTGAAGAGTTGCACGGTGCGCGGGTAACGCGCTGCGGTCGTCGTCAGCGACGCCCGCAGACCGGCGGACAAGGGCGCAAAGGGCGTGCCGTCAAGGAAGTTAAACAATGTGCGTTGCGATGCCGTGATGTCGAAGATCGTCGGATCGTTAAGCAGGTTGACGAATGAGGTCTGATCCTGATCGAGCCGCTCGAAGGAGGTGAAGAAGAAGGTCTTGTCTTTGACGATTCTGCCGCCGAGCGAGCCGCCGTACTGCTGCCGGTTGAAAGGCGATTGCCCGTTGGGCGAAAAGTCGAAGGCATTGTGGGCGTCGAAGGTGTCATCCCGGAAGTAACCAAACGCGCTGCCATGAAAGGCATTGCCGCCGGTCTTCGAGACGATGTTAACGACGCCGCCCGATGCGCCGCCGAATTCGGCGTTATAGCTGTTGCGATTGACTTGAAACTCCTGCACCCCTTCTTGGCTGAGCACATCGCGTGCGCCGCCGGAGTTGGTATCGGCGCTGGCTCCGTCAACCAAGATGGAGTTGCCGCGCCCGTTGTTGCCGCCGAAGGACAAGCCCGATTGCGGCGTCTGTGCAACGCGAAAATCCGACGAGTCGTTGATATTGTCGGAATCGCTGACGCCCGGCGTGAGCAGCGCAAAGTCGAGGTAGTTGCGACGGTTGATGGGCAGGTTGGTGATCTGCCGTTCGCCGATGACGGACGATTGTTGCGTGCGTTCGACTTCGACCACTTCATCGCCGCTTCCCGCAACGGTGACTTCGGCGCTGACGCCGCCAACCTTGAGCGAGATCGGAACGGTAGCAATTTGCCCGACTTCGAGCCGAATGTCAGTGAGGGTTTTCGGAGCAAAGCCAGAGGCTTCGACCTTCAAGCGATAAAGACTCGGCAAGACCGCAAGGAAGATGTAGCTTCCATCTTCGGCAGAGGTGACGGAACGGCTTGTGCCTTTTCCGGTATCCGTCAAGGTGACCGTCGCCCCGGCGATGGCCGCACCCTGTTCATCGGTAATTTGCCCTCGCAATTCTGCTGTTGAGACGGAGGCTTGCGGAAAGACGGCCTCAGTGGGAAGCAGAAGGACAAGGACGATGAGCGTGAATAGTTTTTTTAGTTTTTTCATAACTCAGCCCTCTTAGTCGTTAGATTGTGACGCCTTTTAGGTGTGCAGAAAAAGGGTAAAGTTTTGTCTGTGAGCTAGTCAAGGCGGGTCTACGCTCGTGCCAAAAATACGTAAAATCCGAACCGCCTGGGTTAAGAGAGTTTCGCCACCGATTGGTCAGCGGGTGTCTGAAGCGTTTCGACGGGCAGACTCCAACAGCGAGGGGACGATTGGCAAGTCACTCTGAAGGGACATTGCAGACGCGCTTGCGGTACGCGCCTCTGGTAGGGGGCGGGGCGCTCGCCGTTGCCTGCGGGCAACCGACAGAGTTTCGATGAGACTCTCAGGGTGCGGACGCGGCGGGTTTGCTGCGCGACTGGCCGATTTGATACAAAGACTTGTGCATTGAAAATGAGAGGTGATGAGCGATGATGACACGAATGAGAAACCGCCGGATGCGAGTTGGACTGTTGGGGGTGATCGGGATTGTCGTAAGCCTCTGTGCCAACGCACAGACCGAAAGCCGCGCACAAAAGACCATCGTCAAAGACGCCAATGCTAAGCGCATGCTGGTCGGCGCGCATAAGTTTTCTTTGCAATGGATCAGTTGGGACTATTTCGGGAAAGCCATCGTGACCGAGAGCAAAGGCGTGCTCAAAATCAAAGGCGAGCAGAAAGGGCGCAGCAATAGCGATTCTGTACGCATTGACGGCGTCATTACGCTGATTGATACAAAGGAGTTCATCTTTACCGGCACGATTATTACCCAAGTCAGTCACATCAACGGCGGCCAGCCCTGCACTCGCGAAGGCGAGATGACCTTTCGCATCACCGGCACACGAAAATACTGGCGAATGCAACAGATGGATAATCCCTGCGACCCGGTGACCGATTACGTTGACATCTTCTTTAAGTGACCAGCGGCAAGTGATGAATGACCAGCAGCCGGAAGTACAGAATGATGAATCAGATAATGATCATCGCGGAGCAAATGACAAGACCTTCTCTTGCTCCGTTCACTGGTCATGGTTCCGTGCTCCTCCTGGGCGTTCTCTTTGGTTCCTCATTCGCCACTCGCTACTGGTCACGTTAGGCTTATGAAAGTTATTCCGTTAGGAACCAGTTCCGGCAAACCGACGCTGACGCGTAATGTGAGCGCCGTCGCCATCATGCGCGAAGGCGAATGGTTGTTGTTCGATTGCGGCGAAGGCACGCAAATGCAGATTGCACGCGCCGGACTCTCGTCGCATCGGTTGAAGGCCATCTTCATCACCCATCTGCATGGCGATCATTTCAACGGTTTGTCGGGGTTGTTGGCAACCATGGGATTGGACCGCCGCGAGCGTCCGTTGACGCTGGTCGGCCCACGCGGCCTCGTCGAGTATCTGGACACCTTAGAGACATTGAAGATTCTTTACGTGAATTATCCGCTGGAGGTGCGCGAGTATGCGGCGGTTGATTTTCGCGATGGTGAGGGGGCAGAGATGGATGGCGATGGGTTGCGGATTGTCTTTGAGACCTCTGCCTACTTGGTGAAAGCGACGCCGCTCGATCATCGCATCTTCGACATCGGCTACCGGCTGGAAGAGAAGCCGCGACCGGGCAGGTTCGATGTTGAGCGCGCTCGCGAACTGGGCATTCCTGCTGGGCCTCTATTCGGACGATTACAGTCCGGCGAAGCCATTGAGTTAGCCGATGGCCGAATGATTCAACCCTCCGAAGTGTTGGGGCCGCCGCGACCGGGTAAAGCGATTGCCTATTGCACAGACACGCGCCCGTGCGCCGCCGGTGTGCGGTTAGCGCGCGCCGCCGACTTGCTGATTCACGAAGCAACTTACTTGTCAGACCTCGAAGCCGAAGCCGAAGACTTCGGCCATTCGACGGCAGCGCAAGCCGCAGCCATTGCCGTGAAAGCCAATGCGCGGCGCTTGCTCATCACGCATTTCAGCACGCGCTACCCGGACGCGCAGCCGTTGCTGGACGAAGCGCGCATCGGGTTTGCCGAAACGGCGATGGCAAGGGAACTGCTAGAGGTGGAAGTGTGAAGCGATGATCGTTGCTATCGGAGTTGACTTGATTGAAATCGCGCGCATCGCCGAGACGTTTGCCCGACAAGGCGAACGCTTTCAAAAGCGCGTCTTCACCGCCGCCGAGGTTGAGTATTGCGAAAGCCTCGCCGCTAAATTCGAAAGCTATGCGGCGCGCTTTGCTGCAAAAGAAGCGGTGATGAAAGCGCTTGGCACGGGATGGGCGGACGGCGTCGCTTGGCGCGACATCGAAGTGGCGCGCGAACAAAACGGCAGACCCATCGTCACTTTGAGCGGACGGGCGCTCGAACGGATGAAAGAACTCGGCGCAACGCGCATTCACCTCTCTCTGAGCCACTCACAGACAACCGCCATTGCACAAGTCGTGCTCGAATCCTGATCTGATCGTGTCCGGTTATCAACATGAAAATTGCCCGCAAGATGTGAGCAAAACTTTCATCGCTTAGCGCAAACATCCATACCCACAGAAGAATCCGCAGAGCTTCTTTCTTGATCTAAAGAACATAATACGGAATTGCAAAACAAGATGAGATATTCGTTGA
>CAYXVU010000193.1:0-11815 GCA_964468725.1 uncultured Clostridia bacterium
TCCCATCAAGAAGCCGTTGCGGGCGCGCCCGCTTTGCACCATCCGTTTCCCTGCGCCGATCAGCAGCGCACCGCCCATCATCGCCAACGCGCCGCCCCAATAACTTTGCGTCCACTGCAAAAACATGGGGTGCAAAATTGCCAGCAACCCGCCCGCCAATGCCCATCGCGCAGGCAGCCACGCTTGCAACATCCAACATAACGCCGCACACGCCGCCGCCATACTCAGCCACACGCCGACGATGGCGTGGCCGCCAATCAGCCGACCAACGGCGAGCATCAGCCCTTGCCCTGGCGGATACTTCGAAGCGTAGGTTGGCTGTTGAATGACGTGAATGGTTTCGAAGTGTTGCCACAACGGGTGCGGCGGATTGGCAAGTCTGCCCTGCGCAAAGGTATCGGCAGCCAGTAGGTAACTGAATTCGTCGGTCACCTCCGGCTCGCGCACCCCCAGATGAAAGGCGAGCATAAGACTGATAACAAAAGCGAGTACGCCGCTCAGCAAAACCGCCAGCCCTCTGCGCCGCGCAAGATGACAAAAGAGGCTTTCCGCTCGCTTCATCGGCGCACGCAGACCGAGCAGCAAGGCAATCGGCAATGCGGCAATCGCGATGGTCTTCCATTCATAAGTCAGGATTCGAACCAGCAGGCTCACAATGGGCGGGATGACGAGCAGCGCAATCGCAGGCAGGAAAGAGCGCCTAACCGTGACAAACGATTTCGACATGGATCAACTCAGCGGCTTGCGGCCAAGCATCTGATACTGCGCTCCTACCGGCAGGCGCGCAAGATGCGGCTCAAGGAACCGCAACCACCGGAGGGCGCGCGGAAAGATGAAGAGGAAATCCGTACCCAGCAACTCAAAGCCGCCTGCCCGCAGCAAGCGCCGCGCTTTACCTGCGCCGATCATTACCGCATCGCGGTCGAACGGAATGCGACTCATCACCCATCGCGCACCCGGATTCCATGAGTTATTGTCCCACATCGCAAAGAGTCCGCCGGGTTTGAGGGCGCGATAGACATAAGCGACTGCCGCTGCGCGGTCGGCAATCGGGATGTGGTGAAACACGCCGTTGCAAAAGACTAAATCCATTTCGGCGTTCGGTTGATAGTCGGCAAAAGAGAGAAAGCGCGTTTGCGCTGTACCGTTCAGTTGAGCTGCAACGGCGAGAGACTTCTCTGACACGTCTACGCCGGTGACGCGCTCGGCATCGAGATATTCAAGCAGATAAGGCGCAGAGGAACCAATGCCGCAACCAAAATCCATCACCTGTCGCGGGCAGTTGCCGAGTTCGGCAAGTCTGTGTGCCAGCCAGACAATGCGCCCGCGCGCGAAGTAGTTTTTATCTTCGCCCGATACCGCCAGCCCGCGTCCGAGCGCCGCATCGTAATTGGCTGCGTACTCGTCAAACTCGGCATTTTCATAGGTAAATTCGCGGCTCATCGTTTTCGCATCCTCAGAATGCTAACGAAGAAACTTGCCAGCACAGTTTGAAAACCCAATGCTGTCAGGGTCGCTCCCGGTATCACCCAACGCATCGTATGGCCATATTCGAGCCTGCCGAAATCTGCCGCGCGCCATTGCTCGATTGCGCCGATCAACAGCCCGATGCCAATCAGCAACGCCGCCGCGCCCAATAGCAAGCCGCGTTCGAGATTGATGATCTCGAAAAAGCGCGTCAGCCGACGGTCTTCCGGCAACAGGCGTTCGCTGATGGCAAAGGTTTTTGTGAAGATTGAAAAGACGATGGATTGATAACCGCACAACACCGCCAGGCTGGCGAATAACAGGGTGTGAGCGTCAAAGGTCAAACCGCGAATCGTCCATCCCGGCATCGCTATCCCATAGCCGATTAGACCGAGCGCGATCAGCAACAGACCGGGAACCAGAAACAACCAGCGCGGGCTGTACATCAGGAAGAATCGCAAGGTGCGCCAACCATCACGAAATGAACGCAGATGCGGCGGGTGCGACGTGCGACCGTCCGGGTGCAACGTGATGGGAATCTCGGCGATCTTCGCCCCATAGAGGCTCGATTTGATAATCATCTCGGTGGCGAACTCCATGCCGGTCGAGCGTTGGTCGAGCCGTTCATAAAACGGTTTGGTGAACCCGCGCAAGCCGCAGTAGACGTCGTTGATCGGCGCTTTGAACCACCACCGCGCCATCTTCGAAAACATCGGGTTGCCCCACCAGCGATGCAAAAAGGGCATCGCCCCCGGCAAGACACGCCCACCGCCGGTTGGCAGACGGCAGCCCTGCACAAGGTCATAGCCTTCCCGCAACTTTTCGACGAAGCGCGGCACGTCTAAAAAATCGTAACTATCGTCGGCATCGCCCATGACAATGAACTGGCCGTGCGCGGCGGCAATGCCTCCCATCAAGGCGTTGCCGTAGCCTTTCGCTTCGACATCAACGACGCGCGCATTCAGGGCGCGCGCGATGGTCTGCGAGCCATCCGTGCTGCCGTTATCGGCAACCACCACTTCGCCGGTGATGCTATGGTCGCGCAGAGCGCGGTGCGCCTTTTCGATGCAGACGGCCAGCGTGTCCGCTTCGTTCAAACAGGGCATCACGATGGAGACTTCAAAGAATGGAAGCTCTTCCGGCTGCGGCAACGAACGGACAGCGGTGTCGAGCGACGGGTGACTGGTCATGAAACCTTCTTCCGATACGGTTTGTGGAGCGAAACGAGAGGGATGATACCATAATCGAACCGGCCTTCAAGCGCCAGGCAAAGCAGGTATTCAGACAGGCAACCGAAGAGTCATTTCGTTGCCTCTTACCGACAAACTCAAGGCCTGGTACAACCGAGTAAACAGTTCTCCTGTCATCTATTTCATTTCGTTATCTTGCGTTCAGGTTTTTCGTGCAATTCATGGTTCGCTGTAGTAGAATGTCGCCGCTTTTTAGGGCATATCTATATCGTGCCGTCCTTATCTTGCGGCGGCTATCTGTAAGCGATTCGGTTTTTGTGGAATGGAATGCAGCTAACTGTTTAGGCACGCATTCTGATTCCGACAACGAAGGCCACAAAGAAGAGTAGCAATCCCGCCGCCGGGTCAACCTCCTCCCTCTGATTCCGGTCGCTAGAAGCATCTGTTTGACTTCTTGTTTTCTCGACACGCTGGTCGTGTTGTACGCGCAGTCCGTAGCCGGAGCAAACGCCGCCTTCGAGGTTGCATTCGCACCACCTGGCGGCTGGTCCGACATGACCGGCAAAAACAATGCTGGCAGAAGAAACCGAGCCATTATGATAATTCTCTTGAGGGGGCGAAATCAGCAGCGGAAACGCTAATATGCACAGTGCCGCAAACCACATGAATCGTTTTCTCATATCGTCATTCTCCTTGAATGAGGCGGCTGGCCCTGAGCCATCGGCCCGACCAGTCGGGTTGTGTCAGAAAGTTATTCTGAGCCATCTGGCTCGTTGCTCTCGTCTCTCAAACTCTCGACAACTTTTTACCTCTCTTGCTGATGAATTGATTCGACTCGCGGAATACAACATTGCTTTGCGTGACACAGATGCGCTGGCAGAGGCGAGCCAAGCATTGATGCACTTACCGATCAGTAGCGCACAAAAAGCGGGTCAGTACTATCAGGCATTCAATATCAATAGAAAAGGAAAGCCTAACGAAGCCAAGCTGTTGCTTGAGGTAATTGCTGACGATGCGCCGCCAGCCTATCGGGCACGCGCGATGCAAACGCTTGGCCGCATTTACTACGCGGAAAGGAAAGTTGAGCAATCGCTGCGGCTTTATCTTGAATCTTTGCGCGTCGTACCGAAAAAGAGCGCGATGGAATCGGTGACCACATTGATGGCGCATTGGGAAATATCCATTGTTAAAAGCATTTTCGGAGACCACCGGGGAGCCTTAAACAGTCTTGAAAACCTCACGCCCTTGGTGCGGTTCACCGCCCAATACAATTCGTTTTATTACTACCTGCATCATAATTCTCTGGCAGTCGAGCTTGGTGAGTTAGGTAGGGTTGCTGAAGCGGAGGCCGCAATTGCCGTCGCTCTCAACTCACCATATGCTGCGATATATCCTGAATGGACGGAGACCCGCGACGAACTCGCGGCGAAACGTCAATCGGCCAATCCTTCACAAGTTGCTGTGTCGCGCTCGCTTCCTATCGAAGCCGAACCAAAATCACAGCAACGTCAGCAAGACAATCTTCAAATCGTTTTCTACCTTCGCTTGTCCAACTCGCAAGAGATCTTAATCCTCCGCGTTATAGGGACGGCGACTGGGCAAACCCACCATTGTCTCTTCATCCTTGACCGGCTTGAAGAGACGCTCCAACCGCGCGCTCCTCCCTCCTGCACTTGATGTTGAACTAATGGACAAACGAGGCGGGCGGCACTGAATCAGCCTGTCCGCCTTGTTGCTACTCTCCGCGCTTCGGCGTATCAGTAGCGGTTTGCCTATCGCTAGGCATTCGGGAGTGGCCACGAGTATAGCAGAAATCCGCCACGATGCTGAATGATTTGGCAAATCAGTTGGGGTGTGTCTCGATTACTTTATCGAGATGGCCAGCGAAGCGAGAGAAAGCATCGGCGGGTTCTCCTGCGAAAAGTCGGCGGTCGGGCTTCTGACAGAGGCTCAGAGCCGACAAGGACGGTGTGTAAGCGGGAGGCTCTACACGCTGTCCGCATCCGCTGCGCCTCTGTCAGAAGCTCTGGCGCAACAGTGACAGTGTGCATTACTGGTTTCTCGGCGGGGGCACAGACAAGCCGCGAGGATGTGGGAGGGAGGAACGAACACATCCTCAAAACTCTCTGTGCTCCCACCCAGAAACCAGCTAGCGATGATTGAGAGGCCAAGTCTATCGCCGCGTCCAGCAAGCAGCAAGTGTAGAACGCAACCCGCCCGCTACCGCCTGCGGTACGAATGCCTTTTGCCCCTCGCCTTGATGTTCGCGCGTGAGTGTGGCATATATTCGCCGCTTTCATTACATCGGCTGATCGCCGAAGCTTGCCGGTTAAGGAGACGATGATGACAGAGATGAATCGCCGGGATTTTGTTAAGACGGCTATTGGCGGCAGCCTCGCTGCCACTACCTTGACCCCTCTGCCTTCGGTACAAGGGCGAATACTGGGCGCTAATGATCGCATCAACGTCGGCGTCATTGGCATCGGCGGGCGCGGTATGGACTTGCTGCGCTGGGCGATTAACACCGGGCAGAAAGAGGAGACGCCCGCGCAGGTGGTCGCCGTCTGCGATGTCTATGTGAAGCGCAAAAAACGCGGCGAAGAGACCGGCAAATGCACAGGCTATCTCGACTACCGCGATGTCCTTGACCGCAAAGATGTAGACGCCGTCATTATCGCTACGCCCGATCACTGGCATGCGCGCATGGCGATTGAAGCCCTCGAACGCGGCAAAGATGTTTATCTCGAAAAGCCCATGACGCGCACCGTCGAAGAAGCAAAGCGGATTACCGAAACCGTCAAGAAGACCGGGCGCGTTTTGCAAATCGGTTCGCAGACCACCAGTTCCGATCAATGGTGGAAAGCGCGCAAAGCGCTGCAAGACAACTTGATTGGCAAACTCATTCTGAGTCAGGGGTCTTATCATCGCAATTCGAAAGAGGGCGAGTGGAATTGGCGCATTGACCCGGATGCCGGGCCACAGGCGAAAGGGGATGATTTCATTGATTGGAAGATGTGGCTCGGTGATGCGCCCAAACGCAGTTTTGACGCGGATCGGTTCTTTCGCTTTCGCAAATACTGGGACTACTCCGGCGGCATTGCGACCGATCTGTTTTATCATGTCTTAGCGCCGCTCAATATCTGTTGGGGCGAAGCGCAATTTCCGTATCGCGTCACCGGCAGCGGCGGCATCTACCTCTTCAAAGACGGGCGCGAAGTTCCCGACACCTTCACCTTGACGGCGGATTACGCGAAAGGCCATAGCGTGGTGCTCACTTCGACGATGGCCAACGATACGCACATCCCCGGACTGATTCGCGGCAACGAAGCGACTATCATCATCTCGCCCAACGGACGATTTGAAAGCGCGACGCCGGAGATCAAAGTCGTGCCGCAGAACCTCTACAAAAAACAGTTTGAAGAAAAACACGGGGTGAGCGAATTGGTCATCGCTTGCGAAACGCGCCCCTCGCATATGGAGAACTTCCTGCGCTGTGTGCGGACGCGCGAAACGCCTGTCCTCGATGCAGTGACCGCCTACAAAGCGATGGTGCCCATCGCCATGTCAGTCGAATCCTACCGCGAAGGCCGCGTCCTCTACTTCGATGAGCGCAAGCAGAAGGTCGTACGTGATGCGCCGAAGTCGTAGCCTCTTGGTAAACGTGCGCCTGAGCTATGACTCTCTCAAGCAGTTGGCGTTTTAGAGATCATTTTTCCAGCTTTTCCAGAAAGTAATCGCGCCATGTTGCAGGCAGGGCTTCGACCTGTGCAGCGCGGCGCATCAAGTCAAAGCTGGCGTTCTTATCGGCATACAATTCTGTAATGTCGGCCACCGTGACGGCGTGCGCGTCGCGGCTGATGAACTCGAGGGCATCCCCCGCGCCGACTTCGCCTTCTTCGATAACCGAAACGTAAAACCCTGTGCGGCGGCTCTGCAAAAAGCGTTTGAGAATATCGTCGCGCCCGAACTTGATGCCCAGTTTGTAACAGGGCATGCGCGGCTGCGTAACCATGACAACCGCCGCGCCGATGCGCAGCCGGTCGCCAATGTTGAGGCGTTCTTCGTGCAACCCCTCAACCGTGAAGTTCTCGCCAAACATCCCCCAACCCAATTGCATATCGGGAAGTTCATCGCGCCAGAATGCATAGTGCTCTGCCGGATAAGCATAGACGGCCTTTTCTGCGCCGCCGTGTACGGAGAGGTCAGCCTGCCGGTCGCCATCCAGATTGAGTCTGCGCGCCATCACACGTTGGGCAATCGGCTCTTTGAAGATACCTGTGGTGACGAGGCGGTCTTTCCACTCGACCTCGCGCGGCAATCCGACGTTGACGGAGATCAGTTTCATAAAGTGCGTTTGAGCGCTTCGATAGTTGCGCTCGGTTCCGGGCGAATCGTGTAATCCGGGTCAACCTCAACACTACGAATGCAGGCATCTTGATCTAAAATGAATCGCGCGGGCATGGGCAAAGTCCATGAATCATCGCCGTTAAAGCGCGCCAGATCCAGACCGAAGTTGGTATACAAAGCGCGCAAATCATCAGGCAGTTTGAAAACCAACCCAAACTGTGCAGCGATGCGGTTGCCTTCGTCTTGCAGAACATTGAAGCTCAGATGGCTGTTCTTTACAACCTGCTCGGAGTATTGCCTGCTTTGCGGTGAGATGGCAATGAGCGACGCGCCCAACGAATGGATTTCGCCAATCACCTCTTCCAGAGCTGCCAGCTCCAGATTGCAGTACGGTCACCAAACTCCTCTGTAGAAGGTTATGATGAGCGGCCCGTGCCTGAGCAACTCGTCGGAGCTGACCCTTTCGCCCGCTGTGTTAGGGAGCGTAAAGCTCGGCGCGCGGTCGCCAACCTTTAGAACGTTGTCCAGAATGCCGGAGTTTCGCAACTCTTCCGTAGCCCGTCGCATGAGAGCTAGTGACTCCGGCGGCACTTTGGCAATAAATGCCGCTTTGTGGGCGGCAAGTTTCTCTTGCAAGCTCATATAAAGATTCCTTTCTGCTGACTGAGCAGCGCAGCCATTCTACACGGCTCCATAGCTTCCGTCACTTTCCGCACAGGCGACGGTAACCGGCGACCCCTCTGCCAACTGAGCGCGCCAATCTTCAATCTGCCGGACGCTCTGTGTTTGCGCGCCCCTCCGTGTTCATTGTCAGACGCCACAGTCGTTGATAGAGGAACGAGACGATCAACAAAATCACGCCCAATACGATAAACGACAAAATGCGATAGACTCGTTCGAGCGATGACAGATCGAAAAAGAAGACTTTCAAAATCGTCAGCCCAATCAGCAACAACGCCATCACGCGCAGCAACCGATTGCGCCGAATGATGCCGACAGTGAGCATCGCGCCGCCATACATTGCCCATACCACAGAGAGCGATAATTGCTGCGCCAGTTGTAGCTCGCCGAACCGACTCTCGCCCGCTGCCGTTTGCATCTGCACTTCGAAGTAGCCGCTGGCCTCGGCGCTCAGGGCGATGATGGCGAGCACATTAGCAAGGCCGATCATGAAATTGATCAGCGTTCGGCGTTCGCTCTCCTCAACCTGCTGCGCGCGCGCGTAAAACCACACCGCACACGCCAGCGCCAGAATCATCAAGGCGAAGCTTGCAAAGGTGAGGTTAAAGATCGGACTGTGCCACTGGGCATCGTAATAACCTAAGTCCACGAGCAACAATTTCCATACGGCAAGTGCGAGTAACAAGAGCGACCCAATGCGCAGCGCCTTCGGCCCGCGTCGTATACCGACACACAACGCCACTGCGCCATAGATCGTCCACACGGCGGAGAGCGTGAACTGCTTGAGGTTTTCAATGGGTGCAATCGCAGCGGACAAATCTTCCAAAGGGATGGCGTCGGCTAAACGGCTGAAATGGCCGAGCGCTTCGAAGCTGATGGCCAGCACCGCAAACAGATTGGCTGCGACGACAAGCAGCGGAAAGAGCGTGTCGCGCTCTTCTAGCTCGGTTGCGTTGGCACGCCCATATAGCCACGCGCCCGCAGCTAACGCAGCAATCAATAACGCACAGGCTCCGAACGTCTGATTAAGAAATGGCGTGTGCCATTCGGCGTCATAAAAAAAGAGATCAATGGCGAGGGCTTTGGTTGCCGCAGCCATCAGCAATAGGAGCGCGGCATAGCGCAAGACGCGCAGTTTGCGCGTGATGCCAATCAGCAAGGCAACCGCGCCATAGACACTCCACAACGCCGACAACGTAAATTGGCGAGCATTGTTGATGGGGTTGTAGAAGGTGTCGAAATCATCAGGCGCAGCGAGCCGTTGTTGATACGTCTTTTGGTTGAAGTAATCGTTGGCATCCAGACTCAGCAAGGTTACCGCCAGCGCATTTGCTCCCAGCCCGTAGACACCTAAAAACATCGAACGCTCCTGATCTTCGATTGCCGTCTTGGTCTGCTTATAAAGCCAAGCGGCCAACGCCAACGATACGATCATCACGGCACAGGACAAGGCGCGCCGATTGAGCAGCGGGGTGAAGGTTTCGTTTGCCCGGTAAGCAAACTCGGATACATCAATCAATGCCCAATGAGTCACCGCGACGATGAACACCAGCAGCGCAGCATAACGCGACGTACGGTCGTTGACTTTCAACCCGATCCAACTCATCACCGCGCCTTCAATCGCCCATCCCATGGTTACCCAATGCTGATCGAACTGAATCGGTATCGCTAAGACGGTGAACAAAAATGCAAGGCCGAGAAACATATAGATCAACAGCCGGTCTTCGCGGTCGCGTTGATAAGTGAAGTAGCCGAGCGCGCCATAAAATCCTGCTACCAGCACAGCGAACAACCCCAAATAGGCGCGGTGCTCCTCTTCGAGCAAGCTATAGCTCGTGCCGAAATAGAGCAGGCCATTGAGTAATACCATCGCCAAGTCAAACCATTCGGTCGCCTGCTGATGAATGACGTTGTACAAGATCGCCAGCAGCGCAAAGACGATAAAGAACATCGTCAGAAAGAACATCGTCGTCCACAGTTTTTCCGGCGCGTAGTATTCGACGCCCCACCCTGCAAACATAAAGATAGTTGCGGCGAAAGCCAGATAGTTGAGCACACGCCAGCGTTTCGAGTAGGCGAGCGCCAGCACGCCGAAATCGAGCAAAGCGATATAACTGAATAAGCCGACTTGATTATCCCTGCCGGTTGAAAGCAACAGCGGTGTCAGGAACCCGCCGATCAGCCCCAGTATGGCAATCGGCAGCGCATTATAGCGCGCCGCCAACCCCGCAGCTATTATGGTTACGACGGCCATAAAGAGAAAGGCCGGAAGTTGAGCGATCACCTGATAACGACTGAAGGCCGCAAAGCCGACGAAGTAGAGCGCTACGATGCCGCCGCCCGCCAACCCGTAGGCGTAGATCGGATAGCGGGCGCGCAACCGTTCACCACCCAGTAAAAAGCCTACGCCGATGGCGAAGACAATTGCCAACCGCCCCCATGGGCCAATCCACTCGTTTTCAAAGGCGAGTCGCAAAAAGAAACCGATGCCGAGGGTGATGGCCGCAATGCCAATCCATAACAACCAGCGTCCGCCAATGCGCGATTCCAAATCGCGCCAGTCGTCCGGCTCTTTGGCCGCAAGGCGCGGCGTCGTCGTGTGCAGTGGCTCATAGGGATGCGCGGAGGACGGGGGAGGTGTGACCGACGCCGCCGACATGGCCGGAGTCGGCGCGATTTCCACCGTCCGGTCGGCTGTGACCGCAGCAGGCGGAGTTGGCTGAGTGACCGATACCGGCGGGCGACTGGATGATGAAGCGCTCGCAGGCGGTTGTTGGGGCGTGCGGCCTGGCAATGGAGGGCGAAAAGAGTCGGCTTGATGCTCAACTGCGGGCGCGGGCGTTTTTTCAGCCCCTGTTAGTTGTGCGTCGGGCGGGCGATAGGTAAGGCCGAGCATTCTTTCGATGGCATAGAGCCGTGTGAGTTGTTCGCGCAGAGTCTTTTCGATGAATTCAACGCGCTCGCTCAGTTGGTCAAGCTGATCGTGCGAGGCCGGGTCTTCAGACATAGCACCTCCGATGGCTGCGGATTCTATAACAGCACAAAGGCACAAACAAGAATGTCCGCTTTCAGGCTGAACTGACTTCAGCCTACGAGGAGGTCATAACGGATTCGGTCGCGCAAACGTTGGCCATAGATGCGCGATAGCCTGCGCAGGTTGCAGGGAATCTGATTATCGCTGCCTGACCCCGGTTGACAAGGCGCTTCGCTGATCTCAAATCGCTCCTTTGCCGCGATGCCTTTCGATGACGAGGCAGGCTTGCTCGGCCATGCGAAACGCCGCCGAGCGAAATTGCAACGCGCTTGCCGAACTGGCATTGCCCTCAATGCCGCGCCGGTAGACACCTTGCGCAATGCTGGCGCCGCGAAACAGGGTGTAGGCGAGATAGAAATCCCAATCGTGAATCGCACTGCGCCGTGTGCGTTGACAATAGGCCGCCAGATATTCGGACTCTGCCGGAATGCCTGTGGCGCTGAGATCGAGGTCAGCAAGCCCCTGCCCTTCGAACGAAGAGTGGTAGGCTAAACAGTTGTGCGCTACATCGCCGAGCGGGTGGCCGAGGGTTGAAAGCTCCCAATCAAGTATGGCTAACACGCGCGGCTCGGTCGGGTGAAAGATCATATTTTCAAGCCGATAATCGCCATGCACAATCGTCGTCTCATCGCTTGCCGGAATGTTGATCGGCATCCATTCAATCAAGCGGTTCATGGCGTCGAGTTCTTCCGTCTTTGATAGCTCGTACTGTTTCGACCAGCGACTGATCTGCCGCGCAAAGTAATTTCCCGGCTTGCCGAAATCGCTCAGACCGAGCGACACATAGTCAACCAGATGTAAGTTGGCCATCACTTCGTTCATTGCATCATAGATGGCAGCGCGCTGTGCCGGTTGAACATCGGGCAGCCGCATATCTCGAAAGACGCGACCGCGCACATATTCCATAATGAAGAACGGCGTGCCAATAACTTCTGCATCTTCGCAAAGCAGGTGGGTGCGACACACGGGCACAGGGGTTGCAGCCAACGCCGTCATAATGCGGTATTCGCGTTCAACCTGATGGGCGGAAGCGAGCAATGCACCGGGCGGTTTTTTTCGCAGCACATATTCGCGCCCGCCCGCCGTCAGATGAAAC
>CAYXVU010000194.1:0-11717 GCA_964468725.1 uncultured Clostridia bacterium
CGAACCAGACTTTTAACTTGACCGTCTCCGTCTATGCTAATGGCGATACAAAACCGTTGGCGGCGACTCTGACGGCTCCCTCCGGTTGGACGATTATGAAAGCCAAAGAGTCGAACGTTACGACCGATGGACGAGCCATCGCCGAAACCATTTTCAATGTCACCGTCGCGCGCGAGGCCGAAGCGACCGAACCCTATTGGCTCAAGAATCCGCGACGTGGCGATATGTTCGTTCCCGGCACAGGCGGCACTGGCATCGAAGCGGGCGCGCCGCCCGCGCTGGCAGCAAACGTCGAAATCGAGATTGCCGGACAGAAGATCACTCTCACACAAGCCGCGCAGTACCGTTTCGCTGACAAAGCGCTCGGCGAGATTCGCCGCGAGTTGAAGATCGCTCCGGCAGTCTCGGTCAGCCTGTCACCCAATCTGCTGGTTGTGCCTATTAGCGCGAAGATGACGGAGAGGGAAGTGACGGTTTCGCTGGTCAATCAAGCGAAAGGCGGCTCCCGCGGCACGCTCAGTCTGGCCAAACGAATGCAAGGAACGGTTACGCCGCAGCGCGTCGAGTTCGATCTCAAGCGTGAAGGGGAGCGCGCGAGTTTCACCTTCAAACTCAGCGTGCCGATGCAGAGCCGCGAGACGCGCTATCAACTCTCGGCTATCGCCTCGGTCGGCGAGCAGCGGTTCACGAATGGCTCGCAAATCCTCGCCTATCCGCACATCGAAACGCGCCTCTTGTATCGTGATGCGGTCGCCAACGCCAATGTGATAGATGTGAAAGTCGCGCCGGATTTGAAGGTCGGTTACATCGAAGGCGCGGGGGATGACTTTGCTGCCGCTTTGCAACGTATGGATGTGAATGTGAAGACGCTGGACGAACGCGAACTGGCAACCGGCGACCTCAGCCGATACGATGTCACAGGCATTCGTGCTTATGAAGTGCGCCTCGATGTCATAGCCAACAACCAACGCTTGCTCGATTACATTCAGCGCGGCGGCACGCTCATCGTTCAGTACAACAAGAATGAATACGCGGCAGGCAACTTCGCGCCCTACCCTGTGAAGATGAATCGCAGCCCGGATCGCATCACCGATGAGAGCGCGGCGATGACGATTCTCGAACCGACTCATCCCTTGTTTACCTATCCGAACAAGATCACCGAGCGCGACTTCAATGGCTGGGTGCAGGAGCGTGGTACTTATTTCTTCAGCGAATGGGATGCCCGCTACAAGCCGTTATTGGCCGGTAATGATGCGGGCGAAAAACCGCAACGCGGCGGGCAGTTGATCGCGCAGTATGGCAACGGCTGGTACGTCTACACGGGAGTTGCATGGTTTCGCCAGTTGCCCAATGGCGTGACGGGCGCATATCGTCTGATTGCCAATCTGGTCAGCTTGCCCAAGGCCGGACTGCAAAAGGGCGCACAAGGAAATCGGTAAGCCGCTATGCGCCAAAGTAACTTGCAGAGCTTTGCCCATGAAAAGTATCTCAATCTGGAGACCTTCAAAAAGAACGGTGAGGGGGTGAAAACGCCGATCTGGTTTGCCGAGCGCGAGGGCAAACTCTACCTCTATACCGGCGCAGATGCTTGGAAAGTGAAACGCATTCGCAATCAGTCGCGCGTTCGCATCGCCCCGTGCAATATGCGCGGCGCGGTACACGGCGAGTGGGTTGAGGCGCAAGCCCATATCGTCAGCGGGGAAGAGGAGAAGTTGGGGCATCGGTTGCTTAATCAAAAATACGGCCTCTCGAAGAGATTGATAGACTTTTTCAGCAAGTTCAAAGGCAAGGGGCAAGTGGTCTTTGTCATCGAGGCTGAATAAGCAGCACATTCCTCGGTTGGTCTGAAAATCTGTGTTCGAGTCCGTATCGGATGCGCCATCGCCGGAACGGATGCCGGTCTGACTGGGCAACTTTTGCGTCGCGGCAAGTCAAGGCGGATGAGGAACCTGAAAAGGTTTGTAACCAATCGAAGAGTAATGAAAAGGTTTGTAACCAACCAAAGGGTGTGGTAAAAGCCTCTTAGACACCGTTTCATTGGCCACTGGCAAATAAGGGGTACAGGCCGTCATATGAATCAGGAAGTCCAGTGTATGCCCTGCAAGCCATGATCTAATGAGGTGTTGCGAGGTAGAGTACAGAATCGAGTAGCGAATTTTACTGGTTGATTGAAACTCTTTGCAGCGAATTCTTTCTCCCCAATTGACGGTTGATATGCCCTTTTGAATCTGTCGTCCGAACCCGTTACGGAAACAGAACGCCATGCAATCCGACCATCATCTTCCGGTAGCTCTTCGTCATCAGGGCGATCAACCTGAGCAATCGGGTAGCGATCCATCTGCTCCCCTTCCGGGTGCGGGTGAGGAGAGGTTGACGCTGGATGACCTTCCCGTCGGCATCTTGGTTTGCGATGCATTGGGGAGCATCCGTGCCAGCAATGCCGAGGCGGTTCGCCTCTTAGGAGGAGCAGACCCGATAGGAAAGCAGCTTTTGGATTTGTGCCGGAAGGCGGATGATTCGCCTGCTTCTGCGAGGGCGACGGTCGGGTGTCCGGTTCAGCGTGCCGTCCTGACGCGCCAACGGGTTGACCCCGTACTGATCGAACTCCGCGACCCGCCGATGGCCGCAACCGTCCGCTTATGGGTGAGCGCCCTGCCAAAGCTTTCTCCTGATGGCGAGATCATCACGATCAATTGCTCTCTGCAACCGGCTGAGAGGCCGGTTGAGCATGAGACGGAAGCCCTCTTCATTCAGCAAGCCATCAATCGGGCCAAACAAGAGTGGGTGACGACGGTTGATGCGATTCCCGATCTGATCTTCCTCGAAGACTCGGAGGGTAATCTGCTGCGCTGCAACAAAGCGGCTACGGAATTTTTTCAGATGTCTTACACGGAGATTCTCTCCAAGCGGCTGACCGATCTGTTCTTTCCGGCAGTCCTCCCTTCGGCGTTACAAAACCCGTTTCGCAGAGGGATTACGGAGATCCAATTTCCCGAGCGCCCGGAGTGGTATGAGGTCGTCAGTTGCGAACTGGCGCGGCCTTCCGAACTGGCTGCCGGACGAGTTCATGTCATTCGAGATATTACGACGCGCAAGAAAGCTGAAGTCACCTTACATCAACTCAATACCATCATCGAGCAGACGGCGGAGTCAATCCTGATTGCCGATTCGACGGGCATCGTTCAGTACATTAACCCCACCTACGAAGCGACAACGGGTTGGAAACGGGAGGAAGCGATTGGCCGTCACTTTCTGACCATGGGGGGACAGACCTCAAAATTAAGCTTCTATGAAAAAGCGATGGACGCGCTTTCGACGGGTCGTCCTTGGCGCGACACCCACACTGCGCGGCGCAAGGATGGCTCTCCCTATGAAGAAGAGATTACGGTTTCGCCCATTCGGAATGCGAGCGGCAATCTCTTAAACTACATTGCCATCAGCCGGGATATAACCGAAAAGAGGCGGCTGGAAGCCATCGCCGAGGCGGTCAATATGATGGAGAATGTCGGGTATATTTTTTCCGGCATTCGCCATGAATTGGGGAACCCGATCAATTCGGTCAAGACTGCTTTAAGCGTGTTGATTCGGAACCTCGAAGAGTGGCCGCGCCAGCAGATTGGCGCTTACGTGAATCGAGTGATAATCGAAATCCAGCGCGTCGAATATCTGTTAAAGGCGCTCAAGACCTTCAGCATGCATGAGAATCCGGTCATTAAACGGCTTGATCCGATTGCCTTTCTTCAGAACTTTTTCTCTCTGGTCGAAAGTGATTTCGAGAAGCGCGGTATCAGATTGCAGGCCTCCCTCGATCCGCATCTGGGCGCCTGTCTGGCCGACCCGCGCGCCCTGCATCAAGTCTTGCTCAACCTCTTTGCCAACGCCGCCGATGCGCTGCTCGGCAGGCCTGATCCGACCATCCGCTTGACGCTTCAGCAGCAGGGAAAAATGATCGAGATCAAGGTGATTGACAATGGCATCGGGATGGACGAGTCGCAACAAAGGAGCCTATTCAAACCGTTTCACACGTCGAAGACCTCCGGCACTGGGCTCGGGTTGGTGATTGTCAAAAAAATGATGGTGAAGATGAACGGAATGATTCACATCACCAGCCAATATAAGGTCGGCACACAGGTGTCTCTATTGCTCGAAGCCGTAAAAGGTGACTAGCCAGATGAGCCAGAAACGACTGTTGATTGTAGATGACGACCAACTCTTTTGCGACGCGGTGCGCGATGGGTTCACGAGCGACTGGTTGCAGGTCGTCAGCAAGCAGAGCCTTGCCGAAGCTCGTTGGCTCAGTGTGCAGACCAAGTTCGATGTCGTTCTGCTCGACAATCAGCTTCCTGATGGCAGCGGTCTGAGTCTGGTTCCCGATATTCTGGGGAGCAACGACCGCACCAAGATCATCTTCATTACCGCCTTTCCGAGTTGGGATCATGCCGTTGCCGCGCTCAAAACCGGAGCCTATGACTACCTGTCAAAACCGGTTGAGATGAGCGAACTCGGATTGGTGATCGAACGCGCCTTGCGGACTTCGGAACTGGAAAAGATCGAACAGGTGCAGACCTACACGAACAGCCGAGAGCGTGAGGAAGCGACCCTAATTGGGGTTGGCGACCCGTTCGCCCATTTGCAAGAGCTGATTCAAAAGGCGGCGGCAACCTCGGCCTCCGCGCTCATCACCGGCGAAACCGGAACCGGCAAAAATGTCGTCGCCAAAGCGATTCACTATGCCGGGGCGAGACGGTCGCAGCCCTTCATCAGCCTCAATTGTGCGGCGTTGCCGGAGAACCTCATCGAAGCCGAATTGTTTGGAGTGGAGCGCGGCGCCTTTACTGGCGCGGTCGCTACCCGCAAGGGAACCTTTGAAGTGGCCGATGGCGGCACGCTCTTTCTGGATGAGATTGGCGAGATGCCCTATGGCTTACAAGCGAAATTGTTGAGCGTGCTGGAAGATCAACGGGTGAAGCGGGTCGGCGGCGAACGGGTGCGCTCGGTTAATGTGCGCATCATTGCTGCCACCAATGCCGACCCGGAACGGGCGATACGAGAACAGCGCCTGCGCGCCGATCTGTATTATCGCCTCAGCGCCATTCATATTTCGCTGCCGCCGCTGCGCGAGAGGCCGCAAGACATCCGCTTGCTTTGCGAGTGGTTCATTCATCAGTTTGCTCCAACGCGCCAGGTCCTTCTGCCGGAGTCGGAGATCGAGTTACTTCGCCAATACCCTTGGCCGGGTAATGTGCGAGAGTTGAAGAATGTGATCGAACGGTGCCTGATTCTACAAGACGACGCGCAACTCTCTCCTTCTCGACTGTTGATGCTGCCTGAACTTCCCCCGCTCTCTGCCCGCGCTCTGCCGTCTTCGGAGGCCAATACGCTGATTTCACTCCAAGAGATGGAACGCCGCCACATCCTGAACACCTTAGACCGCCTGGCCTTTAACTATTCGCGGGCAGCCAAAGCGCTCGGTATTTCCCTTTCAACCCTCAAACGCAAAGTAAAGGGGTACGGTTATCAGCGTACCGCAACTCCCCATTCCCTCTAGTTCGAACCTTCCGGCAGCCTGCCGACGATTTCGCACTTGTCCTTTTATCGAGAGCTTCAGCCCGCCAAATGGATGGTTCAAAATGAACTAGAGGCGAATTTGACTAGCCGATTCTGAGTCAGTCGCAATTGGGCGGCATCCTCATCTGGGGAAGACTGCCTGCGATTGCAGGAGAAATCGTCGAAGCGAAAGTATGGCCTGAGATTTGTAGTCCAAACTTCTCGGTTCAGCAGCGGAGACGCGCCATGAAAAAGGTTTTGATCGTTGATGATGAAGAGTTATTTCTGGTGAGTTTGACAGAGGGACTCTCCGCTTACGCCGATGAGTTTTCTGTGTGGACGGCGATGAATGGTAAGCGGGCGCTGGAGATCATCAACCAGCACTCGGTTGATTTGGTGGTCACCGATTTGAAGATGCCGGTGATGGACGGATTTCAATTATTAGCCCAACTGGTGAGCAGCCATCCGCAAGTGCCAGTGATCGTGATGACCGCCTTTGGCACCCCTGATCTGGAGGAGCGGATTAAAGAGTTTGACGCCTTTGGGTATTTTGAGAAGCCCATAGACTTCCAACTCTTGGCCGATAAGATTCGCAGCGGATTGACGCAGATGGCTTCAGGACATATTCGCGGCATTACCCTCTTCAGTTTTCTCCAGTTGCTCGAAATGGAGAAGAAGACCTGCTCGTTGAAGATCAGAGTCGAAGGCAAGGAAGGGCGCTTCGATTTCGTGACCGGCGAACTGATTAATGCGGTTTGCGGAAAAAGCAGCGGCGAAGAGGCCGCGTATGAAATTCTCTCTTGGGAAGACTCCGAAATTGAGATCGTCAACCCGGTTAAGAAAGCGCAGCGGTGCATCCAGGCTTCCTTGAGCAATCTGCTGATGGAGTCGGCACGGCTGAGCGACGAGACCAGCCGCACATTCAATGAAGCGGAGTGGCTGGTTGACGAGGCCGCAGCCGAACCGCTGCCCGAACCGTTGGAACCCGCTTCGACTCTGGAGCCTCGCCATGACGAGGTGGTCAGTACGGATCAAGCGATGTTCAGCCCTTACAACCGAACTAGTTTAATAATCAACCAACTACAGAAGGAGATCGTTATGTCAGACATCAGTGGAGCATTAGACGCCATGATGAAGATTGAGGGCGCATTAGCCGCCGCCGTCGTAGATTCGAAGAGTGGTATGACGCTGGGTACGATTGGCGGCGGGATCAATCTGGAAGTAGCGGCTGCCGGTAACAGCGAAGTGTTGCGCTCCAAAGAGAAGGTGATGGCGAACCTCGGCTTGCGCGATAAGATCGAAGATATTCTCATCACAATGGGAGCGCAGTATCACATCATCCGCCCTTTGGCTACTGCTTCGAGCCTCTTCGCCTACTTGGTGCTGAAGCGCGATCAATCCAACTTGGCATTAGCGCGTCACAAGCTGTCGGAGATCGAAAAGGGTATAGAAATCTGAGACCGGTTTCACGGCAGCACAGAGTTTCAGCAACGATTCACGTAGCGGCTTGAGGTAGGTGCAAGTGGGGTGGAGTCATGGTTGACTCTCGATAGGCGAATATCTGCTAATCCCGATTGGCAGATCGAAGTTGATGGGCAAGAGAGATAGGGAGACCGATAGGCCGCTATCTCGCCTCTGCTTGGCAGGGCGATTCGGATGCCTCAGCCGACGACGAGCAGTTTTAGTTATGATCTTGCCGCGCCGTCGTTTATTCGAATAGTTAAAAACCCGCGCAGCAGTGGGTCTTACCGTCATTTCGACCAGTAGGTTGATGACATTTGCGGAGCGATTCAATTGATGAAGCCGACTTTGCCAGCCTGCTGAAGTGATTGAGCGACTGGCAAAGGAGCAATCAACCTAGCCCTCGTTCACCCCCTGATTAGCCAGTCGGTTGGCAGGCTGGCTTACCGGTTACCACCGGTTGCGGGTGTGGCCGACTGGCAAGGAGTCGTAAAGAAGTAGGCAGATGATTGTCGATTTCAAAAAGCGACCGGTTGTGCGCTTGCTGTAAAGTGGCTGAAGGAGGTGGCAACTTGGCAATTCTTGATGCGGAAAATGATCATATCGTCATTCGCCTCGTCTATGACGGTTCGCCGCTATCGGGCAAAACGACCAGCCTCAGAGCCTTATCCAGCAGTCTATCCCGCACACTGTATACCCCTGAAGAGAGGGAAGGGAGAACCCTCTTTTTCGATTGGATGGAGTACACCGGAGGGTCATTCGAAGGCTATCGGATTCGCTGTCAATTGGTCAGTGTGCCGGGACAAGCCGCGTTAGCGCCGCGTCGGCAACGGATTCTGGAGGGGGCTGACGCCGTAGTCTTTGTTGGTGATACCTCGCGCAGTGGCATTGATGAGAGTCTGGCATGCCTCAAAAATCTAGTTCACTTATTAAGGGAAATTCCGGCGCCGCCCGTCGGCATCATTTTTCAAGCAAACAAGCGCGATGTCAGCGATGCCGTCAGCCTCGAAGAGATCAAAATCCGGCTCGCCAAAGACGGACAACGAATTAGCGTCATCGAATCCATCGCTTCCGAATGGGTCGGGGTGCGACAGGCTTTTGTCTTTGCCGTGCGCTTGAGTCTGGATCGGGTTCGGGAGCAGATGATGACCAATTCGTTGCCGCACAGAAGGCCGCAGGTTGACAGCGGCGAAGACCTGTTACATCTGCTCAAGGCCGCAGAAGAATATCCTTTGACTCTTCCGAATCTTCTGCAACCTGATGAATCACTAACCGCCTTATCCAACCCTCCGGTTGTCGCCAGTCAAGTCTTACATGATGTCTTAATGGCAGAAGAGCAGCACTCCCACGGGGATGACCTTTTCCCCGACCGACCCCAAATTGAAGACGACCGCTCCAGCCCGCCCGCTTGGCCGACAAATTCAGAAACAGAGAAACTGGTCATTCCCAACTTACCAACGGCCAACGCTCCTACAGGGATGATGTGGCCGCCCGTCGAAGGCCGCATAACCCTTCATACAGCGACCGCCCAAAGCGGCACGCCGGTTCGCTTGGCAAACGGCGATTGGGCTGTCACGGTGAATGGGCAGTGGCAATTTCACTCTTATCAAACCGCGGTCTATGCAGACCTCCGTCAAGCGCGGCAACAGTTGCTGCAATGGGCACATGTGCATCTTGCCGTTCTCCCGATGCTATCGCCGCAGCGATGTTTGGCGCTTGCGGAGTCTGCTGACGGGCATTGGCGGCTTTGGCAGGTGATCAAAGTAGAGAAACCTTTGCGCGAAGCCTTGATGGACAGGCTGACGGGGGATTGGCAAGGGCTTGCGGACGGAGTATGGGGAACTGTTTATCTGTACTTCAGCGGGTTAGAGAGACTCAAAGAGTTGCCTGTGCTGACCCCTTGCCTCCTCGACTCTTTGAGTTGTGTGGATTGGGAACTCTTCTTTAACCGGTTAATGCCCAACCCCGCAGCCGAAGCCTCCTCGAACCGTGAGCCGATTGGCGAGGGTCTCGAAATGTTGAAGACGGAGCTGCGAGAGATACTAGCGCCGGTTCTTTCCCTGCATAGCCAGCCGATAACGGATTGGATGCCCTACTTGCAAAAACGGAGCGACGGATCGCCCTACGCTCAACAGACGCTTGACCTGATTGGCGAGCTATTGGCCGATCTGAAGAGACCAGAAAGCAAGTGAGGGCAAGCGAGATTGCCCTCACTCTTTCGTTGCGCCGCAGTGCCGATTCTTGTGAAGAAGGGGCATTGCGGATGGCTTCTCATCCACACTCTCAAGGAAGGGGAATCGGGTTTGCGGAACATCTGAAGATCTCGAAGAGCGCGACTCGCTACCGACTGTCGAATTTAACCATCATTTCATATTCGGGCAACGCTGATGTCAATCGCCTGCGGCATACTCCCGATCAAAGACCAGTTCACAACTTTAAGTTTGTGACCGCCTTTTTTACTCTGCGTGAACGCGGGGGGAACTTTAGGACTCCGCCCCCCGCACTTTTACCAACTTTTTTCAACCGGCCAATTGACTTCAAATACCGGCAAGCGTAAGGTCTGCTTGAAAATCTCTCTACGCCGGAGGTGTTATGAAATCCCTGAAGTCATTCTTGACTCTTGTCCTGATGCTGGCGCTTGGGTTGCCAGCCTTCGCGCAGACCTATCAAGGCCGCTTGCTCGGCACTGTGACCGATCAACAAGGCGGCGTCATTAAAAGCGCAAAAATCGTCATCACCAACGTCGGCACGGGCATTACCCGCACGGTCGAAACCAATGAAGTCGGCGACTACATCGCCCCCAATTTGCCGCCGGGCGTTTACAAACTGGTAGTCGAAGCCAATGGTTTCAAAAAGGCCGAACGCACCGACATTCAACTGGAAGTCGCCAAAGATGTGCGGCTCGATATCGAACTCACACCCGGCAACGTGTCGGAATCAGTCACCATCACGGCAGACGCGCCGCTGGTCGAAACGACCAACAACACATTAGGCGGCACGTTTTCCAACAAAGCCATCAATGATTTGCCGCTCAACGGACGCGACTTTCAAAACCTCGTCATCCTGCGCCCCGGCGTGCAACGCTCGACGGGCGGCGGTTTTCTGTCGGTCAGTTCCAACGGCAATCGCCCGGAGAATAATAATTTCATCGTAGATGGCACGGACAACAACGACCCTTATTACGGAACGACCGTCATCAATGCCGAAGGCGTGCAGGGTACGCCGGGAACGGTCTTGCCGATTGATGCCATTCAAGAGTTCAACGCGCAAGAGAACCCGCCCGCTGAGTATGGGTGGAAGCCCGGCGCAATCATCAATCTCGGACTCAAATCGGGCACCAATGACTTGCACGGCACGCTCTACTACTTTCATCGCAATAGCGCCCTCGATGCGCGCAACTTCTTCAACACCGAACCCGATCCGAAACGCCCGCTGCGCCAACATCAATTTGGCTTCAGCGTCGGCGGGCCAATCGTGCGCAACAAAACCTTCTATTTCGGTTCGTACGAAGCTGTGCGTGGCTTTGTCAGCAACTCCAATCTGGTGTCGGTTCCGGCTGCCGTTCCGCTCGGCGGCGATTTGGAAAACAGCATCCCCGATGCCATCGCCGATTTGCAGAGTCGCGGGATTGCCGTCAATGCCTTGAGCGCCAATCTCATCGGCCTCGGTTCGTTTACCGGCAACGGCTCATTTCCCGGCCTGCTGCCCTTCAACGATGGTCGGAATCCGGCTGGGCCGACGCAATTGAGCGCAGGTTTTCCGAACACCAACCGCATGGATAATTTCATCATCAAGGTAGATCATCACATCAACGATCAGCATAACCTGTCGGGGCGATATTTCTTTGGCGATAGCTTGCAGCAAGAGCAGGACTTTGCCGTTCTCAGACCCGAATGGCGTTCGCAATCCGATCTGCGCGCACAGGTCTTAGGCTTCAACTATATTTGGACGCCGAGTGCGCAGTGGAGCAATGAGGCGAAGTTCGGCTTCAATCGCTTCTGGCAAGCGATTCTTACTGTAGACAATCAACTGAATCCGGCGGAGACCTACGGCATCAACACGGGCGTCTCCGACCCGGTGAATTTCGGCATGCCGACAATCTTGATCGGCGGCTTCACGCAACTTGGCGGCAACAGCGGTTGGCCGTTGCTGACGACGCCGAACCAAACCTATCAATTTGCCGATAATCTCGCTTACAACTTCGGCAAACATAATCTCCGCTTCGGCGGGGAGTTTCGCCATGGCACGACAGTCAATCTGCGCAACCGGCGCGGCAAAGGGCGCATACGCTTTCAACGCGGCGGCAATGCCTTTGACGGCAGCACGCCGCTTCAAGATTTTCTGGCGGGCGAGCCGGATCGCGGCGATATCTTTGTTGGCGACTCGTTGCGGCACGTCAGCCTCAATTCGTTCGGCGCGTTTGTGCAAGACGACTGGCGCGTCAGCCCGACGCTGACCCTCAATCTGGGATTGCGTTATGACTTCAACGGCGTGATGAAAGACCGCGATGACTTGCTTGGCAACTTCGACCCGAATGTCGGTTTGCAACAAGTCGGCGTCAACATTGACAGACCGTATGAGCGCGACCGGAATAACTTTGCGCCGCGCATCGGCGTCGTTTGGGACCCCTGGGGACAGGGCAAGACGGTCTTTCGCGGCGGCGGCGGAGTGACCTACGAAATCCCGATTCTGGCGACTTTTCTCGGACA
>CAYXVU010000195.1:0-11594 GCA_964468725.1 uncultured Clostridia bacterium
CCGCGACGGTAGAATGGATGCCACCACGAGTTGAAATAATTGTACTGACCTGCCGGATCAAGGGAATTGAGCGCACTCGGCTTCTTTGCTTGTTCGCCATAGATTTTGGCGTAATCGTGTTGATAAGAACGCTCAAACGCGAGTTTGCCATGCCGAATGATAAGCAAGCTGTCCACATAGCCGTACTTGCCGTTAGAAATATCCGCGTCTAGCGCCGCCAGTATTTTGCCGTCGAGTCCAACCGAAGCCGGATTCGCAGTCGGCCAGCCCCTCGTCGGCCATTGACCTTGCGCCTGAGCAGTCGCAGAAAGCAAAAGGGTGATGAAAACCAAAACAACTTTGAATCGTTTTTCCATACACACTTCCTTACTGAGAATGTAGCGCGGGGGTTCAAAGCTCCGACTTCGAACTGGATTTCGTCGAGCGACAAAACCCCGCTGACAGTCGGAACTTTGAACCCCCGAATTTGATTGATCCGCTTCTTAAACTTCACGCACGCAACACGCGTTCGCGGCGGAGCCTTACTTCCCGGCAGCGCGTGTGACTTCTTCGCCAGGGCGATAGGCGCGCGCGAGGTTCGCTTTGATCTCGGTCAGCGTGAACCAGGCGGGCTTGAATTGCTGCTTGGCATACAACTCGGCTTGGTCGAAATAGTGAGGCGAACTCGGATCGTGACTCTGCCCGAATTGTAAGACCGAACGCGCTTGCACTTGTGCGCCAAATTCGACGACGCTGACGAAGGAGTGTCCGGCAACGCCATAGCGGCGCTTTTGCCCTTTGGCTTCGGGCGAATAAAAGTTGAACACCATGCCGACCGGATCGCCGGGGCCACCGGCAACCGGCAGACTGCGCTTGTCATCGCTGAACGGTTCCATCGAGCCGCTGGTGTGCACCCTCTGGATGCGATTGATGTCACCCCAGGCCACTTGCCAGGTTCCCCACTTCTTCGCCAAGTCACCGAGGATGTATTCGAACACGGCGATCTTCGGGTAGGGATTGTCTTTTACCAAACGCTGCGCCGCCGGTTGCAGACTGGTGTAAAACCACAAGGTAAAGAGGGTCATCGGGACACTATCAACCGTGCTTACCCCGTTCCATGACTTGAGGGCGTTGATCGCTTCCGCTAACTTGTCGGCGCGTGCCGGATCAGAGGCTTTCAACTTCTCCCACTCAGCAACCAGAGGCGGAATTTGCGTCTCGGCCTCAATCACCGTCGTGTCGAATCCGGCTTTCGCCCATTCGTCAAAAGTGAACTTATCTTTCTTTGACAGAAGGCGGCGCGAGATGCGCGAGCGGGCATTGTCTTTTTCGCCGACCATATAGGCTGGAAACTTTGCGGCATCAGGGTTGCCCTTCCCTTCATCGGTTGCCAGAAACGGAGTGGCGTTACAGTTCTGGGTGTAGCCGGACGGCGGGTTTTCGACCTGCGGCAACTCTTCCATTTTGTGATAGCCCTTCCACTCGGTTCCGGGGTCGCTGCCGTCTACGGGTTTCGACCAATCGTATTTGGTATCGCGCACCGGAACCGCGCCGTTATAGAGATACCAGATGTTGCCCTCGCGGTCTGCATACATGGTGTTGAACATCGGCACGGCAACGCGCGCCATCGCCGCTTTGAACTCTTTCAAGTTCTTGGCTCTCCCCATCAAATAGCGTTGCTCCAATACGCCTGAGCTTTCGAACTTCGCCATCCGCACGGCCATCGGTTTCCCGTCGCGCACGGCGACGATGGGGCCGTGATGGGTCTTGCGAAACTGATAAGTGCGGGTTTCGCTTCCTTTCTCGGTTTTGATCGTCACTGCGTCTGTCCATTGAGTTGCGGCACGATAGGTGTCGCCATATTTATAGTTCAACGGGTTTTTCGTGTCGTCAAACTTTTCGACCCACACATCCATGATGTCAGGGATGTTGACTGTGTGACTCCAACCGAGATGGTCGTTGTGACCGAGCGAAGGAAAGGGCGAACCGGGGAAGGTTGCACCCGACATATTCCAACCCGTATCGCTATGCACGTGACCTTCGATCCATTGTCCCGGCCCGAAGAAGGGCTGATGAGGGTTGATGAAGAGTAAGGCGCGCCCCGAGGCGCTCTTTGTCGGAGTCACTGCCCACATATTCGAACCGATCTGTCCCGCATCCCATGCGTCGTCGGCAAAATTTTCAGCCAAATCGTCTTGCGGGGCAGGCGGTACGGCGCTCAGTTTCCCACCGGCTTTGACCTCTTGAACCGCTGAGCGAATCTCTTGATCGCGGATGCCTGCGCGGCGGTAGATGAAGAGTTGATACTGCGCGAAGCGACCGAAAGCGAATAGGTGCCAAGGTTCGAATTGGGTAATCAGTCGCGGCTTGATCTGCGGGTTTTTCGCCAGAAAGAAATTGAGTCCGTCCGCCGTCGCCTGACACATCTGTTTGACCTGCGGGCTGGACTTCTCATAATCGGCTTTCGATAGTTTGACAATTTCAAGGGCGCGATTGATGAGATCGGAATCGAGTGACTTCTCGCCGTAGAGTTCCGAGGCGCGACCGACGGCTTGAATATAACTGTCTTCGATTTGCCAGAAATTGTCCTCGGCTTGCGCATAGATGAAGCCGAACATGACGCTGTAATCGGTCGGACCATAAACGTGCGGAACGCCGTATTTGTCGCGGTAAATCGTCACTGAGCGCGCAACTTTTTCGAGGGCAGCGATTTTTATCTGTGCCTGCGCGGCGCGTGGCAGTGGCGATAACGGCATCCAGAAAAGGGCGATCAGGAACGCGGCGACAAGCGGACGGCTGATTTTCATAGTCTTCTCCTCATCGGATTGGCGTGCAAAATGCTCCACTGAGAGATTGAACCCTCGACGGGCAACAGTAGGGGTCTATCATACGCCTTCCACACAGGGCAAGAAAGTGAGCGGCACGATTCTTCAATCAAAACTTCACCGACGCACTTACGCCATAGGTGCGGGTGCGATGGCTGATGTAAGGCGTAATGATAGGCATCGGGTGCTCTTGAAACGAACTATACCGACGAATCGTATAGCGTCCGATCAAATAACCGATGGCGCTGCCCACCAAGGCATCTGACGGGAAATGGTTTCCGCCGGTCAGTCTGGCCAGTCCGACGACGGTTGCAACCCCATAGGCGCTGAAGCGAATCAAGGGTTTATTGCGATACTGTTCGCCGATGACCGTCGCCAACGCCCAAATACTGGCCGAGTGGCCGGAGGGAAAGGAGTCATCACGGCCTAAAAATTTGCCGTGCACTTTCAGCACGCCCGGATTATGTTCCTCATCAGTCACCGGCCTTTGACGACCCACCAACAACTTGATTCCACCGACGACAAGGTTTGTATGAATCAATGCTTGGGCGCTCAGGATGCCGGTCTCTTTTACCTTTTGATTCCCCGTCAACCCGCCGAGCGTAACCATCAATCCGGCGGCTCCGAATGTCACATAGCCCGACCCAAGTTTCGAGATGTCCGGGCTGACCTCGAAGGCCTCTTCGTTGCGAACAATGCGGTCGGAGACTCCGTCATCCGTCGCTACCGTAACCACGGTCAGTGCGGTGAGCGGAACCAGCCATTGCCAATCCTTCTTTTGGAGCCGAAAGGGGCTTGTCCAGATACGTTTTTGATCGCGGAGCAGGTCTTTGAAAAAATCATTAGTGCCCCTTGACGCCCGCGTCGGAGGGGTTTGAATTGTCAACGCGCGCGCCGGTGGTTGATCGGTTCGGTTCGTCTCTATTCGAGCATCCGATTCAGAGTTTCCGAGTTGCGATTTTTCAAAGCTAGGTAAGATGATTCGTTGGGCAGAGACGGATGGGGCAGTCAGCAAAATACCACCCAGACACAACCCAAAGAGAAACAAATACTGGCGAAAGAATAACCTTGTCATCGAGCACCACCTTTGGAGATAAGAACGGGGAGAGACTGTTGAGTTCGGCAAATTTGGTTTATACATATGAGCCGCCAGTGACCAACAAAACGGCGCCGCTCACATAATTTGAAAGCGGCGAGGCGAGAAATAATACCGGCCCGGCGGCCTCTTCGGGCGTGCCGCCGCGACCGAGCGGAATGAAGTTGGCCGCCATCTTCCGCATAGCGTCGGGGATGCCGAGTTCAACCTCCTTATCACCCCGCACGATCTTCTCTTGCTTCTCCTTCGCTTGTGTCAGGCGAGTTTCAATGAAGCCATAGGCAACCGCATTGACATTGATATTGAAGCGTCCCCACTCTTTGGCCATTGTCTTGGTGACCCCGACGATGCCCATCTTGCCCGCCGAATAGTTCACCTGTCCGGCATTGCCCGCGACCCCAGAGGTCGAAGAGATATTGATGATTTTGCGATGCACGCGCTTACCTTCGGCGATCTCTTTTTTGGCGACTTCCCGCATATACGGAGTGGCGGCGCGGATGATGCGAAATGGCGCGGTCAGATGCACATCAACCATTGCGTGCCATTGCTCGTCTGTCATGTTTTGAATGACGCTGTCCCACGTATAGCCCGCATTGTTGACAAGGATATCGAGGCCGCCGAAGGCTTCAGCAGCCGTATTGACGACGCGATCAGGAAATTCGACATCCGTAACGCTGCCTGCACAAACGACTGCCTGCCCGCCGCTATCGGTTATCTCTTTGGCCGTCGCTTCTGCAACATCCGCATCAATATCGTTGATGACAATGGCGGCGCCGTGCGCGGCGAAGAGGTGCGCAATCGCTTTGCCGATGCCGCGCCCCGAACCGGTCACGATGGCCGATTTGCCGACCAATAGCCTGGTATCTGTCATCGCTTGCCCCCTTCATTGGAGTGGGAAAACTGCTGCTGCTCCGATAGGAATTCAGCGCGCGAGATCATACACCAACCCTGCCTGCATGTCATCCGCTCCGCTTACCGGCAGAACCCGCACATTGGACAAGCAACAGCGGGCATAATATGATTCTCGATCAATCAACGAAGCCCGAAGGGCAAGGAAGGTAGAGCATGCCGAATCCAAAGATTGCGAACATCTCGCCAGGTGCAGGAGTGGAAGGCGGCGAGGTCATCATCGAATGCAGCGATTTTACCTTTTCGAGATACGAGCAGGTGCAGGTGAAATTCGGCATGACCGTCAGCCGACCCGTCGGCGTGACGCCAGCGCGCGTCATTGCGCCGGTTCCGGCCAATGCCGTCTTTGAGGGGAGCGAAACGACCGTCACGATTGCCACAGACGATCAGGTTAGCAACGCTTATCCCTTCATCGCCGGTCAAAAGATCGCGGAAAATTTGCATCCGGTTGCCAACCCCGCCTATGACCGGGATAGCGGCGCCATCTACACGACGCTATCGGGGACGCGCGGACAAAAAGTTGACGTGTCGGTTTACAAGATCACTGCCGACGGAGAGAGCGAACCCTTTGTCACCGACCTGATGAATCCAACGGGGCTGGCCTTCGAGCCGGAAGGCGAACTGTTCGTTACCAGTCGGTATGACAGCTCGGTCTATCGCATCACCCCATTCAAAGAAGCCGAAGAGTTCGCGCACGATCTCGGCATGGCAACCGGCATCGCGTTTGACGCCGAAGGCAAGATGTATGTCGGCGACCGCAATGGCACGATCTACTTGGTAGATAGCCTCGGCGATGCAACGACCTTTGCGACGCTCGAACCAAGCGTGTCGGCCTATCACCTGGCATTCGGGCCGGACGGATATTTATATGTGACCGGGCCGACGCTTTCGACCTTCGATTCGATTATGCGAATCAGCCGCGATGGGGTGGTGAGCCGCTTCTTCACCGGCTTAGGGCGTCCGCAAGGGCTGGCTTTTGATCGGCAAGGCAATCTCTATGTGGCGGCGAGTCGGCACGGACATCGCGGAATTATCAAGATCACGCCTGACGCCGAAGCCGAAGTCTTCGTTGCGGGCGTCGCCCTTGTCGGACTCTGTTTTGATGACAAAGGCAATATGATCATCGCATCGAATCGTGAACTGTTCCGCATCCCTCTAAACATAGAAGGGTATTGGCCGTTTTAAGGTTGGCAAGCCGCTCTCCTTGATTAATCTCCATGAAAAAATAAGCTGTGTTTGACAGCCTATTAGGCAGGTGGTAGCGTTGACTCGCCGATGAATTTACTGCGCCGTGAGGGGTAACGAAGGTGGGAAATATTGACGTTGGAAACTTACTGATTTGGTTTATCGTGCTGCTCTTTTCGCTCTCTTTTCACGAAGCCGCGCACGCCTGGACATCTGAACGATTCGGTGACGATACCGGTCGCCTACAAGGGCGCATCACCATGAATCCGTTGGCCCATATTGACCCCATCGGCACGGTGTTGTTTCCCATTATCAGTTTTATCTCCGGCTTCCCCTTACTTGGATTCGCCAAACCTGTCGAGACCAATCCGCTACGCTGGCGCGATAAAACCAAAGCGAACATCAGCGTTTCGGCAGCCGGGCCGATCAGCAATTTCATCTTGGCAGCCGGTACGCTGATTGTCATCAAAATTTTAATCTCCAGTAGTATCCTGATTCCTAACGGCGGATACTTTAATATGGTCGTTCCCTTCCCTGGGCAAGCGGCCTTCATGGAACCGCTGGCAAAGTTCCTCTCCATCATGCTGGTCTTGAATGTGTCGTTAGGAATTTTCAACCTCATTCCGATTCCGCCGCTCGATGGCAGTCATGTGCTAGAGAGTTTGTTACCGACACAGATGGCAGAAGCTTACAGTCAGATTCGACCATTTGGAATGATTCTGCTCTACGGATTGATGTGGATTGGAGTCTTTGGCGCAATCTTCGGTCCGATTATTCAATTCCTCAGAGTTTTAGTAGGCGCGCCTCTCTAATGCACAGACGGAGCAAAACGAAGTGAGTGAGAAAAAGAAACGCATCGTTAGCGGGATGCGCCCGACCGGAAATCTGCATCTCGGCAATTACGAAGGGGCGCTCAAGAACTGGGTCAAGCTGCAAAACTCCGGCGAATATGACTGCTTCTTCTTCATCGCCGACTTGCACGCGCTGACCAGCGACTACGCCGACACCAGCAAGATCAAGCAGAACACCCTCGACGTGGTGAGCGATTGGCTGGCCGCCGGACTCGACCCGCAGAAATCCACTATCTTTGTGCAATCGCTGGTGCGCGAACACGCCGAGCTGCATCTGATCTTGTCTTCTGTCACGCCGCTCGGTTGGTTGGAGCGCGTGCCGACCTACAAAGAGCAGCGCGAAAATATCACCGAAAAAGACATCGGCAATTATGCCTTCTTGGGCTACCCGGTGCTGCAAGCCGCCGACATCATCATGTATAAGGCCAATTACGTGCCGGTCGGCAAAGATCAAGCGGCGCACGTCGAACTGACGCGCGAAATTGCACGCCGCTTCAATAACTTTTTCGGCCCTGTCTTTCCCGAACCGCAAGAGTTGCACACGGAAGTGCTGACGCTGCCGGGTACGGACGGACGCAAGATGTCGAAGAGTTACAACAATGCCATCTACCTGATTGATTCCGTAGAGACGGTGCGCGAAAAGGCGCGGCAGATGATTACCGACCGCACGCGCATCCGGCGCACTGACCCCGGACATCCGGAAAGTTGCGATGTCTGCCAGATGCACCGTTACTTCGTCAGCGCCGAGATCGCCGATCAATTCGATGACGATTGCCGTCAGGCGCGCATCGGCTGCGTAGACCGCAAACGCGCGCTTGCCGATTCGATCCTTGCGCGCTACGGCGAGATTGCCGAACGGAGCCGCCAACTGCGCGAACATCCCGATCAAGTGCTTGCCGTCATCGAAGAGGGTTCGTCACGCGCCCGCGCCGAAGCCGAAAAGACCATGATGGAAGTGCGCCGCGCCATCAAAATGAGTTGGGAATAGGAGATCAATCAGTGGCTACGTCATTCGTGGCTAAATCGTTTTATGGAAGAAGCCATCGCCAAATCGTATGAACCGGGTGCGGAGTTTGCGAGCGACGAAGAGACTTATCGAGTCAAACTCGAAATCTTCGAAGGGCCGCTCGATCTTCTACTCTTCTTGATTCGCAAAGAGGAAGTCTCGATTTATGACATCCCCATTGCCCGCATCACCGAGCAATACCTTGACTATCTGCGAACCATGCAGGAACTCGACATAGCCGTCGCGGGCGAGTTTTTAGTGATGGCGGCCACCCTCATCCACATCAAATCGCAGATGCTGCTGCCGCGCGACCCCAACGTCAGCGAAGAGGAGAGCGCCGACCCGCGTCGAGAGTTGGTCTATCAACTGCTCGAACATCAGAAATTCAAAGCGGCAGCCAACATGCTGCATCAACGCGCAACCATTCAAGCGGCTATCTATTCGCGCGGGCAGACGGAGAGCGACCAGAACAATCCAGAAATTTCGGCAACCGTATTCCAGTTATTTGAAGTCTTCAAAGAGGTGCTGGATCGCAAACGCGCCATCACCGAAATTGAAATCGCTCGCGAAGAGATCAGCATGGCCGAAAAGATTGTTGAGATCAAAACGCGGCTGCAACGCGACGGAAGGGTGGGGGCGCGCGAACTGTTCGAGCGAGCGCGTACCAAACGCGAAATGGTGCTAGTCTTTTTAGCCTTGCTCGAACTTGTCAAAGAGCAGGTTATGCGCCTCGAACAGGCGGAAATGTTCGGCGACATTCTGCTCGTGCAACGCGAAGATAGAGAAAGTGACTAATCCGGTGTCAGATTTCAGATCATACGCATCTGTTTCCGGCTATAAAACAGATGTGGCATCACAACAAACAACCGCCTGACACCGTTTCGTTTTTCTTATGACCATTGAAGAACTCAAACCCATCATCGAATCGCTGATCTTCGTCTCCGAAGAACCAATCACCGTGCGCCAAATTGCCGCTTTGCTCAAGGAAGAAGAGGCTGCTGAAATCGAGGCAGCCTGTCAGCAACTCGAAGCCGAATTCAATGAGCGCAATTCCGGTCTGGTTTTGCAACAACTGGCGGGCGGCTATCGCATCGCCACGCGACCGGAATATAACGAATACGTGCGCCGCTATTTGAAGTCGCAACCGTCGGCCCGACTCTCTCTTGCGGCCCTCGAAACACTGGCGGTGATCGCCTACAAACAGCCAATCACGATTCCCGAAATCCTCGAAATTCGCGGCAAGACTTCGACCTCTGCCATTAAGACGTTGCTCGACCGTCGCTTGATCGTCCCCAAAGGCCACAAACAGGTCGTTGGTCGCCCGATGATGTACGGCACCTCAAAGGAATTTTTGATCCACTTCGGCCTCAACGACCTCGCCGAACTGCCGAGTCTCGAAGACTTCGAAGACGTGATGAACGGGTAAGCCTCTCTCGCCAGTTCGTAGAGACTCCGCACCGAATTGGCAGATGGCCTCACGCTGATAGTAATCGCCATGAAAAGAAAATCGCCTTCGATTGCTTCTCCTTCTGCAAGCAACCGACCATCAAGCACCGACTCCCGGCAACCGACCAAAGAGCGGTTGCAAAAGATCATCGCCGCCGCCGGGATTTCGTCGCGTCGCGGAGCCGAAGAGTTGATTCTCAACGGTGACGTGACAGTCAATGGCAAACGGGTTACCGAACTCGGCAGCAAAGCCGACCCCGAACGCGACCACATCAAAGTGCGCGGCAAACTCATCAATCCGAAACTGGCAGCGCGCAGCAAAATCTATCTCCTCGTCAACAAACCGCGCGGCTACCTCTCATCGGTGTCTGACCCAAAACAGAGGCCGCTGGTCATGGATTTGCTGCCCGCTTCGCTGCGACGCGGGTTGCACCCTGTCGGGCGTCTCGATTTCAACACCGAGGGTCTTATCCTTATCACCAACGACGGCGAGTTGACCAAACGGCTCACCAGCGCAGGGCAAGTCAATAAGGTCTATCACGTAAAAGTCAAAGGTCTGCCGACGGAAGAACAGATCGCCCGTCTGCGGCGCGGCATTACATTGGATGACAAACGGCTTGCCCCCTGCGATATTGGTTTGCTCGAACGCACGCCCGAAGGCGGCAACAGTTGGTACGAAGTGATTCTCCGCGAAGGCAAGAACCAACAGATCCGCAAGATGTTCGATGCCATTCACCATTCGGTCACCAAACTCAAGCGGGTTGCTATCGGCCACCTCTCCGATAAAGGGCTGCCCATCGGCAAGCACCGCGAGTTGAACAGCAAAGAGGTCAACCGGTTCTTTCGGGAAGAGACGCCAGTCAAACCGCGCCCATCAATCCGCAAACGTTCCTGACTGGGGAGCAACCAACCCTGCGCCCGCCGCATGCTTTTTTTCTTTTCGCCGTGTAAAATCCCTGTTTCTTGTGAGTCGGCAATCGCTCACCTAACAAAATGCGATCATCAGGTTGCCGGTTATCATCGGAGGAAGCAGATGAATTTTGAGTTAAGCGAAGATCAGCGACAAATCCAACAAACGGTCAGGCAATTTGCAGAAGCGGAATTGAAACCCCATGTTACGGAGTGGGACGAGTCTCAGCATTTCCCCATCGAATTGCGCGAACAGTTCGCCGAAATTGGCGTGATGGGCGTCTTAGTCCCTGAAGTCTACGGCGGCGCTGGACTCGGTTATGTGGAATACGCCGTCGTCATCGAAGAGTTGGCACGCGTTGATCCGTCCATAGCACTGGCCATTGCCGCGCATAACTCGCTGGGCTCCGGCCATCTGGATATTGCGGCTAATGATGCACAAAAACGCCAGTATCTAGCACCGTTGGCACGTGGCGAGCATTTCGCCGCTTGGGGGCTGACGGAACCGAGTTCCGGCTCTGATGCCAGTTCGATGAGAACGACGGCTATCCAGCATAATGGCGGGTGGGTCATCAACGGGTCGAAAAACTTCATCACCAATGCAACCTTTGCTCAAACGACTGTAGTACTCGCTATCACTGACCGCACGGCTGGCACACACGGCATTTCGGCTTTCATCGTCGAACGCGGCACCAAAGGGTTTTCTATCGCCAAGAAAGAGAACAAACTCGGCATGCGCGCCAGCGACACGGCGCAGATCGTTTTTGATGATTGCGTTGTCCCCGATGAGAACCTGATTGGCGAAGCGGGTCAGGGTTTCATCCAAGCCATGAAAGTCCTCGACGGCGGACGAATCTCGATTGCCGCGCTAGCTGTCGGCATTGCACAGGGAGCCTACGAAGCGGCTTTGAAATACGCCAAAGAGCGCACCCAATTCGGCAAACCGATTGCCGAATATCAGGCAATCCAATTCAAGCTCGCCGACATGGCGACCCAAATCGAAGCGGCGCGCTTGCTCACCTATCGCGCGGCGGTGCTGAAGAACGAAGGGAAGAACACCACGAAAGAGTCTTCGATGGCCAAACTCTTCGCCAGCGAAGTGGCCGTGCGCGTGGCCGAAGAGTCCGTACAGATTCATGGCGGCTACGGCTACATCAAGGATTATCCGGCGGAAAAATACTGGCGCGACGCCAAACTCTGCACCATCGGTGAAGGGACGAGCGAAATCCAGCGGGTGGTGATCGCCAGACAGTTACTTCGCGCCTAACCTAGGGGAACCGGCAGAGTTCAGCCCTCAGCAGAGCGCCAGGCTTTCAGATAAAACCGTAGCGACGAGATGATCGAAAAGATACTTGCCGGAGACAGGCGCGCAGTTGCGCGCGCCATCT
>CAYXVU010000196.1:0-11519 GCA_964468725.1 uncultured Clostridia bacterium
GTCGGCGTAGCGCGCAGGCCGCCCGTATTTCTACAATCCGGCGATGTCATGGAGATCGAAATCTCCGGGCTGGGAACGCTGACCAACCATGTACAAACCGCAACCGCGGGCTAAAGCTCACACGCGGTCATCGGCTCTCTCGTTATGGCTGTCCCTACGGGTGAAGGCGTTCAGCGATGTGATCTTCGCCGCTGTAGCGCATATTCATTCTGACTACCTTGCCACTGGCATCGAGGGTGAAGGTCACCTTTCCGTCAACAAGAGGAAAATAAAACTCCGTCGCAGAGAGCGGAATCAACCCGGCGATAAATTGACCTGTCTGCTCGGCAATCAGATAATCCGGCTCTTTACGAATCGTCACCCGGCTGCCGTCCGTCATCTTGTACTCGCCTTCGAGTCGTGCGATTTCTGTTTGGTTCAGAGTGACAACCGTACCGCGTACCGGCAAATCGTAAGGGTTGCCCATAACGATTGCGGTCAGGTCGCGCGTGATATTGGTCAGGCGCACGCGATCCAGATTCGAAAAGATGATGAGGGTAAGCTGCTCGTCAGGAAACTTCACAAAGTTCGAAACGTAGCCCGGAAGAATGCCATTATGCCGAAACCGGCGATGCCCAAAAGCCTTATCAATGAACCAGCCATAGCCATATCCATTCAAACCCGGAGTGTAAACCTCGGTCGCCACTTTCTCGGTTATCAATCGGCTGCCATCCATCAGTTGGCTCCAACGGTAGAGGTCATCGAGCGTGCTATAGAGCCCTCCCTGCCCGGCCATCTGACGCGGCGGCAGATGCGGCAACTTGGTGAGCAGGCCTTCGGTGAGTGAGAAACCCGCCAAATTCTTCGCCCAACCCAAATCGCCATGGGTGTAGCCGCTGGCCAGATGTTTCGGCTCATATTCGGCGCTGAAAAAGTTCGAATGCGTCATGCCTGCTGGCTGTAAGAGGGTTTTCGCTACGAAGGATTCGAACGATTGGCCGCTGACTCTTTGAATGATGGCGCTCAGCAAAACATAGCCGGTATTACAGTAGCGAAACTTTTCGCCCGGAGTGAACTGCAACGGCTGCTTTTTCGCCAGCGCAATGATCTGCAAAGAGGCATCGGGCTGCCTCATAAACTCCAGATATTTATCTGAGCCGAGGTCTAACATCTCTTCATAATCGGGGATGCCGGAGGTATGGCGAATGAGATGAAGAAGGGTGATGGGCTGCCAAGTCGGCGGACAATCATCCAGATAGTTGCAGATGGAATCTTCCAATCGCAGTTTGCCTTGCTCGCGCAGTTTGAGCACTGCCATCGCGGTGAACATCTTCGAGATCGAAGCGACGGCGTGTTGGGTTTCGGGAGTAAAGGGAACCTTCTTCTTCATATCCGCATAGCCGTAGCCTTTGCGAAGGATGATCTTTCCTCCTTTGACGATCAACACCGCGCCGCTAAATCGTCCGAGTTCCGTGCGCGCGGCTAAGTAAGCGTCCAACTTCTTGGTCAGGTCATCAGGCTGCGCGACGGCAGACAGATTGAGAGAGAGGAGAATACCGAGCAAGAGAATCAAGGCTCCGAGTTTTGAAAATCGCATGGCTTCGGTTCGTGCTCCTTGCAAGCTGAACTTTCATAAAGCGACAGAGAGCCGGGACAGTCTGCCGCTTGAAGAGGGTGAGCGATTGAGGCTAAGTCATCATCTAGCCCGACGGCGAGCACAACTGAGGTGACCACTTTGCGCGCACCGTCGGGCGACAAACAGGTGGCGGTTTTAGTCAATGCCGTGATTGCGCAGGCGAATGATCTCTTCGATAGACAGATTCGTCATGCCCTTCGATTTCAGGCGTTGAATGTACTCTCCGTTGACGCCGTGATCGCGCAGGCGAACCAATTGTTCGACCGTCGCATTGCCATAACCGGATTGCTTGATGGTTTCGATAAAATCCGGCGAGACGCCATGATCGCGCAGGCGAACCAATTGTTCTAACGTCAGGTTGGCGTAACCCAGTTCCCGAATCTCCTTAATGAATGAGGGGCTGACGCCGTGATCGCGCACGCGCACCAATTCTTCCAATTCAGGGCGTGTGAATCCGGCTTCAAGAATGCCTTTGATGAATTCCGGGGTGACGCCGTGATCGCGCGTCCGCACCAATTTTTCTGCGGGCACTTGATCGTAACCGAGCGCGGCAAGCTCTTTAATGAAGTTGAGCGAGACGCCATGATCGCGCATGCGAACCAAGGCGCTCACCTCCTTCAACCGGTAGCCCATTGCTCCGAGTCCGCGAATATACTCCAGACTGACGCCGTGATTGCCAACCCGCACCAACTCGTCAATCGTCGTCTGCTCATAGCCTTGCGCTTTAAGCTCGCTGACGAGTTCGAGGCTGACATCGCTGAGCGTGAGATAAAACTGCTGCTCTTCCGTTGGCAGGTCATAGCCGAAGCGTTTGAGGTCGGCGGCAAAGGCGCGATTGGCGACAAAGGTGAAGTGCCCGGAACCTTTGCCGTCTCGGAACCACCCTTCGCAATTGAGCGTTCCAGCATCGCGTTTGATCTGAAACTGCACGGCGCTGCCGTTCGATGCAACCGCTTGCGGACTGAGCCCTTGCAACTGTTCGCGCACCGCTAAACGCGAAGTTTGCGAGTAGCCCCAATCAGAATCGTTATTCCTGCTGTAGCGCAACGAGAGGTGGATTTTGTCGCTGTCCGGCTTGAATTCGATTGTCCATTGCCCGGTAAATGTCTTTTGAAAGGCCTCCGTCGAAACGTTTATGCAGCCGAGCAGCACAATACAGATCACGATCAGAGACACAGCTACTTTCTTGCCCGTCGCAGACAAGCTCACCATATTGGTATCCTCCGAGTTGTAGATTTCAGTCTAAGATACCGGCATCTCGCAGCCGGATGAGTTGGTCAACCGACAGGTCTTTGAACCTGCGGGTTTTTACTTTCTGCAAAAATTCCGCCGAGACGCCGTGGTCGCGCAAGCGAATCAGTTGCTCAACAGAGACGCTTTCATACCCGGCGCTCTTAATGATGTTGCTGTAAGCGCCGGTCACGCCGTGATCGCGCAGGCGTATCAGTTGCTCTAGCGAGAGATTGTCATACCCGGCGCTCTTGAACTCTCGAACGAATGGCGGCAGCACTCCATGATCGCGTGCGCGGATCAACTCTTGGAGCGTTACTCCCGTATAGCCGAGCGCCTGCAAATCACGGATGAAATTCGGCGTGACTCCGTGATCGCGCGCCCGCGCCAGTTGCTCTATCGTAAGGTTACTGTAGCCAAGTTGCTTCAGCTCTTTGACAAAGGCAGGCCTAACGTTGTGTGTGCGTGCGAGGATTAAATCTTCAAGAGAGAGATTTGTAAGCCCCGCTTCCTGAAACTCTTTGAGGTCGTTGTTACGATTCGCTTCCTCACTGTCGGCACGAATTACCGCAACGCCGGGGCGCGTCAAATGAATGACGCTGGCGTCCGGGTGGTTCGTATCAATCAGGCGCACGCCCGACGCTGCCAGTCGAATCACCTGTTCGGGAGTGACATCTTTGTAGCCCGCATCGCGCAGGGCTTTTACATAAGCAGGGCTCACACTATAGGCACGCAACCGTGTAAGCATTTCGGGTGACAGCGAAGACAGCCCCGCGCCTTTCATCTCGGCAATCCATTCGGGCGTTACCGCGTAGCTTCGCAATGCCATTAACTGTTTGACGGAGAGGTTGGCATAGCCTTGCGCTTGCAAGCCTTTGATGAAAGCAGGGGTGACGGCATAATTTTTCAATTCGATCAGCTCATCCACTTTCAAATTGACGTAACCAAGTTCCGCCAGTTGACTGAGATAATCACCCGACTCCGACCCTTTACCTTCTTGCTTGCCTTCCTCCTGACCAACCGTCTCCGCAGTGGTTGCAGAAGGCGCAACGGCTGCGAGGATTGTGGCGTCATCGGCATCGCCCGACAGGCCAGGCTCATCGGCTTGACGATCTTTGGCCGTCGGAGTCATGAAGGTCTTGGCTTGATTGACAAGCCTTTCAGGTTCCTCTGATAAAACGGCAGGTTGCGGGCTAGCCGGACCGGCAGCCGTTATGGCCGCAGGAAGCAGAGTAAAATGCGCTGCCAGTGTGATGGCTGACAGGGCCGTAAAGGCAACCATTCCGGCTAGCCACGCAGAAGAGTCATCCGGTTTTTGTGGCACCACACCGAGCAGGCGTTCTATGCGCTGCAACAGAGCGCCGCCAGTCGCCGCCATTGCCAGGTGCGGGGCCGGGTTGCGTAACTCTTCCATTCGGGTCAGAGCCCGCGCATAGGTGAAGGCATCGCCGCAGACTTCGACCGCCAGATCATCACAGCATAATTCGCGTTCAAGGCGCATCTGTCGAGATACCCACCACACAGCCGGGTGATAAAAGAGCAGGATTTCGATCAGCGATTGCACCAAATTCACTGCATAGTCATGGCGACGAATGTGTGCCAGTTCATGCGCCAGTATGGTTTCCAGTTGTTGCGGGGTTAGCGAGGTGAGCGCACTGATGGGCAATAAAATCACTGGCCGCAACCAGCCGATCACCGTCGGCACTTGAACCAATGCCGATTCCAGCAGTTGCACGGAGCGCGAAATTTTCAGGCGTTGGCACAAGTTTGTTAAGCCAGCACTCCATCCCTCGTTTACAGGCTGGACGCCAATGGTCTTTACTCGCTGGGTGTATAGCCAACCGCCTACCATTCGCAATGATAAAAAGAGCACGCCGACAAACCACAAAGCGGTCAACCAAGGTAAGGAGTAAGAAACGTCCTGCCGCCAACTCTCCAGCCATGGCTTACGCGCGTCCGCTAGCGAGCCAATCTCATTTGAGCGGAGCAGGAACGCATCACCACTCAGTTGATCTCCTGCCGGAGAGTCCTGCCATTTGGAAACCAATATCGGAGGGTGGGTCGCCGATTCCCTGTTGCTCAAAAGAGCGGTACTGGACAGCGCCTCTTCCTTCACAGCCCCCTGTTGCAGAATCCCAAATGTGAGAACTGGCAGCGCCAACATCAGCAGCAAGGCGAGGCCGGAGAGCGCATACCGCAGATTGGCGGAGCGATTTCGTAAGGCGACGTTTGCGCCCGCCAGAAGAAGGGCGACGACAGCGCCTTGCCATAAGAAGTGCAACAAAGCCAACCCGATCAGCCGCGCCAGCGATTCGTCGAAGAGATGCGAGAAGGCGCTCATTTTGCTCCCCCTTCCAATTCATCAAGCAACTGCCGGATTTGGGCAATCTCTTTACGCGAGGCTTGCTTGACCGATAACGCCTGTAAGACCAATTGTCTGGCCGAACCGCTGAAGGCGCGATCTAACAGGTCGCCGACCAACTGTTTCTGGGTTTCAACTTCGGGAAGGCTCGCTTCATACACATGGGTGCGTTCGCTTTCGTCGCGTCGAACCAGCCCCTTCTCCGTCATGATCTGCATCATCTTGAGAACCGTTGTATAGCCGGTCGGCTGATAAGCATTCAGTTCGTCGTACACCTGCCGAACTGTACCCTCCCCCAATCGCCACAACACCCGCAGAATGGCGAGTTCAGCATCCGTCGGTCGCGGTAAATTTGTCTCGCTCACGGTTGACCTCAAAGGGAAAATTCGCAGCCGTCCCACTGTAAACGAAGGTTTTCGTAGATGTCAACGAAAACCTTCGTATTAAAAGTGTCTGCATCGGGGAATCTTGTAAAACTTTCGCAAAAAGGCGAAAAAATCGCTATTGGACGGGGCACGACGCCATTTGCGGGTGAGTTCAGCAGAGCCATTGGCCAAGGGTGATTGATGGGGTTATGCAAGGCTATCCTTCGACTTGCGCGACGGGCTTTTGAGGTTATAAGCTGATGGCCGGTCAAAGCTCAGGCTAGCGTCTGAGCGGGCAATTCAACCAATAGGTTTGCAGCGTTCTGAGTCTGGTGCAAAGCACGATGCGCGAGCCTTTACTCAACCATCCTACCTCTGAGCGCATCTGGCTTGACCGATCATTTCACGCAGAAAGGACATCGAGCTTATGAAAGTTTATGACACCAAGGAGATACGAAACGTTGGCATTGTCGGTCACGGCGACGCGGGAAAGACTTCGCTGGTCTCGGCGATGCTCTTCGATGCGAACGCCACGAACCGTTTGGGTCGCGTAGACGAAGGCTCCGCGGTTACCGATTATGATGAAGATGAAGTAGCCAGAAAGATTTCCATTCACTCGGCGCTGGCGCACTGCGAGTGGAAAGGCGCAAAGATCAACATCATTGACACGCCCGGCTATGCCGCGTTTATTCTCGATGCGAAAGCCGCTTTGCGCGCCGCCGATGCCGCACTCGTCGTCGTGGACGCGGTCAACGGCGTCGGAGTGCAAACCGAGAAGACCTGGTCATATGCTGATGAATTCGCCTTGCCGCGACTGCTCGTCATCAACAAGCTCGATAAAGAACGCGCAGACTTTGAACAGGCCGTTGCCAATATCAACGAGACTTTCGGACGCGAAGCCGTCCCTTTGCAAATCCCGATTGGCAGCGAAGCCAGCTTTTCAGGCGTCATTGACCTCATTCACCTAAAAGCCTACACCTATCCTTCTGACCAAAGCGGCAAGATGACGGAAGGGGCAATCCCCGACAACCTGCAAGCGGCAGCAGAGGCCGCGCGCGAAAAGATCATTGATGTCGTCGCAGAAGCTTCCGAAGAGTTGATGGAGAAGTACTTTGCTGAAGGAACCTTGAGCGATGAAGATTTGATTCCCGGCATTAAAGCCGCTGTTCGCGACCGCCGACTGTTTCCCATCTTTGTCGCATCAGCGCAGCAAAATATCGGATTGCAGCCCTTGATGAATGAGATCATCGAACTCGTACCGACGCCGGATGAGCTAGGTAGGGTGAAAGGTCGCATAGCGCCGGGCAGCGAAGGAGAGATCGAGCGCGAGATGAAAAACGATGCGCCATTTTCGGCATTCGTCTTCAAAACGATAGCCGATCCGTTTGCTGGTCGCATCACGGTGTTCAAAGTTCTTTCCGGCACGGTCAAGGCCGATTCATCCGTCTACAACGTCAATAAAAACACTCAAGAGCGGCTCGGCCCACTGCACGTCATTCAAGGCAAAGCGTTGGAGAAGGTCACGGAGGCACATGCAGGGGACATCGTTGCGGTTACCAAACTGAAAGAGACGACCACAGGCGACACCTTTGCCGAAAAAACCGCGCAGATTGTATATGACCCAGTCAATTTGCCGACTCCGGCCATCGCCTTCGCAATCGAGCCGAAATCGAGAAACGACGAAGACAAGCTCTCCCAGGCCATTCATAAGATGTTGGAAGAAGATTTGGCTCTGCGCTTCACGCGCGACCCGCAAACCAAAGAGTTCCTGCTGTCGGGTTCAGGGCAGACGCATATCGAGGTAGCGGTCAACAAACTCAAGAAGCGTTACGGCGTCGAAGTCGAGTTGCATCCGCCGAAGGTTGCCTATCTGGAGACCTTCAGAGGGCGAGCAGAGGTTGTCGGGCGGCACAAGAAACAGACGGGCGGGCGCGGCCAGTTCGGCGAAGCAACTTGCGTCTTTCAAGATGTGCCGCGCGGCGAAGGCTTCCAGTTCGTTGATAAAATCTTCGGCGGATCAATTCCGGCAAACTGGCGACCGGCAGTCGAAAAAGGGATTAAAGATTCGGCGGCACACGGCTCGCTAGCGGGCTATCCGATGATTGATTTCAAAGTGGAGTTGATTGACGGCAAGTATCACCCGGTGGACTCCGACGACTTGTCCTTTCAATTAGCCGGACGAAAAGCTTTTCGCACCGCGATGGAGAAAGTCAAACGGGTGTTGTTAGAGCCGGTAATGAACGTCGAGATCACGGTTCCGCAAGAGGTATCGGGCGACATATTGGGCGACATCAACTCGCGGCGCGGCAGAGTGCAGGGCATGGATACGAAAGGCTCGCAGGCGGTCGTCAAAGCGCAAGTGCCGCTCTCGGAAATGTTATCCTATCAATCCACTCTCAACTCCATCACGGGGGCGCGCGGTTCGTATACGATGGAGTTGGATCACTATGACGAAGTTCCGGCATTGATTACTCAGAAGATTATCCAGAAGGCGCAGGAGGAAGGTCGCATCCGAACTACGGAAGAAGACTAGAGCCGCTGGCCCTGGCCGGGGAGAAATCACTCAATCGAAGTCAAATGTTAGAAGCGAGCCTTGCGCAACCAACCGCGCAAGGCTCGCTTTCTTCCGTAGCTGTAGAGGTCAAAAGTTAATCGCCGGGGCAGGGTCGCGTCGGACAATTGGGAGGCGGATCACCCTGATTGGGCATCCAGTACTCGGTCAGGCCACCCATCAGGCAACTGCAATAAAACTTATCTGCGGTTGAGTTATCCGCGAGAACTTCAATGACCAGTTTCTGGCTCACTGCCAGCGATGAACTGGACAAAATGGTGGTATTGTCGGCGATCAGCTCAAAGGTCTCCCCGTCGTCCAAATTGAAATAGACCACGATGTTGTGGGCGATGGGGTCGAGCGATACTTTTTCGCCGGTAAAACTCATGCCGTTTTTTGCATCCGACTGATACTTTTTGAAATCTCTCTGCTTGACCATTGACGGAACAAAGTAACCAGAATAAAACCGGAGAATAAAATCCATACTCTTCCAGTCAACCTGGACATCGTGCCCGTACAAGTCACTCAATTTCAGCAAAGAGGAGCCAAAGTTTGGTGCATGTTGGATATCATTCCGCTTCATGCTTCCGCTGGCATCCTTATGCACAACTTCAATCAGACGCGCGCCTGCACCCAACTTATTCGGCACAGAAGTATCCTGCCCTTTTCTATCAACAAACACATTGATATCCGGCCAGTTGGAGAGACATTGGAAATATCCAATATCACAATGATCTGGCGTATCTTTCAAACAACTTAAGGTCCCGCTATCGAGTACAACAACGACTTCAATTGGCATACTCTCTCCTTTCTCAACAGTTGAAATCCTCGGGGGCTGGCTCTCTTATAAAGACGAGAAAACCCCGCCCGGCATTGCAACAAATTGCAGGAAGATGATCGTAGGGTAACCCTCGCCTTTTTATTGGTCGGCCCCTATGGGTGTAAAGGCAGCCCAAAAATAGGGATGCTCATAGGATGGGTTACCCAATAACTTTATTTGCGCCGCTTGCAGCGCGGCGCTGACCGACAATGGGCTGGCAGAGTTTGCCTTCCGCTGGCGATAAAACTCCACCATTAACGAAGCGGTCGCTTTCGACTCTACCGCCCACAGACTGGCAACCACTGTAGGGACATGAAGCGCCAGGAATGGGCGCGTCAAGCTAACCATCCCTTCGCCTCTGTAAAATTGACCTAATGCGGTTTGGCAGGCCGATAAGACTACGAGTTTCGCCCGCAACTGGCCGATGTGATAGGCCTCATTAAGAAATAACACCCCGGGATTTTGCCGTTCAGGATTCTGTGCGGTTTGCCCATCGGGGGGCGAGGAGGAAGGCGGGATGGCCTCACTAGCAAAAAGTAATCCGGCGAGCCAAGGCGTATCGGGTTCCACCAAACAGTGCATCGCCAGATGAATGATGTCGTAGTTTTCCGCTGCTTTGAGGAAAGCCTCTTTGGTGGCTTGCTTTTCGGTTAACAGCAAGGAGTGAGAGGCCCCATAGAGAGTGGCAATCTCTGTTGCTTCGACCTTTGCGAATGCCAGATCGTTTAAGTCCGTGTAGGTGGCGGGGTTAAATGACGGATTGCCAATGGCGAGGAGCAACTCATCCGACGTTTGGTTCTTTCGTTGAGCTTCTTTGAGACATTCGATGAGAACGGAAGCCGAAGGAGCAAAGGCGATTTTGTGCGTCTCTACCAGGTAGCGGTTGTGGTCATCTACGAGGGCGCGAAACGGCAAGAAGTTCAGCGATTTGTCGGGAGAAATATAGACTGTTTTGTCCTCATCCAGATGTTCGCGCACCGGCTCAATCAAGTGTTGATATAAAACCTGCCCCTTTTGTTTGAGATCGGCAATCTCTTCTTTTCCTCGCACGCCGGATACGAAATCATTGACCAAATCGTCAAGTTGCTCAGAGGTGATGGGCGCGTGGAAGACTCGAAAGTTGTCTCCCGTCAGGAGAAAGATGTAGGTGCGCTTGCTGGTCACGGCATAGAGCAAGAGTTGCGCGGTCTTTCGTAAATATTGGCGCACGCTATATTCGCTGGCCGGAGTCAGAACCTTCGGTTGAGTGGCGGCAACCGGCGAGTCAGAAAGTGGCGGAGTCGTTCTTTCAACTCGCCCTGCTTGATTGGCGTACTCATCCAGCAATGACCGCGCCCGCGAACGCTCAGCCCAATTAAAGGCTTGCGTTTCGCCACCGGCAGATTCGAGGCTCAGATCAATCAACTGATCATAAACCTCGTAACTAATCCCGATGAAATCGCTCTTATTCTTACGATCAGCGATATTGGCACGAAACTCTTCGATCAAGCCGATGGCGCGTTTCAAATCCACTTGCGCCTGACTCATTTTCCCCGACTGGGCGTAGGCCTTCGCCCGACCGTTGAGTGCTTGGATCAAACGGTGCGTGCTATCGGGAGACTGCCCCAAAGCCTTCACGGCTTGCGTGTAGTAGCTGATTGCCTGGAGGAAATCCCCCTTGTTCCGCGCCACTTCACCGGCGCGAATGAGCACCAAATCGCGCGAAAAAGCTGCCTGACCCTTTGTTTCCTTTTTGAGATAGGCAAAGGACTGTTCGATCTCCTTTTCTGCGGTCTCGAACCGCCCGGTTTGTGCGTTGACAATCGCCGCTAGCGAAGCGGCTTGCGCGGCGCGCGAATACTGGCTGCTGGCATCGGCAACCAGTAAACATTCGCGGGCAAATAACAATGCCAATCGGTTATTGCCACGCAAGCGATAAATGTCCGATGTATTGATGTAGTTATAAGCAATAAAACTTCGAGAGGGAAAGGCTTCCCAATGTACTTGAGTTGATCTGCGAAACTGTCGCAGCGCCTCATCTAAATCTCCCAGATGCCAACGAACAAATCCCTCTAGCCGTAAACCGCTGGCTTTGTTTGAAGGAGTAGAGCCTGAACTCTTCGTGACGGAGTGAGCATATTGCAAGGCCAGCGAATCTTGCTCCAATCGGGAATAGCAAAGTCCGAGTTGCAGGTATAGCTTGTCTCGCAGATAGGGCCAACGATCCAAACCCGGCAATTTGATAGCTGCCAGCAGCGGTTCGATTGCCAAGCGAAACTCGTTTTGATTATAGGCTACGACGCTTTCCACGTCAGAGACCGCTATATATCTCCAATCGTTCCCTGACGTGTGTAATTGCGCTTTTGCCTGCCGCGCAATCTTTTGCACACTCCGGAGGTCTCCTTTGCCCGCCAGCCGAGATTGCTCTTTCAAGAAGTTATCCACAAGTTGCAACTGAGATTGCAATTCTTGCAGCGGTAAGGTTTGTATATAATGGAGATAATCAATCACCGTATAGTCACCGTCCGGCTCTGCGCCGACGCGACTAATCAGTTCCATTTTGGCTACCGCTTCTTGTACCTTCGACTCGTCTCCGT
>CAYXVU010000197.1:0-11346 GCA_964468725.1 uncultured Clostridia bacterium
GCCTTCCATTCCGAGAAGATGTCGAGCACTTGCGTGCCGCCTTCGCGGTGGCCGTTGCCGGTGGCTTTCGTACCGCCAAAGGGCAGATGCACCTCTGCGCCGATGGTCGAAGCGTTGACATAGAAGATGCCGGTTTCGACATCCTCCATTGCCCGAAAAGCTTTGTTGGTATCGCTGGTGAAGATCGAAGCCGAAAGCCCGTAGCGTACACCGTTGGCAATCTCGATGGCATGCGACAGGTTCTTACACTCGATGACGGAAACGACGGGGCCGAAAATCTCTTCCTGTGCGATGCGCATCTCCGGCTCGACTTTCGAGAAGACCGTCGGTTCGATGAAGAAGCCATGTTTGAGGTCGCCTTTGTCGGCGCGGCGTCCGCCGCATTCGAGCTTGGCTTTGTCTTCACGCTTGCCGATTTCGATGTAGCCTAAAATTTTGTTTACTGACTCTTGATTGATGACCGGGCCGACATCGGTTTTATCACTCAGCCCGTTGCCGAGTTTCAACTGTTTGGTGCGTTCGACGAGGAGGTTGGTGAACTTCTTCGCCACTTTTTTATGAACCACGACGCGCGAGGCCGCCGTGCAGCGTTGTCCGCTGGTGCCGAAGGCTCCCCACAATACGCCGTCAACTGCCAATTGCAGATCGGCGTCGTCCATAATCATCACGACATTTTTGCCACCCATCTCCAACGAGCAAATCTTATCGTTTTGCGCGGCTGCGGTGGCCACCATGCGACCGGTGTCGGTCGAACCGGTGAACGAGATCAAGCGCACCTTCGAGTGGTTGACCAGCGCCGCCCCGGCCTGCTCGCCGTAGCCGGAAACGATGTTGACCACGCCCGCCGGTACGCCTGCGCTTTCAAGCGCCGCAACAAAGTTATAAGTGGAGAGCGGCGTGTCTTCCGCAGGCTTGATGACAACCGTGTTGCCGCAGATGAGCGCCGGGAGAATCTTCCACGAAGGGATAGCCATCGGAAAATTCCAAGGCGTGATGAGTCCGCAAATGCCGATGGGTTCGCGCGAACACATCGCATATTTGTTGGGCAGTTCGGCTTTCGTGGTAAAGCCGTGCAGTCGGCGACCTTCTCCGGCGATGAAGTAGGTCATATCAATCGCTTCTTGCACATCGCCGCGCGTCTCTTTGACGACCTTGCCCATCTCGCGGGTCATCTCGCGGGCATACTCTTCTTTGCGCTGCATCAAAATTTCACCGGCGCGAAAGAGGAGCTCAGCGCGGCGCGGCGCGGGAACCTTACGCCATTTAGCGAAGGCGGCACTGGCCGCTTCAACGGCGCGATGGATGTCGTCGGCGGTAGAGGCGGGGAAGCGCCCGACCAGTTCGCGGGTATCGGCGGGATTGCGGTTTTCCAAGTATTCACCAGAAGAGGGGCTGACCCACTCTCCGTTGATGTAGTTAGCATAGGTTTTCGCTTTTAATTCGGCTGCTGCTTTGGCCATAAAAACAGATCCTCTCTCGATTGCGATGATGGCAATGATGGGTTGAATAATGAGGTTTCGTGTGGCGGCGGTTTATGACATTCGGCGCATGGCGTCTTTTCGCTCTCCGGTTTGCCGACTTTTTCATCCGGTTTCCCTTTGCGCGGATGGGTTGCGGGCATGGGGGCGATGGCCGAATCGGGCGCGTGACATTGAAAGCAGGTTTCGCGCGAGGTCTTCTCGGTCATTCCGGCATGTTCCGGGCGCGTAGCCATTGCCGCTGGGGGAGCTTTGAGTTTGGATAGCACGATGAAGAGCGCGATAATGGCGATAATGACAGCGAGGAAAATCAGGTCTTTCCGATTCATAAGTTGATGCGCCGCGCAGGTGAGCTACTGGAAAGGCGACTCTAACAAAGCACTATCGGCTAGTCAACTCAGGCCATTGTTGTGCATATGTGGGCGGGTGGACGGCCAACCCGTCGCACCAACCCCACACGATTCGGCTGATTATTCGGTCTTGCTGCCGCGCGTTGCCATGCGATTACGCACGACATCTTCGGCCATCGCTTTGGCCTTCGGGATTTCCACAATGGCCGCCTTCAACTGCTGATCGCCTTCGAGCAGCACTTGATAAGCTTTGTCGGAACCATAAGCGGCGGTCACCAATTCGTAACGAATCTGACGCTTAAGAAACTCTCTCTCTTTGTCAGCCCGCGCTTCCATCGCCGAAAAAGCCTTCTCCTCTTTGAGGAACTTCTTGAACGCCGCAAAAATTTTGTCGGTAATCAACAACTCGTTGGGCTGAAGGTAGTGGTGGTGGTTGGGCGGCCCTTCAATCTTGTATTCGCCGAGTTCGGCAACCTGCCCCGACGTCAATGCGCGGACAAAGGCAAAGATCGGTTCGATCCAAACGGTCTGCTGGCGAAAATCTTCAACTGTGAACCGCACCTTCTCTTCAACATCGGGTTGGATGCCGCCGCCGCCATAGACGGTGCGACCCGAATCCGTGCGCTTCTCATCCGTGCGATTGATGGCTTCCTTGTCGCCGCGTTGCAAGTAGTAATCATAGAACGAGCGCCCGCTGTATTCGCGTTGAATCAGTCGTCCGCTCGGCGTGTAGTATTTGCCGGTCGTCAAGATGATGGCCGAACTGTCTGCCAGTTGAAACGGATTTTGCACCAGCCCCTTGCCGAAGCTGTTTTCGCCAACGATGCGCGCGCGGTCATGATCTTGCAACGCACCGGCGACAATCTCGGAAGCCGAAGCGGAACTCCGATTGATTAAGATGACGATAGGAACCTGATCGGGCGAGGGATTGTTCGCGGCAAAGTCTCTCTCTAGAAAGGCTCCCGCGCGCCCGCGCAAGGTGACGATTTTTTGCCCGCTGTAAAGGAAGAGATTGCAGATTCGCCAAGCTTGATCCACCAGCCCGCCGCCATTGTCACGCAAGTCGAGAATCAACGAGGTCATCCCCTGCTTGCGCAATTCGTCCATCGCGTACTGCATCTCTTTGAAGGTCGTAGTGTTGAAGCCGCGTTGCAGGTTAATGTAGCCGACGCCGTTGCCGAGCACGAAGTAGTTCGGAATCGAAGGCAGCGGCACCGCGCCGCGCGTGAAGGTGAAGGCCAACGGCTCGGCAACCCCGAGCCGTGCAACCTTGACGCGCACGGTTGTGCCTTCCGGCCCGCGCAGACGGCTTGATACCTGCGCCTGCGGCCATCCTTCCGTAGATTCACCGTCTATCTCGACGATGTGATCGCCATAACGAAATCCGGCGCGATACGAAGCTGTGCCTTCGGTCGGCGAGATGATAAAGACTTTGCCGGAACGTTGATTGATGACCGAGCCGATGCCGAAATAACGGCTGCGCTGGTCATTCAAAAACCGATCCCATTGTTCCGGGTCGAAGTAGGCCGAATGTGGGTCAAGCGACGTCATCATGCCGTTGATCGAAGCGCGCGTCATCTTCTCAAAGTTCACTTCACCCGCATAGTTGTCTCTGGCGACCAACATCGCTTTGAGGAATTGCTCTTCGATCTTTCGACGTTGCTCTTCGCTGTTGACTTGTGCTGATGACCGTTGCTCGGTATGTGCGCCAGCGAAGATGATCGGCAGGGCGAGCGCAAGCGCCAACAACCAGAATCGTTTTTTCATGCTTGACCTCAGAGTTGTATTCACAACAACGGCGTACAGCAGACCCAGCGGCTGGCTTCCGGTGCGGCTCCTCGCGCGCTTGTTGCGGCACGAAAATTCTAGCCGATGAGGTGAGGGAAAACAACCGTAGCTTTTGTCAAAGATTTGTGAAAGCGGATGGTTACGATTTGGCGTCGCAAGCCTTCTGCCGCTGCTCGTCATACGAGGCGAAGGGCGTCCCTTCGAAGGCGGTGAGCAAAGGGGGCGCGACCGCCTCATCAGCGACCGCCGCCGGTAAGGTCAGGTATGCGGCCAACTCCTGATTGCTATGGCGCAAGCAGAACTGCTGGAAGGTCTCTTCCCCCTGACGCCGCTCCGTGTAGCACGCAAAGAGTTGCGCCAGCGATGGCGCGAGTTCTTCCGAAGGAATTCGCAGGCCGATACGTCGTCCGAAATTTTCCTGTGCCCCCACGCCGCCGCCCAAGAAGACCTGAAAGGTTTCGCGCTTCACCCCGTTGATGGTCGTTGCCGAACCTTCCAACCCCACATCGCAGATGTGATGTTGCCCGCACGCATTCGGGCAGCCGGTTACGCTGATGCGCACGGCGTCGTCCATCTGTACGGCCTCGGTGAGGTAGTCATCCAACTCTGCCGCGCGCTTCTTCGTTTCGGCTATCGCCAATTTGCAAAACTCTATCCCGGTGCAAGCGATGATGGCTTTGCGCGCCCAACTCGGTTGCGACTCGAAGCCCGCGCTCTGCAATGCGCCTTTGAGCGCCGCCAGCTTGGCCTCAGCTATATCGAGCAAGATGATATTCTGCGTATTGGTGGTGCGGATGCGCCCGCTACCGAACTCTTCGGCAAACGCCGCCAACTGCCGCAGATCCGCGCCCGATGTGCGTCCGCCAAGCAAGGCGATTCCGGCGTAGAATCGCCCATCTTCGCGCTGCCGGTTGATGCCCAGATGCGAGCGGTCGCGCCCGGTCACCGGCATCGCCTCCGCGCTTTCGGCGCGACGCAACGGGTAACCGAGCTGCGCTTCGATAGCTTCCCGAAAGCGCGGAATCTCCCATTGCTCGACGAGAAACTTCAACCGCGCGCGTTTGCGATTCTCCCGATTGCCCGCATCCCGAAAGACCGCCGCCGTCGCCGCGCACAAGGCTACGACCTGATCGGCTTCGACCAATACGCCGAGGTCCTTTGAAAAGCGTGGCGAAGTTGATAGCCCGCCGCCGACCCGCGCGCGAAAACGAACCTCTCCGGCATCATCTCGAACCGCGAACAATCCGATGTCGTTGATCTCGGGATAGACGCAGCGCATAGCGCAACCGGTGATGGCGATCTTGAACTTGCGAGGCAGATTCGAGAAGTCCCGATTGCCCATGAAAAAATCATTCACTTGCCGCACCAGTGGCGTGGTGTCATACAACTCGTCTCCGTCAACGCCCGACACCGGGCAGTTGAGAATGTTGCGAACCACATCACCGCAGGCCTCCATTGTTGATAAGCCGATGGCCTGCAATCGCTCGACAATATCGGGCAAGCTTTCGATGCGCACCCAATGCAGTTGAATGTTTTGCCGCACCGTCACATCGGCCAGCCCGCGTCCGTACTCATCTGCGAGGTTGGCTATCTCCCGAAGTTGCGCGGGCGTCAAATCGCCGCCGGGAATGCGTATGCGAACCATGAAGTAACCGTCTTCGAGTGGACGCTGCGAATAGATGCCATACCAGCGAAATAGCGGCTCATCATCGGGCGAGATCGCCTGATGACCGAGCTTCGCATAGCGATAGATGTCAGCGAGAACGTCCAACCCATCCTTGCGTTGCTTAATCTCTTCGATTCGATTCATAACCCCTCTCCTGAATTAAATCGCCGAAGCCGAATCGCTCGCCTGCACAGCGCCCGATGCAATCGCGTCAACCGGCAAGAGGTGAGCGAGAACTTTATCAACACTCTCGGCGATGGTTTCGATAGCGCTGTCAACGATGATTTCGGCAGCCTGCGGCTCTTCATACGGGTCGCTGATGCCGGTGAAGTTTTCGATCTCGCCCGCCAGAGCTTTTTGATAAAGCCCTTTGACATCGCGCCAGATCAAGACACTGAGCGGACAGCGCACGAAGACTTCGACAAAACGCATCCCGTCGCTTTCGACCAGATGACGCACCTCGTCGCGCGCCTGACGGTAAGGCGAAATCGCCGCGTTGATGGCCGTCACGCCATGTCGCGCCAGCAACCGCGCAACGAAACCGATGCGCCGGATATTGGTGTCGCGGTCTTCTTTGGAAAAGCCCAAGCCGCGACTCAGGTTTTCGCGTATGTCATCGCCGTCGAGAACTTCGACGCGGTGGCCTGCGGCAGAAAGCTTTTGAGCCAGCGCCAACGCGAGCGTCGTCTTGCCCGCACCCGATAGCCCCGTCAACCAAATTACTGTTCCTTGTGACATCATTCTCCTTATCAGTGATGACCATCTGTCAGTGGCCAGTCTGCCATCGCCAAGAGGGTCAGGTTCATCGCTTGCGCTAACGACGCTCTGCCCCCTGCTTTGCTTCTTACCTTTGTGCGGGGGCGAGCCGCACCAGTCGGCCTGATGCGTCAACGTGCAGACCGCACTCGGTCTTTTGCAAACCCGACCAACGCCCTGCGCGATCATCTTCGCCTGCGCCAACTGCGCGCGTGCAATGCGTACAGCCGATGCTCGGATAGCCCGCATCGTGCAGCGGGTTATAGGGAACCTCGTGGCGATGGATGTAGTCCCATACATCGCGCTTCGTCCATCGCACCAGCGGATTGACCTTCACCCGTTGCCAGCGACCGTCCCATTCAACCGCGCCCGCCGTTGCCCGCACCGCCGTTTGGTCGCGGCGAATGGCCGTCATCCATGCGGCCATCCCTTCCAGCGCGGCGGCGAGCGGTTCGAGCTTTCGCAGGTGGCAACAGAGATCGGGAGCACGCGACCACAGGTTTGCGCCATAAAGATATTCCTGCGCGGCGGGCGACAACGCGGCAGAGAAGGCGCGGATTTCGATGCTATAGCGGTCTTCGATTCGGCGACGCAGGTCATAGGTCTCCGGGAAGAGAAACCCGGTGTCGAGAAAGAAGATGTTCGGCTGTGGATTGATCTGTACGGCGATGTCAATGAGCGTCGCGCCTTCGGCTCCGAAGCCTGTGGCGATAGCGAGTTGCTCGCCGAATCGGGCAAATGCCCACTCGATGATGGCCTGCGGAGTTGCCGCTTCGAGGCGCGCGCCCTCCGCTTCCCAATCGGAATGATGAAGCGATTCGACTTGTAACCTTGCGACCATGAAAAATGTCTCCTCCGCAAATTCAAATGGCTGGCGTCGTCTCTGTGCCGACCAGTGAGTGAAGCGCGTGAACCGATTCGCTGCCTCCGAACCAATGCAATTTTTCACGAAGCGATACCACTTCGCCGACGACGGCGATTGCCGGAGGCTCAAGGGTGAGAGCCGCCATCTCGCTCACCTTTTCGTCTGCGGGCGCGGCAATATCTGCCAGCGTGCCGGTGTAGATCTCCTGATGCTGATAGGTTCCCCAACGAATGATGGCCAGCGGCGTGCGGGGCGGGCGACCGCCCGCGATCAACTCGCGGGCGATGCGCGCAATGGTTTCGGCGCACATGAAAATCACCAGCGTGTCTGCCAGATGTGCGGTGGTTGACCAGTTGATGGCGGGAGTTGATTTATTGCTTTCGTGGCCGGTGAGGAACGCGACGCTCGAAGCGTGCTGGCGATGAGTGAGCGGAATGCCCGCATAGGCTGCCGCTGCAAAGCCGGAAGAGATGCCCGGTATGACTTCCCACATCACGCCCGCGGCGATGAGAGCCTCGGCCTCTTCGCCGCCGCGCCCGAAGATGAAAGGGTCGCCGCCTTTGAGACGCGCGACCTGTTGACCGGCCAGAGCGCGTTCGACGATGATCTGATTGATTGCGGCTTGAGATAGCGCGTGTTCGCCTGCGCGTTTGCCTGCGTAGATCAGTTCAACGCCGCGCTGCGCATGCGCGAGGATTTCAGGATTGACCAGATAGTCGTAGACAATCACATCGCAGAGGCGCAACAGGTTGGCGGCTTTGAGGGTGAGCAGTTGCGGATCGCCCGGCCCTGCGCCGATCAAATAAACCTTCCCGCCTGGTTGTGCTGTCCCGATCATCTGTATGCAACGCTCGAAAAATGAAAAACCCGCTACCAGCGTGAAGCCGATAGCGGGTCGAGAATGATTGCGATGCGAAAAAGACTCAGGTACGAGTCATGCGCAACCCCACTGTAGGCTTCACGCTGCGCGCCAACGGCGCGCAACAACAGATGCAACAGCTACAACACGTGAGTTGGTTCACAAACTGTTTCATAAGCCTTTGTGAGAATTGAACAGCAACACGTATAGCCTTGATCGGCAGATGAAGTCAAGAACTTTTCCCACGCCGTTTGTAAAAAGTTATTTCGTCGTTAGCAGCATCCGGCTCTCAACGCGAAGAAAAAGCGCAGGGAACGAAGGGGCGCAGCTACGTCTTATTGATCTGCGAAAATCCGCCTCATTGGTCTTCATCCATGTTCGATTTTCTCTGGTCAGCCCAGTCTCATCGAAACCTGAATCGCTCTGCCTGTCGGTCCGTCTTTTTCGCCGTCCGAAAAAAATTTCTTGACTTGTCGTATGCCGGACGTGTACTTTGGCGCTTCGTAGAAACGTGGTGATTTATTGCAACTTGCTCCACGTAAAATATGTGCTAAACCGCCGAAGAGAGTTTCAAAGCCTCGCGTTGGTTTAGCGCGAGGCTTTTCGTTTTCGTTCTTTGCTAAATAACAACGTGGCGATTTCTGGCAATTGCTCCACGTAAAAAACTGCTAAACAGCCCGGAGAGTTTCAGCCCCGCGCGAGTTTGGCGCGGGGTTTTTCTTTTGCTCCGCGCTATCGCGTCGTCGCTCTTCCATCCGGGCTTCAACCTGAAAGGAGACGACGATGAGTTATGTCAAAGGACTGCGTTGCCGCGAATGCGGACGCTGCTATCCTAAACAACCAGTAGCCGGATGCGAAGACTGTTTCGCGCCTCTCGAAGTCGAATACGATTACCGCGCCATCGCCCATTCGATCTCGCGCGATGCCATTACCGCGCGCGAACCCAACCTGTGGCGTTACCGGGAACTCTTGCCGCTCGACCGCGAGCCGTCCATCGGCAAAGCGAGCGGCGCAACCCCGCTGATTCGCGCCGACCGGCTGGCCGATCATCTCGGCCTCAAACGCCTCTACATCAAAAACGATAGCGTCAATGCGCCGACCCTCTCATTCAAAGATCGAGTCACCGCCATTGCCATCAACAAAGCGCGCGAGTTCGGCCTGACTGCCGTCGGTTGCGCTTCGACGGGCAATCTGGCGAATTCTGTAGCCGCCAATGCCGCTGCCGCCGGACTGGCGGCCTACATCCTCATCCCGGAAAACCTTGAACCGAGCAAAGTCATTGCGACGCAAATCTATGGCGCGCGCGTCATTCGTGTGCGCGGCAACTACGACGACGTGAATCGCCTGTGCAGCGAGATTGCCGACCGCTTTGCTTGGGGATTGGTCAATGTCAATCTGCGCCCGTTTTATGGCGAAGGGTCGAAGACCTTCGGGTATGAGATTGCCGAACAACTCGGTTGGCGCGCGCCCGACAACATCATTGTGCCAATGGCTGGCGGTTCGCTGATTACGAAAATTTACAAAGGGCTGAAAGAGTTCGAACAACTCGGCCTGCTCGAAACCGCCGTGCAAACGCGCCTCTTCGGCGCTCAAGCTGCGGGGTGCAATCCGATAGTCGAAGCCGTCAAACGCGGCTCGCAAGAGATTCGTCCGGTCAAACCCAACACCATCGCCAAATCGCTCGCCATCGGCAATCCCGCAGACGGCTATCACGCAGCGGGCATCATCACTGCCAGTCAGGGTTGGGCGGAAGATGTAAGCGATGCGGAGATCGTCGCTGCCATTCGCTTGCTTGCCGAAACCGAAGGCATCTTCACGGAGACCGCCGGAGGCGTTACCCTCGCCGTCACCCAAAAGCTCGTCGCACAAGGTCGCCTCAAACCGGATGACCTGACGGTTATCGCCATCACCGGCAACGGCTTGAAGACGCAAGAAGCCATCGAATTTGCGCCTCCCGTCATCATCGAACCGCGCCTTGCCAATTTCGAGCGCGCCCTCTCAGGTTTTGCCGCTACGGCATAAGCAGACAGAAAGGAGAATCGGCCATGCCATTGAACGTCATCATTCCGACCCCGCTTCGCAAAATCACCGGCAACGTAGAAGCCGTCGAAGTAGATGCCGCGACCGTCGCCGAAGTCATCGAGCGGTTAGAAGAACGCTTCCCCGGTTTCCGCGCACGCCTGTGTGATGAAAACGGCTGCCTGCGTCGCTTCATCAACATCTACGTTGACGGCGAAGACGTGCGCTTTTTGGACAACCTGTCTACGCGCCTTGCCGACAGCGCCGAAGTCTCTATCGTTCCGGCCATCGCGGGCGGGTAGTGGTTCGATGTTCGGCGCGTTTGATGGCGGTCAGAGATTGTCTCTCAACAAAGACGAGAAGTTTCATCGAAAGACGATCTCCGACCGCCGACCCAAAAGGAGACTGTATCCCTGTTTTCGTTGAGAGGCGGTCTGTGACCGCCGACCGAAGGGAGAGTGTATCCCTGTTTCTGGTTGAGAGGCGGTCTGTGACCGCCGACCGAACAGATGTTTTCCTCAACCGTCGGATGTTTTTGTGAAGGAGAGTTCATGATTGATTTGAGCAACAAAGTCGCACTCATCACCGGAGCGTCACGTGGCATCGGCGCGGCGTCGGCGCGACACTTTGCGCGTGCGGGCGCGTCGCTGGCCTTGAATTACTTTCGCCATGAACGCGAAGCCTATGAGATTGCCAGAGCCGCGCGATCACAAGGCGTCGCCGCCATCACCGTGCAAGCCGATGTCTCGCACTTTGCTGATGTCAAGGCGTTGTTTGCCACAACGCTTGCCGAGTTCGGGCGCATTGACATCGTTGTGGCCAACGCCGGAATTTGGACAGGGAGCGCCATCGAAGAGCTTGACGAAGGCTTATGGCAAGAGACGTTGAATGTGAATCTAAAAGGCGTCTATGCCTGCTGTCACTTCGCCGCGCAGGCAATGAAGCCGCAAGGCGCGGGGCGCATCATCACCGTTTCGTCAACCGCAGGTCAGCGCGGCGAAGCGCATCATTCGCACTACGCCGCATCGAAAGGCGGCATCATCTCGTTGACCAAATCGCTGGCCGCAGAGTTGGGCGCGTATGGTATAACCGTCAACTCTGTCGCGCCCGGTTGGGTGGATACAGAGATGTCAGCCGCCGCTTTGCGCGACGCCCGCGAACTTGAGAAGATCAACGCCGCGATTCCTCTCGGTCGTGTAGCGACAGCCGACGACGTAGCCGGAGCGATTCTTTTTCTCGCTTCCGACCTCGCCCGCCATATCACAGGCGAAGTCGTCAACGTCAACGGCGGCGCGGTACTTTGCGGATGAAGAAGAATAGAGAAGAGGGAATACAGAATACAGAATACAGAATACAGAATTCAGGAGCCTGTTTTGCCGCTAGGCGTACTCCTCTCAGTCTTGAATTCCCAGTGTGATATTGAAGTTGCGAATCGGCAGAGCCGTTTCCTTGTCATTCTGAATTCTGAATTCTGTATTCTCTATTCCCAAGAGGTTTATATGCTGGTCTTAAAATTCGGCGGTACGTCGGTGCAGGAGGCAAAGGCGATGAACCGCGTCGTTGAC
>CAYXVU010000198.1:0-3060 GCA_964468725.1 uncultured Clostridia bacterium
AAACCGGGGCATCGGGTTTGGCGCGAATTAGCGAACCGTCTTCATAAATCACCAGGCGCTTCCTCATGTTTTCGATCTGCTCCTTCGTGGGCTTGAAAGGATTTTTACTCCAATCAGGCTGCTTAGGGCGCACGAAAGCAATGATGTGATGCACGATTCTGCGATTGCCCGGAATGGATTCGACGGCTTGCACCCACACGTCTTCTTTGAAGTTGGTCGGGATATCAATATAGACGTATTCATCCGGCCCTTCGGCTGCCAGTTTGTGCTCTTTCGGCATGGTCAGCACGATGTCGGGTTTGCCATGACGCCACATATCATTGAATTGCGGCACAGGGGGCAAATCTTTGACCTCACCCTCCTTTGCGCCCTGCTCGACCCACGCAACAATTTTGGCGATGTCCGTGTCGGCCAGGCGGCGATCATTGGAAAACTCGCCGTACTGCGAATCGGCATGCCAAGGTGGCATTTCCCGGCTCACAACCTTCTCTTTGATCGAACGCGCCCATGGCCGCGCTTCTTTGTAGGTCATCAAAGCCATCGGGGCAATGTCATTGGCACGGTGACATTGCACACAATTCTTGTAAAAAATCGGCGCAACGTCTTTGTTAAAGGTCACGGTTTTAGCGCCTGAAAAATGGGCGCTTGTCGTGTCAGCGGCGAGGAAAAAGGCTGTGGTGCAGAACACTGCCAGAAAAGTTGCCGCGAGGAATCCTTTTCTTGTCATAATCCAACTCCAAATTCGTTAAGGTGAACAAAATCTTGTGATTGGCTTCAGCAGACATTCGAGTTTACGAGAAGCACCGGCCAGCGGTTTCATCTTTTCCCAATAAATTGCTGAAGAAACTCTTCAGCTATGCGGTTTGTCTCTGCGCTCGAACGACTCTCAGAGTGAGGCGCATGGCCGCCGTTTTCGATGAAGTGGAATCGGGCTTTCGGCAATTGACTCCGCGCCGCTTCCATCTCGCCCGCTTCTGTGCGCGGGTCAGCAGAGCCTTGAATAAACAACGTTGGGACATTCACCTCTGCCAGTCGGCTATCATATAAGTCGGCAAACGGGTGCGCGCTCTCATCGGCAAGTTGCAACCACGCCTGCCCGTTCATCACAATCAATTCGCGCCAATAATCTTCGCCATGTTGCGCGGACAAGGTTTGCGTGATGCGCTCGCCGAGTTGATGCGGTTGTATCGCCATCGTCTCGAAAAACTGCTGCGAGCCGGGTTTGGTGCGATAGTAATGAAAGGCTTCTAGGATGATGCCGTGCAAGCGGTCGGGCGCATCCGCTCCCAGCATGGCGGCAATCACCGCCCCATCGCTATGCCCCCATAAAACGGCACGTTCAATCTCCAATGCGTCCATAAATTTCAGAGTCTCCATGGCTGCGCGACGATGAAAATCTATGGCAAAGTTTTCGACGCGGCTCGACTTCCCGTAGCCTGTACGGTCAGGGATGAGAATACGAAATTGTTCGCCAAAGGCTTCGATCTGTTTGTGAAACGGGTAAATCTCATAGCCCCATCCGCCATGCAGATGCAGGAGCGGGACGCCTGCACCATATTCCCGAAAATAGATCTCCGTTTGACCGCGATGGTTGGCGAGAGGCGAATGATGCAGGGTTACGGTTGGCAATTTCTCTCCTCATGATTCGGTTTCGTATAAGCGAGCTATGGTATGCTGTCGAGGCAAAAGCGTCAACAAATTGCGGATTTACATGAAGACTATCCGAATGACCACCTTACAAAACCAGATTATTGATTGCCATTTGTGCCCCCGTCTGGTCGAATGGCGCGAGCAGACAGCGCGAGAAAAGGTGCGACGCTTCCAAACCGAAACCTATTGGGGCAAGCCTGTTCCCAGTTTCGGAGACCCCAATGCACAGATGCTCATTGTCGGACTAGCTCCGGCTGCTCATGGTGGCAATCGCACCGGTCGCATGTTTACCGGTGATCGAAGCGGTGATTGGCTCTATCGCGCATTGCATCGCGCAGGCTTCGCCAATCAATCTGCTTCCACTCATCAAGCCGATGGCCTGCGCTTGCAAAACTGTTACATCACGGCCGTCATCCATTGTGCGCCGCCCGCTAATCAGCCCCTCCCCGAAGAGATTCGCAATTGCCGACCCTTTCTACACGCGGAGGTTTCGCTTCTTCGTCAGGTTCGAGTCATCGTGGCGCTCGGTCGGCTCGCCTTTGATACGGCATTCAACGTCTCTGTTAAAGAGGTAGCCCATCAAAGTGCTACGGCAGTGCGCAAGGCATTTCCGCGACCGAAATTTACGCACGGCGCAGAGGCCGAATTGCCCAATTCGATTCGGCTGTTGGCCTCTTTTCATCCAAGCCAACAAAATACCTTCACCGGCAAACTCACCGAACCGATGCTCGATGCCGTCTTTACACGAGCCGCTCAATTGATTCAAGCTTCCTCGCCTGAGCAATAAACTATTGTGCGAAACGCATACTGCTTCGATAATCCTGCTTGTGCTGTTCAAATCAGCCCTCTGCTGAAAGCGAGGATTAAGACATGAAGATTCTGGCTCTATTGGTCATTGCTCTCTCGATTGGCGCTGTAGGTTTCGTCGTCTATGCTCAATTGCAAAATAGAGCGCAACGCACACCAACATTGACGACCGACGATGTAGGAAGCAGCCGCCTGTCCACTTCGGGCGAGCCGGACACTGTCGGCGGCAAGATTCGTTGGCATAAAAATCTTTCATCGGCAGTCGAAGCAGCCAAATCAGGCAACAAAGTCATCGTCGTTGATGTCTATACGGATTGGTGCGGATGGTGCAAAAGGATGGATCAGGACATCTTTCCCGACCCGAAAGTTGTCAACCTGACCCGCAAAGCCGTCTTCTTAAAGTTCGATGCGGAGGACCAAAGCGAAGGCACGGCATTTGCCAAACGTATGGGGGTGCGCGGGTATCCGACGACGGTCATCCTCAACAGCGACGGGCAAAAACTGGTCGCCAAACCCGGCTACCCCGGCTCTGCTGATAACTTCGTCGCTTTGGTCGAGAGCGCCCGGGCGGATCAGTAAATCTCGATGAAATTGTTGCAATTT
>CAYXVU010000198.1:3070-11162 GCA_964468725.1 uncultured Clostridia bacterium
GGCTTCTGGTTTCGAAACCATTGGGAGGGCCATTCAATAGAAATTGGATAGGGGTTGACCGCCGTCAGCTTGCTTCCGTAGGACACCGTGGAGCTGTTTCGATCTATCCGTGCCTCGAGAGACCGATCGACGCTCTCGATGAAATTGTTGCAATTTTGTGATAAATCAACTGATCTCACTGGCCTGCTTGAATCACGACGGTGAGTTGTTATAATGCACAGCGAGCGCAGACAGGCTCACATTCCAACTTTAATTCGCGGGATAAAATAATGATGATGATGAAACCTAAGTTTCTCTCTGTATATCTATTGCTTGCACTTTGTGTTGCTCTAACTCCGACTGCAACCCTTTCCAAATCACAGGGGGCCAAAAAGGGAAAACGCGCCGTCGCGCAAAAATCATCACGCACAAAATCCAATGCCCGCATCACCAAAAACTCCCGCTCACAGTCAGCGCGAGTCGCCCGAACTGGAAAGGGCAAGAGCCGCTATTCTCGCAAAGCCCGCAATCGCCGCTCGACCGTACAAGCGCGGCGACCGAATCAAACCGACTACCAAACGAATGAAGCATTATCTGCCCAGACGACGCCAGCGGCTTTTGTTCCCCGCTCCGCCAGCGGCATCCCGTCCGAGCGCGTTGCCGAAATCCAGAGCGCGTTGGTGAAATCCGGCCATCTCAATTCAGAACTCGCCACTGGCTTCTATGATCAAAATACCATTGAAGCGATGAGGCGGTTCCAATCGAAAAACAGTCTGCCTCAGACCGGCATGCCATCCGCCTTCACCCTCAAACGACTCGGCGTTGCCAAGAGCGCAAACAATGGGTATTCCATCCCGGTCATTCGCAATAAATCGTCTGAGAAAAAGGTCGGCTTGGTTCAACCTGCTTCACCGGAAAAAGAGAATCAGTAAACCAAGGTATTCGGATTGTACGCCTTCCAATCGAACCAATAATCACTGAAGGCTCTGACTTTGGTGAGTGATTTCCCCGTTATTTTGCCGTTGACGCCTCTTCCAGAAAACTTCCATTTGCTACCGAACTCGCTATCCACCAATCGCAAGGGTGAGGTTTCGGGGCGAAGGAAAAACTCCAACGCCTTACCATCAATAACGCGTTCGAAGACGCTAAACGATTTTTGGTCTTCAGCTCTGAGTAAAAGAATCGGCATGCCCCCGAGGGTATCCGCAATCAATCGCTACTCTTCCAATTTGGCTACCGGATAGGCTTTCGCTTCGTTGTTGAGTTTTACGCCAATGATGAGCGTGCGCGGGTCGCGCACATCGTTAGCGTCCGTCGGAGTGAGAGCGTGGCCACAATCGAGGCGCAACCAACAAAGCTAAGACCGCTACAATCAATGTGACGAATGGCGACCAACTGCGTAGATAGTACGCCAGGCGTAACCCAACAGATGGTTGATAACTGAATGGGGGAAGAATGTAGGGGGGGGCCAATGGCAAACAACACTGCCAACAAAGCTAAGGCAATGAGGCAAAACCATCAAACCCATTGCGATGATGTATGGGTGCTCATCGCTACTTTGTCTCCCCCAATCTTTCTGTTCAACTTCGAGAACCAACCGCAGCTTGCTTCTCGGTGACTTCGCCCAAGCTGCGATTGATTCGACAGGGTTCACCCTTTCTGTCACAGCCCTCCGCCAAAACGAACGCGGACGCCACAACTGAAATTCAAGCGATAAGCCGGAAAACCGAGCGCCTCTTCATAGTCGTCATTGAGAAAATTTTCAAGGCGCATGAAAAGGCTAAGATACCGATTCAGACGATACGAGCCAGATGCATTCAGTTTTGCATACCCTTCATTGATGATGGGTCTTCCGTTTAAGTTGAATCGCGCTCCGGTTATCGCATCCAAATCTCGGCGTTCGCCGACAAGCGAGCCGGTAACGGAAAGATCAAATTGTTGCTCAACCCAACTGACTTCAAACGCTCCAGCGTGTCGTGGCCTGCGGATCAACGGCAGGCCAATCTCCCGGCTCAACGCATTCGCCGCACGATCAAGCTGCGAATCAAGATAGGTATAGCTGGCTCGCAAAGCCAGTTTCAGGGTCGGACGCACTCTTCCAGTCAGTTCAACTCCGCGAGCAGAAGCTCGTTCGAGATTGATGAAATTGGTTAGCCGCCCGTCAGGTAATTGAATTGGGCCAAAGGTCGCGGGGTCGAATCGAAATACGATCAGATCGCGAAAGCGATTGTCAAAATAGTTGGCCTCCAGCGCAACCCGACGATGGTAAAACTCTTGAACGATGCCGAAGTCATAAGCAATAACCCGCTCAGGATTGAGCGCAGGGTTACCTAAAAAGAAGAGGTTCGGGCTGAAGGATTCGACTAATGACGGCTCTTTGATGCCAGTGTTAAAACTCGCACTCAGTCGAGTAATCCCAAACAGCGCATCCTCTTGATGCGGTCTTACGATGGCCGACAGAGCAATGTGTGGGTTTGCCGATACTCCAAAACCGACATCGCCGATGGGAGCTGTTGATCCGAGTACGGCAAGCGCCGCCCGTAAATCCTCCGGCACGTCGCCGCTGTTTCTTTCAATGCGAACTCCGCCGTTAATAAAAACCCGGTCATGCCATGAGAATTGATCTTGAAAGTAGATCCCGACATTGTTGCGCGAAGGGGAGACGCGGCTGAATTCGTCTGTGAAAACGGCTGCCTCATTTTCATAATCAAGCCCGGCGGTGAAGAGATTATGGCGATTGAGCGCAGCTATCGTTTGGTAATGCACGCCTGCGCGCTTTTGATGCTCTCGAAAATTGAGGGTGAAATCATCGCCAAAAGAGAATGGGGGCAAGGGTGGCCGCTCCGGCTTGGTGAGGTCTTGCGCGATGGGGTCGAAACTGAAGGTATCAAACTCAGAATAGATCCCGCGAACCGATTGTTGCCATCGGGCGGTGGTCTTCCACTCGAAGGTTGCTCCCAACGCCAGGTCTTTGTGAGATTGTCGCTGGTCAGGGTCGGCAAACAGGTTTGCCGTCGGGCCGGATATTCCCAACTCGTTATCATTGAAACGCGAAGTCACTCGAAGATCAGCCATCGAGTTGAACCGAAATCCGAGATTGGCTGATGCCGAGCGATTGATGAAGTCATTGTTCTCAATGCGGCTATCGGTGGATAAGAATCCGAAGCTTGCCGAGTAATCAAACCAATTCTGAATTCCTGACAATCTTGCGGTTTCCCGATGAAAGTCGAAACTGCCGCCTTCGGCGGAGAGTTCGAGCGCCGGTGTAGCCGTCGTGCCGCGATGGGTAATCAATTGCACAACACTGGTCATGGCATCCGAGCCGAAAAGCGCACTTCGCGCCCCCTTTACCACTTCGACGCGAGCGAAATTTTCTGGAGTCAGGAAGGCAAAATCGAAAGCTCCGCCCGCAGCGTTTACCGGCACGCCATCAATCAGAACTTTGTTGTAATCCGATTCTCCGCCGCGCGTGAAGATTGACGTGATACCGCCCCGCCCGCTTGTTTGCACCACTTGCAATCCGGGCAATAAGCGCAGCGGTTCGGAAATCTGGCTCTGACTTATCCGCTGCAAATCCTCTGCGGTGATGACCGCTGACGCGCCCGCTAACTGTTCTTCTAACGCACCCGTGCGGGTATCCGTAACGATGACATAATCGGTGATCGCCGCAATGGTGAGAGTAATGGTAATCGCTTCTGTGCCATTAGCGCCTAGCGAAACCCGCTGCTTCTCTTTTTGAGCGAAACCGTTGGCTTCGACTTGAATCAGATAGTCTCCGGCAGCTACCTTCCCGAATGCAAAGTTGCCTTCATCGTTCGTATATGTTTGTTGACGAATCACGCCGATAGCATCGAGCAAGATAACACGCGACTTGGCTACGGCAGCGCCCTGCGTATCAATCACTTTGCCGGTAAGGGAGCCGCTTTCTACAGCCGACAGAGCGAACGTGTTCCCACTCAGGGTAGCCAACAGGAAGATGGATAAAATTGATCGTTTGAGAGATTGTAGAGAGAGACAAGGCATGACGATTCTCCTTTCCGCGAAAGAGTTTTAAGTTGAATCATCGCGCAGGTTTCCTGACTTTGCGCCGTACTCCATCAATAGCCTAGCCCGACGCCTTCCCGCCGATTACGGCAGTGGCACGTCCATCGGTTTCGTTGCGCTTCACAGTTGCGGGACAGTGGCGGACTTGCACCGCCTTCCCGGCTACGATGATCGTTTGATGTGATGCGGAGCTACCAAAGTGATTCGCGGCGCTCCGCTCACAGGGTTTCGATCAACCAGTAAATCGGTTTCAAAGAGCGAACTGAGCAGCTTTTCTGTCATCACTTCATCGGGTGATCCGAAGGCGACGACTTCACCCGCTTTTAACAACAAAACTTTGTCTGCATATTCAGCGGCGAGGTTCAGTTCGTGAGTGACAACAATGGCCGAGAGCTTCCCCGTCGCAGTCAAAGTGCGCACCATTTCGAACAATCCCACTTGATGAGCGACATCAAGGTTTGCCACCGGCTCATCAAGCAAAAGCATTCGCGGGTTCGATACCAAAGCGCGCGCCAACATCACACGTTGTCGCTCGCCCCCCGATAACCTGGTTACAATCCGACTGGCGAACGAGGTAGCTTGCGTCAGCGCCATCGCGCGTTGAGCTTCGATCAAGTCCTGTTCGCTTTCAAATCCGAAGATGCGACCTTGAGCGAACCGACCTTGTAAGACATATTCCAACGAGGTGAGCGGAAAACGCAGGCTGGCATCTTGCGGAACATATCCGAAACGTGCGGCCAGTTCTCTGCGCGATAGAGATTGCACTTCGCGTTCTTCAAATCGGATTCGACCGTTCGTCGGTTCTAAAATTCGTAGCAAATTTTTAAGCAGCGTGCTTTTGCCGGAACCATTCGGCCCGATGATGGCGACGAGTTCACCGGCGTGAACGGTGAACGAAACCCCTTTCAACACGGGCGTTGTATAGTCAAAGGCTAGATCACAGACTTCGAGCATTGTGTTTAACTCGTTCGCCGTAACAGGTAAATGAAGACGGGCGCACCAATCAGCGCCGTGAGCACGCCAATATGTAATTCACGAGGCGCAGCAATCGTCCGAGCCACAGTGTCAGTTATCAGTAAAAAGGTCGAGCCGACGAGAATCGCTCCCGGAATTACCAGGCGATTATCGCTGCCGCCTGCTAATCGGATGGCATGCGGAATGACTAGCCCGACAAACCCGATGACACCGCTGATGGCGACGGCTGCGCCCGTAATCAGCGAAGAAGCCAGATAGACCATCAGCTTGACACGCTCAACTGAAACGCCGAGCGCCAGCGCATCCTCTTCGCCTACCATAATCAAATTCAAGCTGCGAGCATTGGCAAAGATGATGGCAATGCCAAGAGCAATGAAGACCGTGACCAACGGGAGCAATCCGGTATCGGCATTAAGATCGCCGATCAGCCACGAAAAGACGCTTTGCAACCGCGACCCTGCCGCAGAGGTCACTAAATAGATCACGACCGATGAAAGAAAGGTATTAACGATCACTCCTGCCAGCACCAAACGTTCGGTTGAACCGCGCTCACGGCTTTGTCCGAGAAAATAGACCGCAACGATTGCCAGTACTGCGCCGAGAAATGCCGCTAATGGCTTACTGAGCGGTAGCCACGAAACGAATAGGATTGCACTAATGGCTCCGACCGCCGCGCCAGTTGAAACGCCCAACACATAAGGATCGGCCAGCGGATTACGCAATAAAGCCTGATAGGCGGCTCCGGCAACTGCAAGCGCCGCGCCAACGATGATGGCAGCCCACACTCGAGGTAAACGAATCTCGGTAATAATGGTCTGATGTTCCTGCGGAACATCAGCCGGTACGCCAGTTATCTTAGCTGCGAGGATTTTCAAAATTGTGGTGACGCCAATGCTTTCGCTGCCAACAGCGATGGCGATCATTACAGCGAGGACAAAAGCCACAGCCAAAACAATGAGAATCATCGTTAACCGTCTGGGGGTCAGTCGCGCCGTCAGTAGAGAGGATTCTTTTGTTTGAGTTATGGCAATCGTTTGCATTCGATGTTTACTCATCAGGGAAAATTTTTGCTGCCATCTGCTCGATGCCTTCAACGATGCGCGGGCCGGGTCTGAGCATCAACGCATCATCAAGTTGGTAAATGCGACCGGTTTGCGCAGCGGGCGTTTTGCCAAGCTTTTCGGGCAATTTAGCTTCGCCCGCTTGCAAAAAGATCACTTCGGGCTGGCGAGCAACAGCCGTCTCAAGGCTATATTGCGGGTAGTCATTCCGCTCGTCTGCGGATATGGAGATGCCGCCAGCTCGATCAATCAGATCGTTAATAAAACTATGGCCGCCAACGGTTATCAGCGGCTCGGCTCCGAGAATAAAGAGAACGCGGGGGGGGCGGCGCGAACCGATTCGATTGCGAACGGTTGCGAGGCGCGCACGCATTGTCGCTGCTAGGCGCTGGGCTTCGGCTTCCGCGCCGACAATCCCACCCAACTTCTCCACTGAAGCGATCACCTCATCAACATTTTTCGGATTACTGATATAGACCGCCACACCAACCTCTTCCAGTTTCCGAACGAATTCTTCAAGTTGACTGGAAGTAGAGATGATGACCAAATCGGGCTTGAGGGCAACGATCTTTTCGAGGCTTGGACGCAAAGTATCGCCGACTTTCTCTTTTACCTTCGCTTCGGCGGGGTAATCGCAATAACTGGTCACCCCGACAATTTGATTGGCCAATCCGAGAGCAAAGAGCGATTCGGTAATCGAAGGGGCGAGCGAAACGATGCGCTTCGGGTGACCTTTGAGTTTCACTTCGCGCCCGAACTCGTCGGTGACGATGAGTTGCGGTTCCGCAGACTGCGGCGTTTTGGCACAGCCAACGAGGAATAGGAGACTAACGCAAATAACAAGTGTGACGCGACGAGCAGGTTGTAAGCCTTCGCCGATTCCTATAAACCGAAAGAGGAGATGACCTGATGATAAAGAAGTGAGTCGGTCGCTCAAATCAAAATTCCTACCGCGCCAACGCAAGTTATCGAGCAGGAAAGAAGACCTAAGCTTCGTTCGCCGCTCCCGTTCACGCGCAGGCCGGACGATGTGGCTTCGGGCAGGTCTCCTGACTTAGCCTCGTGAACCGATAGTTCGGTTGCCAGCGCGGCAGCCTTCCCAAGTCTCTCAGTGGCGTCGTGGCCGCGCTTTCAAGGTCATCACAGTGGCGGGACCGTGCGGGATTTACACCCGCTTCCCTATTCTCTTCGAACTTCCTATTCGAAGCACCCAAAGCAATTAAAAGGTGAAAAGATCAATTCACCAATGCACGCTAGCATGCGCAAAAGAGCGTCGTCAAATAGCGCACAATTTTTTCTGCTCCTTGTTCGCGTTCATAAGGTCATTCCGTTCCCAACTGAAATTAGACACGAAGTTGACGGATTTCATAGATACATCAGTTCAAGTCCTCTCAGTCATTGAACTGGAAGGTCAATCTTACGGTGACGGTAGAATGCTGATGGTCAGGTTGAATTTGAATGCCAATCTTCTTGGGCTTGGTTATTCTGATGAGGTCTTGCAAGTCTTTCCGTGTCGCCTCATCCAAATAGGAGGTATCGAAGACCTCGCCGGGTTTGAGCCGCCACTTTTTCTTCGCTTCTTCGGCATCCCTTTCGGAGAGGCCAGTGATGATCAAATCGCCCATGCGAAATTGCGCGCCCTCAGCAATCTTCATATGCAGGGAGACGCGCCGATTGCCTTCATCAAATTCAATGGCGGGAGTGATGGCGGCAAGCAGATAGCCGCGTTTGCCATAAGCGGCTGTGATCTCCTTACGACTACGGTCTACTTGTATTCCATTTGCGACATCGCCCTCTTTTAGCCCAAGTATCTTGCCTAAATCCAATTCCGTGAGGGCCTGATTCCCTTGCCATTCGACTTTCTCTACCTGATAGGCGGATCCTTCTTCGACGGTGATTTTGAAGGCGACTCGATCTTTGCAATTACCATCAGTGACGAGTTGCGCTTGTGGCGACGTAAACTTGGCGCGCAGGTGGCCGCGTTCACGATATAACGGCAACAAGTCTGTCGTGATGGAATCGAGTGCAAAGCT
>CAYXVU010000199.1:0-11077 GCA_964468725.1 uncultured Clostridia bacterium
ATAGGGGTATTCGCTCGCGGAGGAGCGAGCACTTCAGTTGGAGGCGGGACAGGACTTCTGGTGATCGGTGGAGGAGCTGGTGGCGCAGGGAATTTAGGCGGATATGCCATACTTGCTCAAGCGGGACAAGGGATTAACGGAGCGGTCAACGGCGATGCGGCTAATTTCCAGGGAGATGTGCTGATCGTTGGAGACCTCGCAGTAACCGGCGCTAAGAATTTCAAGATTGATCATCCGCTCGACCCTGAAAATAAATATCTCTATCACGCTGCCCTCGAATCGTCCGAAGTACTCAATCTCTATAGCGGCAACATCGTCACCGACGGCAATGGCTTTGCCGTCGTACACCTGCCCGCGTGGTTCGAAGCTCTCAACAAAGATTTTCGCTATCAACTCACCGTTATCGGCTCCTTCGCGCAAGCCATCGTTGCCGAGGAGATCAAGGACAATCAATTTCGCGTTCAAACCAATGCCGCCAACGTCAAAGTCAGTTGGCAAGTGACCGGCGTGCGATGGGATGCCGCTATGCAAAGGCGTCCCTTCAAAGTCGAAGAAGTCAAATCCGAACGCGAGCGCGGATTCTATTTAACGCCCGAAGCCTTCAATGTCGAGTGGGCGCGCAATCCGCAAGGGATGCAGCAACTCAAACGGCAACGCATCGAAGCCGAACAGCGTGCCCGCTCGGCCAACTCGCAGCCGCAATAGGTGGAGCGGCGACCGGCAACGGCGCGGGTCGCAACCGGCTGACAAAATAATTTTCTCTGCCGGTAATATGCCCCGCGCCTCAGCATCGTTTCTGACTGAACGCTAGAATCTTGCCTCTGCCGGGCGTGCGGCTTAGGACATGCCCGGCAGGGGCGATTGCCAGTGGAGAGAGCGGCGCCGGATGGGACGCAAAACCAACCCCCCGGTTCGGTCTGCGTGGTTGTCGCGCTCTCCATCTCTCATCGCCTGTGATGCGAAGTTGCACACCAGCCGCTTGACCAACGGCTATGCAGAGAAAGGCCGAGACCCCTACCGGCGATGGCTCCCTCGACGCACAGTTCTTTGGCAGTGCGTTCCGATGACGCGCGCACAGGAAAAGCCGAACGCGAACGCGGCGAGGATATACCAACTCGTGCTGGGAGAACCGGGTTCGCATTCGGCTCTCTTCTTTGGCGGAAGGGCTGTCCAAGGGCTGAACAAGCGCAGGCGATCAATCGCTGCCCGCTTCCGTCTCTTCTTCGGTTCGAGAGCCAAATGAGCTTGTGCGCCGAGTTGGATCTCGCCTTTGCCAATCGTCTGTGCTTGACTTGCTCCGACAGAGAAAATAGCATCGCTCAACAGCGGACGATTTGCCCTCTGCCGTCGCTGTGTCGTTTAGATGTGCGGATTTCAGGTCAGCGCGCATGAGCGATCAGACAGTCAGACTACCATCCGACCCGATTCTTCTTGCCTATTTGCAAGCAGCCGATGAGGTGCGCGCTCAGCATTTGCTCGCCGACCTGCTCGCCAATCATGCGAGCGCCGTCATGAAACAGATCATCCGCTACAAACTGCGAACCGCTTTTCACCCCCATGACGAAGCGACCGACGGAGCCGATGCAGAGGACGTTTACAGTTCTGCTGTCGTCAGTCTGCTGGCGCGGCTGCGCGAGTTGAAGGCTCACCCGGAAAGCGTCGCCATTCATCATTTTCGCGGTTACGTGGCGACCTTAACCTACAACGCCTGTTCGAAACACCTACGCGAAAAATACCCGCAACGCCATAGCTTGAAGAATAAGTTGCGCTACCTGTTCACCCATCAGCCGGAGTTGTCGCTGTGGCAAGATGCCAATGGCAACCGACTCTGCGGCTACGCGACTTGGAAGACGCACCCGTGCAAGGCGGCCTCGCGCGGCGAGCTTTATCCGCTACTGGAAGCGCCGCATCGCTGGCTGCCGACAATCTGTGAACCGGCAAACGATGGCGCGCTGATTGATTTGGCTCGCGCCGCGCTCGATCATCTCGGTGCGCCGATTGAGATTGATGATCTGGTCAACCTCATTGCCGAGCTGACCGGCGTGAAGGATCACCCGCTGCCTGATGGCCTGAATGAAGCCTCAGAGCCGCAGCGCGAGGCCGCGTCTGCGGAGCCGCACAGCGCGGAGAGCGCACTGGAGCAGCGTGCCTATCTCGAACACCTGTGGCGAGAGATTTGCCAATTGCCTCTTCGCCAGCGCACGGCGCTCCTCCTGAATCTGAAGGATGAACAGGGCGGCAATAGCCTCGCCTTGTTTCCTTTAACCGGCGTGGCGTCATTGCGGCAGATTGCCGCCGCGATGGAGCTATCGCTTGATGAATTGACCGCCTTCTGGAATGACTTGCCGCTCGAAGACCTGGTCATCGCCGAACGGCTGCACCTGTCCCGACAGCAGATTATCAACTTGCGAAAATGTGCGCGCGAACGCTTACACCGCAAGATGCAAGGCAAGTGGGGTTGAAAATATTCGTGACGTGGTAATATCCCACCGCTTTCAGCCTCGAATTCGGATGGGCATTCTCAACAAGCGAGTGAAAGAGACGTGATCGAGCACCTTTCGGAAAAACAGGCGGACGATTTCTATGGCGGTCTGCTATCGCCCGATGAACTTGTCCAACTCGACCATCACTTGGCGACCTGCTCCGCCTGTCATGATCGCTTCAGCCAATCGGCTCGCTTGCGCCAAGCGGTTGCGGCATTGCGCGCCGATCTGGCATCAGCGGGCGATGAGCCGTCCCATCTCGCTTATGAACAACTCGCAGCCTATGCGGATGGCCAACTCGATAGCGTGGAGAGCGAAACCCTTGAAAGTCATCTGGCAGATTGTCCGACCTGCACGACTGAGTTACAAGAGTTGCAAGCCTTCCGCCAACAATTGCGACATTCGGCAATTGACTCATCCCAAGAGGCCGACGACACCAAGCTGTCCGGCAACGTTCTGCCCTTTTGGCGCACGGGCGGTTTCCGCAGAGTCGTGCAGATGGCAGCGGCAGCAGCAGCCATTGCTCTGCTCATATGGGCGGCAACCATCCCGCTGCGCCGCGAACTGGACACTCTTCACACGCAACTGGCGGAGGCGCAAAAACAGAACGATCAACTGCGCAGTGAGTACGAAAGCGCGCAAGCGGAAGTTGAAGAGTTGCAATCGCAACTCGCTGCCGGGCAACCTCCCGAAGATGCTGCCGCCATACCGGATGACTTCGTCGTTGCGTTAAACGATGGCAACGGGCGCATCATTCTTGATCGAGCGGGCAATCTCGCAGGCTTAGAAAATCTGCCGCCCGCCGTTCAACAATTGGCAAAGGCTGCGCTCACCAGTGAACGGATCGAAAACCCGCAAGAGATCAAAGACCTCTCCGGGCAAGCAATTATTTTAATGGGCAGGGCGAGCAACGGCGTGGCCTTCGGGCTAATGAGTCCCGTTGGCACGGTGGTCACAGCCGACCGACCGATGTTACGGTGGCAGGCGCTAGTAGGCGCATCAGGCTATCGCGTTTCCGTCTTCGACGCGGATTTCAATGAAGTCGCCAGCAGTCCTCTGCTCACCGCAACGTCTTGGACGATCAACAAATCGCTTGCGCGCGGACGCATCTATTCGTGGCAAGTGACCGCAAGCAAAGATGGCGCGGAGATCAAATCGCCCGCGCCGCCCGCTCCCATCGCGCAATTCAAAGTTCTTGAAAAATCGCGCGCCGATGAAATCGCTGCCGCCAAGCGTAACCATGCCAACGCCCATTTGCCGCTCGGCTTGCTCTACGCACGCGCCGGATTGCTTGACGATGCCGAACGCGAATTGCAAGCCTTGCTGCGCAACAATCCCAATTCTGCGGTTGCCAGAAAGCTGCTCACTCAAGTGCGCGCCCTACGCCGGAAGTAAGCGGCGTGAGGGGATGAAGGGGTGAAAGGGTGAAGGGATGAAGGGATAACGAAAAGCTATGAGGTGCGGCAACCGTAACTTTCAACCGGTAACCTTCGACCTTAAACCCTCAACTTTCGACTTTCGACCTGCGCCCCGCAACGGATAGCGCCGTCAAAATCCGTCGCCGATGACGATGAAGCCTGCCCAGTAAAATGGATGGCGATAGGCGTGCGCCTTCATCTGTTGCAAAGCAGCAGCGCGCAAGGCTGCGGCCTTCGTTAGGCTGGAGTTGGTGCGTCGCAGTTGGCGATGAAACTCGACCATCAACTGCGTCGTCGAAGCGGAATCCACTTTCCACTGACTGACGACGGTCGTTGGCGTACCGGCGACAAACAACGCCCAACTTAACCCGATGACGCCTTCACCGGCTCCGAATCTGCCGCGTGCCGTCTCGCAGGCCGACAGCACAACGAGATCGGCTTGCAAATCCATGTTCATCAATTCCCAAGCCTCCAATAGACCGTCCTCTTCTTTACTGCCTTGCGACAAGACGAGGTGAGAATACATGGGGGAAGCATCGTTGAGAACGCCGTGCGTTGCGAAATGCAGAACGCGAGAGGTTGCGGCTTCGGCTTTGGCGCGGTCTTCGCGCGCCTCTGCACCAATGTAGATTTTGCTCTGCGTCGCACCATAGAGTTCGGCAAGCGAGCGGACTTCGCGTTCCGCTTCCGGCAACGCGTTGAGTCTTTCATCGCGGCGCACGGTCGTCACGCGCTCGGCGGTTTCTTTGCCAATCGCCGGATTACCGAGCGCTAGCAACGAGGTCATGTGACCCGTAGACGGCTCCCGCTGTTTGCGTTGCGCAATCATCTCGCGCAGCACCGTCAACGACGGCGCGTAGGCAATCGCTGTCTCTTCGATCCAGTAACGGGTGGCGCTGCTCAGCAAGGCTTGAAAAGGCAACTCCCATAATGCGCCATCGGGGACGATGACGATTTCGGTCTTCCCTTGCAACTGCGCCTGCGCGGGTTTGACCAACAAGTCGTACAACTGTTTGGCCGGAGCACGAAAGGCGAGGTCGAGGGTGGCGAGTTGACGGCGAAAATTCGAAGTCTGTTTGGCAAGCTCTTCACGACGGATCGGGATGGTATAGGTCTTCAGATCAATGCTTGCAACACTGCTTGATCGGCTCATCACAAAGAGATAGACGCGATCATCCGTGACTACATATTCGAGAATAGCGCGGTTGGCCGTCGTCAGCAGCGTAGCCGTTTCCGCTGGCTTGATGGCGTGTACCTCGCCGCGTTGGACTCGCAATTCGGGGTGTGCGGCGTAGAGCGTCGTTTGAAAAGCTTCGAAAGCGAGCCGGGCTTTTTGCAGACGCAAGGTCAGAGCTTCGGCACGCGCAGCATCGGGTTTGGCAGACTGGTTGGCGCGATGGAGCTGCAAATTGAGCGTATTGATCTCGCGCCGCAACGCCTGTTCGCGCTCGCGTTCTTCCGCCGACATGGCTTTGCCGATTTCGACTTTGCCGCTCCGCAATACATCGAGCAGGGTGCGCCCTTTGACACGTTCGGCGTAGGCGAAGGCATCATGCGGTCGGTTCTGCTCCATCATCAAACCGATCAATTCATAGTAGGGTCTGACCAACAGTTCGAACATGCGCTGGCGTTCGATTTCCCCGCCTGCAACGTTGAAGCGCAGCTCTTCGGCGGCGGCGATGGATTCGCTAAAGGCCTGTTGCGCGTTGGCCGGTTGTTTGAGCGCGCGATAGGCGCGCCCCAACGTGTTGAGCGCCGCTGACAATATATGCACAGCCCCCATTGAACGGGCGAGATCGGCGGCGCGTTTTGCCGCTTGCAGAGATTTCTCATACTCACCCAATCCGCGATAGACGCCTCCTAGATTGATGAGGTCATTGGCAGTCTCCGATTTATGTTGAAACGCCTCACTGAGGGCTAATCGCTGCTCGAAATAGGTGGCCGCTTGGCGATAATTGCCCATCACATATTGCGCCAGTCCGATTTCATTGAGAGCAATCCAGGTGAGGGTGCGGTTGTTGAGCTTTTCGGCCAATTGCAGGCTCTTCTCGCTATAGCTCAGCGCCTGCGCCGGTTCGCCGCGCAAGGCGTGCAGTTTGGCCAGTCGAGCAATGGCGGCCAATTGCAACGACGGATGGCCTGCTACCTCCACTTCTTTCAGTTGCCGCTCAAAAATTTCCTGCGCCTGTTCGTAATTGCCCTGCAATAAATGGACGCTGGCAATGCCGTCCAACGCCAATTCTTTGCCCCCTGCAAAGCCGATCTTCTCGGCTAATGCATAGCTCTGCTGATAATGGCGCATGGCTTCCGAGAAATTGCCCACATCGTTATACAGACTGGCCAACGTGCGTAAGACATGAACGACAGATAGTTGATCGGCCTCCTTTTTGCTGAGTTCCAATCCTCGGCGTAAATAGGTCAGCGCCAGCGACACTTCACCAAGTTCGCGGTACATGCCGCCGAGATTATTCAGCAACAAAATTAGCAGGTAAGGGTCGGGCAGGGCTTCGCACAACGGCAGAGCCTGATGATAGAGCGCGACGGCTTGTCCGGTCTCCATCTGCGCCGAGTAGACATTGCCCATGCCAATTAAGGCATAGGCTCTGCCGGAAGTCGAATTCAGGCGTTCGGCAACTGCCAGCGACAAACGATGGCGGCTGAGCGCTTCGTCATACTTCACCTGTGCGCGAAAAGCTGACCCTTGCCGGTAAAGGGTGCGTGCCAATTCTTCGGTAACGAATTCGGCATGGGCGGCGAGCACGGCTTCGCGTTGTGCGTCATCTTTGGCGGCAACCAGCAACGCAGCAATCTCTATCTCTTTCGCCTCCTCTTGCCAGATCATCCAGCGGCCATCGGTTTTGATGAATTGAAAGGCGCGGTGTAATCGCCCAAGATTGGTCACTGGCCTACCGGAGCGGGCATCGTTGGCTTTCATCTCAACATCGGCAAGCAGACTGGCGCGGTCACCTGCCAGTTGCACATGGCGAATGCCGAGCAAGCGGGCTTCGATATTTGTATGGCCTGCAAAAAAGGTGTCGAGCGCCTTTTGCCGCGCGGCGATGTTGGCCGACTGCTCACTGCACAGTCGCTTCACCCCTTGACTGTCTTCTCTCACGATTGCCGCGAAGTACTGCTCGACGATTTCACGCAGCGCCGGTTCATCGGCAAGTTGTGGGGCGGTTAAGCGAGCAGGGTTGCCCGCTGCGCGCGCGGCAAGCAAGGTTTGCGGACTGAGCGCCAAACTCAGAACGCACACCCAACAGAGCCGCTTCAGCAGCTTGGTTATGAGATTACGATTGGCCATGTTCATCCCCTTTCACAGGCCGCAGGGTACAGATAGAAGGGCAAAAGGCAAAAAAATTTTCAGCGGTAGTAATATGCCTGCCGCTTCCACATCGTTTTCGATTGGATAGGGAGAATGAATTGATGAATCAACGACTGTGGCAGAGAGCAGACGGGGCAGAACCGTTACGACCTCTCTGTGCAACCACGCCCCTATCAAATGCATGAAGAAGTATGAAGAACCCTTGCCGACGGTTCTTCACCTTCTTCGTGCGATTCTATAGCAAGGCTGCCAAATCCGAAAGCAGCAAATTGATGAGGTACATAGATGCAAACCGATTTATCAACTTTCTCAACCCCTGCGATTGCCACTCCCAGTTTTGTTCGTACCCTCTGAATCGAAGTCTCTTATCGAAGCTGCACCTGTATGACAGTGCGTCCCCATCAGTTGTACCGACCAGCCGCACCAGCGATGCGTATCTGCCATTTGCGCAGAACCCCTCTTCTGCTTGTGCGGTTGGTCAATTCGATTACTGACCAATGGCAAGTCTGCACGGCTTGCCCTGATTGAAGGAGAACATCCCAATGGGTTTTTTCGACATTCTCAAGAGTAACACCGACACCTTACTGGGTTCCGTACAATCGGCCTTGACCACACCGCAACCGCAACCTGTCGCCGCGCCCCCCGCGTCTCCCGCACCGCCTGCCCCTGCGCAGGCTCAACCGGATCGCACGCAACCGGAATTCAACCCGATTAGCGGCGTCTCGCTCGATCTCTATGCCAATTTGCTGGCCGAGATGAGCGATTGCGGCCAAGATGAAGCTCGTTGTCTGGCGATTGCCGAAGCGCAGGGCGTCTCTGCGACGGACTGGGAAGCAGCCAAAGAAGGCTGGACAGCCCGCATGGCCGATGCCGCATTGCAGAATCGCGTCTCCATTGCCTTTCTCGATGTCTATGGCAAAGCGATGGACAAAAAGCGCGGCGGCAAAGAACCGATCAGCCTCGAAACCTACATCAAAATTTTTGTCGCCACTTCCTTCGGGAAAAACCCCAATGACCCGGCGCAGCCGGTTGACCGCGAAGCCATTTTGCGAACCTATAACCTCACCCTCGATGATTGGAATCAATGTTTGATCTACTGGTCACCGAAAGTCAGCGATCCGAACAATCCGGTCTTTCAAAAGTACTGCTCTTTGCTCGATCAAGAGATCAAACGGTTGTAGGCAGGAGAATCTTTTTCCGATGGCGGTGAGTTGTGCATCGCCGTTTTTAATTGCCGAACTGATCCTGTTGACCACGCCGGTTCATCTATTGCGCGTCCGCGTCAGCCGTTGGGGCTGACGCGGACGCCTCTCTTTTGTCGAGCCGGATATGAAGCAAGAGTATTGACGGAGCGAAGAATCGCTGCGCCATCCCTTTTCACCCACTTAGCAAAGCCATAGCGGTCTGCTGGCAAAGTAATCGGGCGAGCGGTCAGGGTATTGCTCATGAAATTTCAGATAGCGGCGCAGGTTGTGTTGATAGCGCGACTCCGAGCCGTGAATGGCGCGATGCTCGATCTCTTGTAAATACCGTTCAACCTTCCAGACGTTCTTTTCCGACAATCGCCAGTCGTAGTTTCCCAACTCTCTGAGGTCGGCAACCGCATAACCAGTGATGCGCCCGCTCTTATCCACATAGGGGTCGAAATAATTCATCACCAGATGGCGCACGGTTTTGAAGATCGGTTTGCGCCCGTGCAAGCCGATGTCTCGTGAACGCGCGACCGCACCGTACAGTCCCTTGTGACGATATAAAAACAGAACGTGGTCGAGTTGATCTTGCGATTCAATGCTCACCAACAGAGGCGGGTAACCGCGTTGCTCCAAAATGACGGCAGCCGTCAGCGCCCCTTCCAAACAATGAGCGCGGCGCTCACGAATCACGCCGCGAAAGGAGAGACAGGTCGTCTTCTCTACTTCGCGGTTATAGCTCAGGGTCATCAAGAAGCGTTGCACCTGTAACGGCGTGCGGTGCGCTTGAATAATGCGCCATTCGGTAGGAGTGAAGGCGGCCCGATTCGGTCTCATCATGTTCAACGAATGCGCCGATACAAAACGGCTTGCGCGCCCTCAATCGGCAGAGGAAACGCCGCGAGGCGCTGAAACTGTTGCGGCTGGCGTTGCAGCAACGCCTCGATGTCGCGCTCCAACACTTCCACCCACTCGGCTTGGTCGAGTCCGGTACGCACCAGCAAGTAATCGCACTCTTCCGTGCGTGACTGCGAGGCTTGGCTCGTCAGCCACACCACATCAATGAGCGCAGGGCTGCCGCGCTCGCGGGTCAGCAACCGCGCATAGAGCGCGACATTCGACGGATTCAAAAACGCTAAGTTGACTACCACGCCAAGCACCGGTGCTTTTCCCGTCTTCGCTTTGTGGGTCATCGGCGATACGGTTTCGGAAGCCGTCGGCAGAGGGGGCGGCTGCCCTTCGCGGTCAGCCACACTTGCAGCCCCTTGTTCTTGCCAATCGCGCTCGACCGTGCGAACGATTTGCGGCACTGACCAATCCTCCAGACGCGGGCGATGATCGAATCCGAAGTAGTTTCGCGCAAAGACCATCCAGCGAAATCGCGGCGAGTCAATATAGTTGCCCATTCCCTCAGCCGGATACTGCGCATTAAAAAAACTGACCAGCGCCCAAACCGCAATAGCCGCTACCGGAGCCAGTTTCAAGGCCATCGAAAGTTTATTCTGCCAATCGAATTTCAGATCGTTGAGCCAGCCAACCGAAAGCAGAGCGACCGCCGGTAAGATCGGCACGGTGTAGCGCAAATCTTTGTTCGCCACCATCGTGAATCCGATCAGCCCGCTCGCCAGCCACAGCCATAGCAATATGCTCTCTTTGCGGCGGCGAATGATCGAATAGGCCAACCCGGCGACGAAGAGCACGCCGAAAGGCAACTGAATCTGCGGGCTGACGAGGCCATGCAGATAGAAGGCGTTCGACATCAAACTCCAAAGTGGCGCTTCATTCTCCTTCACGGCTGCCGCTTGATTGACGCGATAGATTTGCATCACCTCTTCGAAATGCGGCGCGTACCAGATCGCCGAGACCAGCACAATGATGGCTCCGGCAAGCGCGAGGTTGGCCACCGCGCGCAGATTGCGCGACCACAAAACGCGCAGGGTGACAAAGAGCGCGGGCAGCACAAAGAAGAAGGCAAAGGTCTGCTTCGTCAGCATGCCGCAACCGGCAACGACGCCGAACCAGATCGCAGCGCGACGATTTTGAAAGTCATCGGCGCGAATCAGCAACGCGAAACTGGCAGCCGTGATCGCCATCAACGGAAAGTCTAAAAATGCATCGTGCAATAGCCATGCGGAAAAGTGATAACAACTGGCCAGCAACGCCGCCAATACCCCTGCAATCAGAGACGGCGTCGCGTTGACAACGCCTACGCTTAGCCCATCGGTCGGCGGGCGTTTCGCGTAGAGCGCGCGATTCATCCCATAAACCGCAGCGAGCAGCACAGCCAGCGCGACGAAGTTGACGCCGATGCCGGTCACCCGCGATGCGCCGAAGCAGAAGAAGATCATCGCGCTAACCAGATGAGTGAAGGGCGCATAGTAGTGCGGGTAGATGAAGAACTCGCGTCCGAACTCGCCGAGATCGAAGCGCGCGAGCGGCGCGTAATAATCATAGCCCGCGCTGATATGATCGGCGGGGTCCCACGCCGGTGGGGTTTGATCGGCCAGCGTCCATCGGATCGTTGCCGCCGTGAGAAGAATGAAGATTGCGCTGAGCAGCAGTTTGTCGAGATGGCGTCGTACTCTGTCCACGTCGGTGGCAGATTATAGAGAAGAACAGCGAGTCTGGCGAGTTGTGCGAGGCCATCAGGTTAGCCAAAGC
>CAYXVU010000200.1:0-7064 GCA_964468725.1 uncultured Clostridia bacterium
ACCTTCATAAGAAACTGAGCGTAGACTTGAGTCTTGCTCGTGACCTCATACGGGGGTTCAAACAGAGTCAAGCCGACGAATATAACTTGACGGCGTTGCTCGAACGGGTTCGTCATATGGAATCGCTTTGTCAGCGATCTCAAGCAATCTCTGAACGCCTTCAATCGGAGAGTAAGAACCGGTTAGCAGGTGACGTTATATCTCTGGCGGATTCCATCGTTGAAGGTTTTTCTGCCTATCTGCCCGCTGATCGAATTCGCATCGCTAGGTTGTTGAGAGATGCTGTTGACATCCTCAACGCAAAAACGATGATTGACCTACGGCGAGCGCATCGAAGGTACTGTGCGAGATTATGTGAGTATATCTACATTGGCTTTGAGACGAGCGGTCAAAAAAGCGAAGACAAAGGCTGGCGCAAGTGGTTGCGACGAGGTTCTCAGGCTCAGGAAGAAAAGCTGAATGCAGAGCTGAAAGCAGAATCGCTGGAAGCCTATTGGTGGTTGCAGATCGTTATGGCGCGTGAGGCCGGAGATTTGGAAGCGTGGGAAGGCATGTGCTTAGTCAGAGAGAAAAACGCATCGTAAGACGGTTCACAGAGGAGTCGCATGGAAATGATTATCATCCTGCCATCGGTGAGCGACGTGATTCAAAAGCTCACGCCTGATGCGAATGACCCGCTCAAGATGATCGTGCAGATCGCTGCCCTCGTTGGCTTGCTCATTACGACTTTCACTTTTTTGATTACCCTCGCCAACTTTCTGGCGACGCATATCGCGCCTCTCATCAACGCCAAGCGCGCCTCTCGTTCGCTGAAAAAACGCATGGGCGCGGAGCTTTACCCGCCCGCGACGATTGAACGCTCTGTGCGCTATTACCTGGAGCCGGATTGCCAAAGCGTTGACCCGGCTGGCGGCGAAGAACCGCGCGCCGTCGTCAGCGCCAGACAAAAGCTGTTCGAAGTCATGGATGAAACCTTGGGGCGTTCGACAGAGCATCGCTACGTGATTGTGTTAGCAGATTCGGGAATGGGGAAGACCTGCGCGCTGCTGAACTATTACGTTCGTTATACTCGTCGGTGGCTGGCTCAGCCGTTCAAAATCGCGCTCATTCCGCTTGGCCTCAACGATGCTGACGACCGCATTGCCGCCATTGAAAAGAGCGAGCGGGCTGACACCGTGCTCTTTCTGGACGCCTTTGATGAAGACACGCTCGCCATCATAGACCACGTCGAACGCTTGCGCTTGCTGCTGAGAGCGACAGAAGGGTTTCAGCATGTGGTGATAACCTGTCGCACGCAATTCTTTTCGAAGGAAGAGGAAATCCCGAAAGAGACCGGCATCTTGAAAGTTTACGATGTGTCAGCCGGAGAGACCAAAGAGTACCTGTTTCACAAACTCTACCTCTCGCCATTTTCAGATAAGCAGGTCAATCGCTACCTCAAACGGCGCTATCCGGTTTGGCAGTTTTGGAAACGCCGACAGGCTCGCAGAATCGTTGACAAGATTCCGAACCTCGCCGTGCGCCCGATGTTGCTTGCGCATGTGGACGACTTCATTAAAACGAAGCGCGATTATCGCTACACCGTTGATATTTACGAAGAGATGATTGATGCATGGCTGGAACGCGAGAAAGCGTTCGTAAAAGAGAAGAGCGACCTCCGAAAGTTTTCCGAACTGCTCGCCGTTGATCTGTTCAGCAAGCGATCAGAGCGCAAGATGGAATGTGTGCCGAAAGCTGCGCTCGTTGGTTTGGCGACCGAATGGAACATCCCGCTTGAAGACTGGAAACTAAGCGGCAGGTCGCTGCTCAACCGCGACGCACAGGGGACCTTTAAGTTCGCGCATCGCTCAATTATGGAATACCTCTTCGTCAAGAGATTTGTGAATGATGGCGACCTCGCGTGTCTGTTCGAAGAATGGACAGATCAAATGCAGGCGTTTTTATGGGAGATGCTGGAAAGCAGCATTGTTCGAAACCACCTGCTGCCGTTTCACGATCAAGGTTGGGAGATGCGTTGGAAGTTGCTCGACGAAAATGGACGGTTCGCTTCGAAAGAGGTTGCCGACGCTTGGGTCAAGATTTTATGTAAAACGATTGAACAGGTGCTGTCTCGGAGAATTGAACCCCTGCCGGGGCGCAGGGAGACCATAGCGGCTGTCTTAGGTTTCTTGTTTGAACTCACGACCCGCCATATCGGTGCGGTGCGGACGCTGATTGTTGATATGCAGAAGGCGGTCAAATGGGAAGATAAGGGAGGCGAACGCCTACAAGTGACCGGGTTTGTCGTAGCGACCTATGGCCCTAGCAAGCGCGACCGGAATGAAGGATTGACTCAGCGAAGCTTTGAGGTACGAGATGGCCGCAGCTTTCATCGCATTTCATCTATTGCCATCAAACCGAATCTTGGCGAAGCGATTACCCAAATTGCTTTCCCTCTGCGTACGGAGGACGGAGGGATTGCCGGAGGCATTATTTATGAATGCCAAGATCAACATTTTGTTGATGACGAAACAATGGAAGCGTTGGCCGTCTCTCTTCGTTCGGGAGTGCAAAACGTCCTGCCAAGATACATTAGCGGGAACATTTTTGAAGTTTCCTAAAGCTGAAATGCGAATCCCCATCTGTGCCAAGCCTGCCATCACGACAACAAGAAGATCGTACTAATTTTGCAAACCGGACATGAGGTTGCCATACTATGGTCGCTCTGTCAGGGAAGCGCAGGGAAGCAGGTAAACAACAGGAGCAAAGCGATGCGAGTGAGTATGAAAGCAGTGGTGTTGACCATCAGCGATTCGGCGGCGCGCGGCGAACGCGAAGATCAGTCCGGCCCGGTCGTCGTGGCCGAACTCGAAAAGCTCGGCGGCGAGGTAGTGGCGACGGAAATCCTCGCCGATGACCGCGAGGCGATTGCCGAACGCTTGCGCGCCCACGCCGACGGCGGGCAAGTGAATCTGATCTTTACGACTGGCGGCACGGGCTTTGCCCCGCGCGACAACACTCCCGAAGCGACGCGCGCGGTGATCGAACGCGAAGCGCCGGGACTGGCCGAATTGATGCGCTTGAAAAGTTTGGACTCGACGCCGCTTGCCCCGCTTTCGCGCGCCGTCTGCGGCATTCGCGGTCAGACCTTGATTATCAACTTGCCCGGCAGCCCGCGGGGCGCACGCGAAAACTTCGCAGCCATTCGCAGCACGCTGCCGCACGCCGTCGGCTTGCTGACCGAACAATCGCCCAAATGCGCGCGATAAACCTCGCCGCACTTGCCGCCACGACGAACCGCAACCGAAACGGAGCTTAGGAATGTCTGCCACTCAGGACCGACTCATTCACGCTACCGCTGCCGCAAATCAATTGCGCTGCATCGCTGCGGTGACCACCCATCTGGTTGGCGAAGCCTGCCGTCGCCATCGCACCTTTCCCACCGCCTCGGCGGCGCTCGGTCGCGTCTTGACCGGCAGCCTGCTGTTGGGTAGCAGCTATAAAGACCTCGAAAAGATCACCGTACATTTCGATTGCAATGGCTCCATCGGCGACCTCATCGCGCAAGCCGACCCGGCGGCGAATGTGCGCGGTTATGTCACCAATCCGCAAGCCGATGCGACCGCCATGAATGAACGCGGCAAACTCGATGTGCGCGCCATTGTCGGCGGCGGCATGCTCTATGTAACGCGTGAAGCGGGCTTCGAAATCGGTTTGATGAAAGAGCCTTATCGCGGCACGGTTCCTATTGTGTCGGGCGAGATTGGCGACGATTTCGCTTACTACCTTGCGCAGTCCGAGCAGATCAATTCGGCGGTCAGCCTTGGCGTGCTGATGCGCATAGATGACGAAGATGATGCTGCCGATGGCGCGCAAGGTGATGCCCTAGACGATTCCGTTTTTGCGACAGCGATGACCGAGTTTGCGCTCGACCGCTTGCGGGTTGCAGCGGCAGGCGGCTTCATCTTGCAAGTGATGCCGAACGCCGATGAGAGATTGATTGCTACCTTAGAACAGCGTTTGCTGCAAGCGCCGAGCGCGACGGCGATGGTCAAGGCAGAGTTATCGCCCGTTGAGATGTTGCAGACCGTATTGGGGGATTATGACCTCACAGTGTTGGAGGAGAAGACCCCGCGCTTTCAATGCCAATGTTCGCACGAACGCGCCCGTTTGATGATCTCTGCGCTCGGTCGTGAAGAGGTCGAAGACATGCTAACCCGCGACGGCGGCGCGCAACTCACTTGCCATTTTTGCAATGAGGAGTATCAAATCTCAGCCGAACAGTTGACTGCGATGCTCGCGGTTTCGCCAACTCCATAAGCTGCATGCTCATCAGCGAACCTCTGCGTCTCATTCCGCCCCTGTTCGTCCTTGATACGAGGTGACCGATGAGCGCACACCCCAAATCGTCGGATGCCATTTTTCTCTGCCCCATATCGTTTATCGAATGGCGATTGTGCCCCTTTGTTGAGCCAATTTAGGCAAAAAATTGCTCGACTTTCTGAGTGAGCAACGCTGGCGCAAAACTTGCCCGTCTAATCATCGTGAAAATCCGAAGAGCAGATGTTTCACCCATTGTTGAGTTGAGAGATCGGCTCTTCGAGGCAACGAGATTGGTGGGAGTACAGGTTTGATTCAGGGGGTGTGCAATGAAGAATAGAATTATTAACCGCATCATCACGATGGCGGTTTTCGGTTTTGTCGCGTTGGCAGGGATGACCGTCTCGACGTCGGCACAGCAAAACTCGGACAGAAAACAACAGAAGCAACAGCAACGCGCGCAACAAGTTCAGCAAGACCAACAAGCGCGCGCGGCGCGCAAGCAAGAGAAGCAGCAGGTGCGCGCCCAGCAAACGCAGCAAGAACAAGAAGCGCGCGCTGCACGCAAGCAGGAGAAGCAACGACTGCGCGCGCAACAATCGCAACCAGAGCAACAGGCACGCGCGGCGCGTAAACAAGAGAAGCAGGAACAACGCGCGCAACCGTCGCAACCGCGCATCCGACCGCCGCAAAACTCCGGCTCATCGTCAGAAGGGGACTGGCAGCGACGCGCCCCATCGCAATCAGAGCAAGAAGCGCGTGCCGCGCGCAAACAGGAGAAACAACGTCAGCGCGCACAGCAAGAAGAAGTCTTCAGGCAGCAACAACATGCGCAGCATCAGGCGCGCACCGAGCGCCGACTCTCGCAGCAGCGGCAGCAGGAGTTGATTCGCCTGCAACAGCGGCGCAGCGAAGCGTATCGTCACCATCTGATCGAGCGGCAGCGACTGGCGCAGCAACGCGCTCTCTTTCTCGAACGACAGCGGCGACTGGCGCAGTATCGCTATCAGCAACGCTATCTGGCGCGCTTACGCGAACAGCAACTGCGGGCGCAACGGGCGCAGAACTATAATTACTACAACGACCCGTTCTTCTACACTGCGCCGAGCTATCGCTACTATCGAAGCGGCAGGTACTACCAGACCAATCGGTATGGCGCGAACCTGTTGCAGCAAGCGATCAACTACGGTTATTCGGAAGGTTATCGCGCAGGGCAGGCAGATCGGGAAGACCGTTGGCGTTCCGACTATCGTGATTGCTACGCCTATCAGGATGCCAACTATGGCTACGATGGCTATTACGTAGACCAGGACGAATACAACTACTATTTCCGCGAGGGCTTTCGTCGCGGGTACGAAGACGGCTACGACAGCCGCTTTCAGTATGGCAGCTATGCCAATGGGAACTATTCAATTCTCGGTTCCATCCTGTCGGCGATTCTGAATTTGACGGCGTTTCAAGACTGAGCAATAGCTTGAAATGCCCCTAACCCGCGCCCGGCCTGGTGAGCTTTCGGTTCACCAGGCCGGGCGCGGCTCGTTTTTTACAAGGGGATGCCGACACACCCAAGTGAGTCGTGAAGACCCGTTCAATCGGTGCTGATCCATATCCTGTCTTGCCTCGTCTCAAGCTGCCAAGTAGAGAAGAGAGCCGAGTATCTGCATGAAATGAAGCCTCGATCTTTCGCTGCGACCTCATGAACTTGGCAGAGTTGCGCCGCTTGGTGTAGTCTCGCCGTCCATCTGACACGATCAATTTCACGCAGAGGAGAACTCTCTCGATGGAGCAATTCAAAGACAAAGTCGCCATCGTGACGGGCGGCGCTTCCGGCATAGGCCGCGCCCTTTGTGAAGAGATGGCGCGGTACGGCGCGCGCCTCATCGTCGCAGACCTCAACGCCGCTGGTGCGACCGAAGTCGCTGCCGCCATCGTTGCAAGCGGCGGCAACGCGCAGGCCGCACCGCTCGATGTTGCCGACGCTGATGCCGTACAACGACTGGTTGCCGATACGGTCGCGCAACATCAACGCCTCGATCTGATCTTCAATAACGCAGGCATCGGCGTCGGCGGCGAAGTGCGCGATCTGGAACTCGATCACTGGCGCAAGATCATTGACATCAACATGCTCGGCGTCATCTACGGCATTCACGCGGCCTACCCGGTGATGCTCAAACAAGGCTTCGGGCATATTGTCAACACGGCCTCGCTGGCCGGGCTGTTGGGTGCGCCGGGGCTGACGCCCTACGCGATGACGAAATTCGCTGTGGTCGGGCTATCAACGTCGCTGCGCGTCGAAGCCGAAGCGTTCGGAGTCAAGGTGAGCGCCGTCTGTCCGGGCTTTGTGCAATCGAATATCTTTGAATCATCCATCTCGGCCAACCTAGATTCGCAAGCCATGAAAGAGGGCATCCCGTTCAAGATGATGGATACGACGAAAGCCGCGCGCGCCATTCTGCGCGGCGTGGCGCGCAATCAGGCGTTGATCGTCTTTCCGTTTTATGCGCGGTTGCTGTGGCGACTCAAACGCCTGTACGCGGGATTGCTCAGCCCTTTCGAGCGCCGGTCGGTGCGGGAACTGCGCGCTTTGCGACTGAAGAAGTGAGAGGCGGCGATAGCGAATGGGAAACCAAAATTAAGAAAACCCGGTTGAGAGGTGGTCTCTGACCGCCGTCCTTCATCCGGTAACAGCAGTCAGAGACCGCCTCTCAACTCCTCGTAAAAGTCGGATTGGCTGTTGTCCTGCAAGCCGCAGCCCGCTTTACAAA
>CAYXVU010000200.1:7074-11071 GCA_964468725.1 uncultured Clostridia bacterium
GTCGGTGCGGGAACTGCGCGCTTTGCGATTGAAGAAGTGAATCGGGTTACAGGGTGTGATGAGTGACGTATGAGATTTGCACGGGTACGCCGCCGTTGACCTTCACTTTGATGAGCATTTGATAATAATCGGGGACTTTAAAGGCGCTGGCATCCGGGGCGATGTTGAGGTGGCGAATCAGGTCTTCGAGGTATTCCGGTTTGGAGACATATTCGGCAGCGGCTTGAGTGCCAAAGGTGGTAATGCCTGCGAGAATCATCACGCGGTTATGCGGGTCTAAGCCTTTCAAGCAACTGATGACCGCGTAGTCTTCGGAGATTTGGCTGCGCGAGGGGCCTTCCTGTTTGGCCAGATAGAACTTCTGTTCGCCCGCGCCGGGTTTGGTGTTGAGAATCCCGAAGTTGCTCTCATCATTCTCATCCTGCACGAATTGAAAGACGAAATCCTGCTCTTGCGGCAGGTCGCGCAGCAGAAAGATCTCCGCCGGAGAGCCGAGAAAGACGATGTTATTGATTTTGACATCATCCCACGTGAGCAGCAAAGAGCGTTTGACGCGAATCGAATGGCCAGCCTTGTAGAAGAGGTCGCCGAGAAAGTAGATGCCCATCACTTCGCCGATGCCTGTGTAATGTTCGGTGATGATATTCGGTGACAGGTGAGGAGTGTTTTGCAAGGAGGCAGGCGATGCCGTGCTGTTTCCGGCTGAATCGAGCGGTTTGAGCAACTTCATTCCGGTTTCGGCTGTGCCTTCGAAGAGGGTGTTGCTGAAGGCAACCAGAATCGGGTCGGGGGAAGCGAGAAAATCTTTCCAAATGAGATTGGTCAATCCGGCCTTGCCGTTGGTGTTGTAGACCAGCGAGAAGGTCGGCGCGTACTGCCCTTTGGGCAGGTCAATGAGGATCTGATCCTCTTTGCCTTCGCCCGCGTAGTACTCTTGCAACTTCTGACGCAACCGTCCGGCTTGCACCCGCACGACCGAATCGCTGCGCGAGTCATACCGGCTGCTGCGTCCGAAGACCTCTGTGGCGATAGTGTACTCTTTGAGGTAGCTCTCTTGTTCGTCGAGGACTTTAGTTACAGCGTAACGCAGAAAGGCGCGCAGGCTCTCTGAGCCTTGCAACACGCGACTGTGCAAAATCTTTTCCAACTGCGCTAGTTTGTCTTCGCGGCTCAGTTCCATAGCCTCTGTCTGGGTTAATGAAGTTCTGTAACGTTGCTGTAACGCCCCCCGAAATTGCAACAGATGAACGAGTAACGGTATTATACACGCATTAACGATGAAGAAAAGATGATTGGGCTTTATAGTTGACATTCGCTTGCGCGGCATCGGTACGCAGAGTTCGGTATTCGTTTTCATATACTTTTCGACAACTCATAGGCTTCATTCGGAGATTCATAGAAGTTTGAATCAGTGTGATGGCCGGTCGTCTGTTCCTTTGGGGCAGACACGGTGCATTCGGTTTTGCGTTGCCGCTGTGCAAATCGTCCGGCAGTTGGCAGGCAATCCGCGTGTGTCATCAGGCTGAAGCAGGCCGTTCATCCCGATTGCAGCAGCGTGTGACTTCCGTTCATTTCTAAGAAAGGAGGTAGCATGAAAACCTGGAGAATGCTGCGTTCCTGCCTTCCTGCCTTGCTCGCCCTCTTGGTCGTGTCATTATTGGCTCCGACAACTTGGGCACAGAATCGTGCCACCATCACGGGCACGATCTCCGATTCGCAAGGCGCGGTTGTCGGGGGCGCAACTGTGACTGTCACCAACGTCGGAACCGGCGTGATGCGACAGACCAAGACCAGTGACGAAGGCCGCTACTCGTTTGGCGCCATCTTCGATCCCGGCCTCTACACGGTGAAAGTGGAGATGGCGGGCTTCAAGACGGCGACCAGCGAGCAACTCACCCTACAGATCGGCGACGTGCGCGAAGTCAACATCGCGCTCGAAGTCGGCAGCGCGGGCGAAACCATCAACGTCACTGCCGAAGCACCTCTGGTGGAAACCGAGACCAGCGTGCGCGGCGAAGTGATTACCGGACGACAGATCACCGAGCTGCCGCTCAACGGTCGTAACTTTTCATCCTTTGCTACTCTCATTCCCGGCGTGACGCGTGCCACGGTTGGCGCTCTAACTGATGCCAGCGCTTTTCAAGGGTCGGTATCGGGGCTGTCCGAAGGCTCGACGGAATCGGCGCGATTCAGTCGCAGTCAAGGGTCGTCGCTGTCGGTCAACGGGTTGAGGCCGCAAAACAACAGTTTCTCGCTCGACGGCGTGGATAACAACGAAGGCCAGTACGGTCAAATCGGAGTTTTTCCGCCGCCCGATGCGATTCAGGAATTCAAAGTCGTGACCTCGGTTCCTTCGGCAGAGCAGGGTCGCGGCAACGGGTTCATTGATACGACATTCAAATCGGGGACGAATGACTATCATGGCTCGGCTTATTACTATCACCGCAACGATTTTCTCGATGCGTCGCCGGTCTTCAGCCGATTGAGTACGGTTGACCCGGTGACTGGGCGAGAAATCGTACCGCGAAAACCGGTGCGTCGGGAGCACGAATTCGGCTTTACGATTGGCGGGCCGGTGACCATTCCCGGACTCTACGATGGCCGCGAGAAGACCTTCTTCTTCGGCGATTATCAGGGTCAGCGAAACACCTTTCCCTTCGAACGCGGTTCGCCCTTCACCTCCGTGCCGACGGCCTTGAGCCGCAACGGCGACTTTACGGAGTTCGGCGGCATCACGCTCGATGGTAATCGGGTCAACCGCATCCCGACCGGTCGCATTGATGCGGTAGCGCGCGCCTATCTGAATGCGTTCCCGCTGCCGAACTTTCCGCAAAACGGGACGACTAACAACTTCCTCAAATTGCGGAATGCCGAAGAGACCATTGATGGTTTCGATATTCGCATTGACCACAATGCTTCCGATAAGCACATTCTGTTCGGACGCTTCAGCTATGCCGATCAGTTCCGCTCGCGGGACAGCTTCTTTGACACCCTGCCCGCCGGTTTCGGCGCTGGGGAAGAAGACGGCTCGACTCGACAAGTAGCGATTGGCAGCACCTATTCGTTTGCGCCGACCACAATCAACGATTTCCGCTTCGGCTACACTCGTGTGACCATCGGAATTCGGGAGTGCGGCATTGGCGGACGTTGCGGTATCAGCCCGACCGTATCGGCTGATCTCGGCATCCCCAATGCCAATGCTGGCGACGACGAAAATCGTCAAGGCGGATTGGGCATCGGTACGGGCGGCAACGGCAGCATCGAGTTCACCGGCGACGGGGGCCCATTTGTCGTGCCGCAAAATCACTTCCACGTCTCCGATAAAATCACCTTCATTCGCGGCGACCACGCGGTGAAGTTTGGCGGCGAAGCGCGCTTCCGTCAGGTCAACGCCTTTGACGGCGGGCGCACCGGACCGGCCAAAGGATTTCTCGGCTTCGACGGCGGAACGGGCGGCGGAACCGGCAACGCGCAAGCCAATATGTTGATCGGGCTGGCGGGTTTTTCGGCGGCTCCGCAAGTCAACGGACCGTTCACCGTCTCCTATCACGAATACAGCTTCTTCGTGCAGGATGACTGGAAGTTCAACTCTAATCTGACTCTCAATCTCGGTCTACGTTTCGACCTCTTCACCAATCCGACTGAACGCCATAATCGCTTCGGCAATTATGACGTCAATCTGGGTCGCATCCGCATTGCCAACAACGACGAGAAGAATCTCGTTGACGATGACCACAACAATTTCGGCCCGCGCATCGGCTTCGCCTATGCCGTCAGCCGGGATCGTGGCATCGTGGTGCGAGGCGGTTACGGCTTGCTCTATTTTCAGGATGCCGCGGAGTTCCCGCCGCTGGCGCTCAATCCGCCCAACGGCGCCTCCGTCTTTTTAGGCGGCACCGATCAAGCGGGCAATCCTGTGAATCTGAGCACCGGCCCGCCGCAAGCCGTCGGCAACAGCGACCCGGTGAACTTGCAAGAATTCGCCACCTACCGCTTC
>CAYXVU010000201.1:0-8103 GCA_964468725.1 uncultured Clostridia bacterium
TGACGCACTCGATGGCACGGTTCTCTCTATCGACGATGAAGACGACGATGATGACGACGATGATGACGATGGCGATCACGATGACGATCACGAGAAAGAGAAAACTGCCAAACCGAAAGAGGCGAAGCCGAAAAAGAAGAATTGACGCCAACGATCACGCGCTACACATCGCATAGCGCGACGGCTTCGCGCAGCGAGGCGAGCGGGTCACGCTTGGGCACGAATTCGTGCGCCAGATAACCGGCAAATCCAGTCTCCACGATTGTTTTGCAGACGGCCACATAATTCAATTCCTGTGTGCCATCAATCTCGTTTCTGCCCGGCACACCGCCCGTGTGATAGTGGGCGATGTGTTGATGATGAGTGCGAATCGTGCGAATCACATCCCCTTCCATAATCTGCATGTGATAGATGTCATATAACAACTTGATGCGCGGCGAGGCGACGGCTTTGACAACTTCGACGCCGAACGGGGTGTGGTCGCCGTGATAGTCTTTGTGATCAACCTTGCTGTTGAGCAATTCGACGCAGATGGTAACGCCATGATCTTCGGCGACTTTCTTGATGCGATTGAGGGCGGCCACACAATTTTCGACGGCTTGCGCGTCGCTCATACCGCGCCGATTGCCGAAGAAGGTTATCAGATTGGGCACGCCCGCTTTGGCGGCGCGCGGAATGCTCTGCTCAAAGTTTTTGACGATCTCGTCGTGGTTCGCCGTATCGTTGAGAGCTTTGGGAATGGTGCCGCCACCGCCGTACCCCATTGAACAGGTCAAACCGAATTGTTTGACCGTTGGCCAATCTTTCTCTTCGAGCAAATCAATCGCCGTCAGCCCCATCTCGACGATGGCGCGGCAAAAATCGGGCAGCGGAATTCGGCCATAACACCAGCGCGAAACCGATTGTTTGAGCCGCCCGTTTTTCACGACGCGACCCGCCGCTTGATGGGTGAGCACGGCTGAGGGCAACCGCAGGATTGCCGCCGTAGCCGCGCCGAATCCGATCAACCAATCTCGCCTGTTCATGAGCATTCCTCCCCGCCAGTGATGGCCAACGATGATGCTATAGCCGCGTTGCGGGCGTCAATGCGGGTGCGTCTTGACCCTCCGGCAGAGGTACGGTACGTTTGCGCCGCTTGCATCAATGATCGAAATAGAGAGGAAGAGGCTGATGGCCATCAAACCATTCGCGCCGCAATTTATGAAGATCGGAGTGCTGACCGCCGCCCTACAAGAGCTAACCCCGCGCGCGGTGCGCGATGCCGACCCAGATCGGGCAATCGAAGAGTGGGTGGAATTCGCTGGCGAACTCGCAGTTGACAATCTTCAACTCTCCGCCGCGTTGCATCCGACCGAAGCCGATGTGCCTGCCGAAGCAATGCTCGACCCGGTGGCGAACACGCTCGATCTGCGCGCGCCGTTTGATCGCGCCCGCGCCGCCCGCGTTCTCGCCGTTTTGCAGCAGTTCAACATCGGCATCTCCGACATTGGTTACTTCGACAATATGCTGCATCACGACCCGGCGATTCGAAAGAAGAAGCATGACTTTATGCTGCGCGTCTTCGACGCTGCTGTGTTGCTAGGCGTAGATGCGGTGTGCGGTTTTGTCGGGCGCAATCAGCAGCTCGGCATGGAGCAAAACTTGGCGGATTTCAGCGAGCACTTCATCCCCCTGCTCAAAGAGGCGAAAGCGCGCGGTTTGACCTATCGCATCGAACAATGTCCGATGCCGGGATGGACGGTGGGCGACAATTTTCATAACAACATCGCGTACACGCCGGGGTTGTGGATTGCTTTGCATCGTCTCTGTGAACGCGCCGGAGTAGGCGATCAATTTCGCATTCATTACGATCCTTCGCACGCCATCTTGATGGGGCAAGATACGCGCTCGATCTTTCAATACCTGAAAGACGAAGGCTACAACTTTTTGATCGGCGGCTTTCACGTCAAGGGGCAAGTCATGGACGGGCGCGGGGTCGCAGCCTGGGGATACGGCGGGCAAACCGTCGAGCGCGGCGATTGGGCGAATGGCGAGCCTTCGGCAAATCCCGCCGACCAAGCCAATGCATGGAAGAAACAGACCGTGCTGTGCGAACACGAATTGCCGGGAACGGCGCGACACGACCCGCTGGCCTATTTGCAAAACCGCACGGTGGATTGGTTAGACCATCAGCTTGCGGCGCGTGAACTCTTAGCCCTCGATATTGCCGAGACGCATTTGATCGTCGAACACGAATACCCGCCCGCCCGCATTCAAGACAAAGAGCGATTGAAGCCCATTCTGCAAGGTTCGATTGCCTTCACGCGCAAGATTGACGAAGCCGCAGCCTGCATGTTCGCGTTGCAACAGGAGGTGCTTGCGGCTCAAGCCATCCCCGTGCAAGGCAGAGGGCGCGAGGCATTCAGGAGCTAAGAAGCAGTCTATCAGGGATGGCGAGCCTCTCTTCACCGATTCGCCGGATTTGCGCCGTAGAACTTCCAGTTCGATTGAAAGTCGCGCGTCAACGTTTGATTCGTCAACCCGGCGCGCACCATCTCAACCGGGATGCTGCCGCCGCGCAAAATCGCATCGTGAAAGGCGCGGTTGGTCATCTTGCCCGACTCGACCAACTCGCGGTGCAAAGCGCGAAATTGCAACCCGCCGAGCAAGTAGGCGCATTGATAGAGCGGCGAGTAATCGCCAGCAAATGACCGGCGAACTTCGGCTGTCGCGTTGTCCACTTCATGGCCGACGCGCTTGACCAGCAAGTCAATACACTCCTGCGGCGTCATCTGCTCCAGATGAAAGCTCAACGAGAAGATAATCCGCGCGCAGCGATGCATGCGCCAAAAGAGCATGCCGATCTTGTTCTCCGGCGTCTTCGCAAAGTTCATATCCCACAGCAGCAACTCCCAATAGAGCGCCCAGCCTTCGCCCCAAAAGGGAGTGCCGAAGATGCTGCGATGAGTGCGGTAACGCGAGGTCATAAAGCCTTGCAGATGATGGCCGGGGATGAGTTCGTGATGCACGGTGGCGCGCGAGAAGTGGCGATTATTGCCGCGCATGCTCATCATCTTCTGTTCGTGGGTCATCGAGTTGGTCGGGAATGAGACTTGAATCACCTCGCCGCCCAGAAAGAAGGGCGACACAAGTTGGCGTTCCGGCGACAACATCTCCAGTCGCCAGGTATCGCGCGCCAGTTGCGGAATGGTCACCAGATCATTCTTCTCTAAAAACTCAATCGCTTCGAGCGCCAGTTCCCGAATCAATTCTGGCTGCTTGCCCGGTTCGACGTGCAAGGTCTTCACATACTCCAACGCTTTCGCCCAATCGTCGCCGTATCCGAGTTCGCGCGCCGCTTTCTTCATCTCGTTTTCGCACCAGTCGAGTTCTTTGCGCGCCAGCGCGATCAACTCTTCCGGCGTGTAGGGGATCATCTCGGCGACCAGTTCGCTCATCAAGGCATCGCGGCCAATCGGGTCGCCGATGATCGTCGTCTTATCATCCGGTTTGATGCCCACCAGTTTGTCGCGCACGAAGGCGGCGTACTCTTCCAGCGACTTGTCGAATTGTTTGTAAGGTTCGCCCACCCACCAGGTAAAGAGCGGGTCATAGCCATTATAAAAATTGAACCAATTCTTTAATGTATTGCGCCACAGGCCGAGCATGGTAAAGGCGCGATTGGCGACAGTCTTCTTGATCTTCGACGGCTGCGGGTTGTTTTCGGGATTCTTGGTTTCAGGTTTGGCAGGCGACTCGAACGATTTGCGCGTGTCAAGAATCTGCTTGTTCAAATCGGTAAGCAACCGCGCCGTCTTTTCGGCGTCGAGTTTATCCATCCGCCGCCGCGCTTCTTCGAGTTCAATGATCGTTTTGGCAAAGGGGACGAGCGGCTCCATCTCCGAAAACCGCGCAGCTTCGATGTCGAGTTCGCGCAATTCATGGCGCAGGTGATTCGTAAACAGAGTATAGTCCACGCGGTCTTCCTGATTGAGCGCATCGAAGTTGAGCTTCTGCGTCAACGCCAGCCAGTCGGCATAGAATTGTTGATAGCGCGCGCGCCGCACGTGCGAGAACGGCACAGAGTAGTAGCGATTCAAACTGTTGCGATCAATGGCGAAGCGCCGCAACAATCCGACTATCTCGCTTGCCGGTTGATTCACATCCGTTAAGGTGAAGTCGTTCGAAGTCGGTCTGACGTTCGATGTTTGTGCCATCAGCGGCAGCGCGACAGAGAGGATGATGAGAAGAGCAGCGAGAATCTTTTTCATGATGGCCTCACTTTGGGTGGAGTCGCTTCGCGGTTGTCTGGAAGTGGTCTCTTTACTTCTCAACCAACCGTTGAGGAGCGGTCTGTGACCGCGACGAGCCGCAGTCCGGCGGTCACAGACCGCCTCTCAACCCCTCTCTGGTATTGATGCTTGCAGCGCGTCGCTTGCCGCAGTCCGGCGGTCACAGACCGCCTCTCAACCCCCCTCTTTGATATTGATCGCCTCGGGCGGTCAGGAATCGGCGGCGATGCCCAGCCGATTCCTGACCGTAGCGTACTGGCAACGTAAAGAGCCTTCGTCGTCGCGCGCATCGAAACCGGGCAACGATTCATCCGGCAATCAGCCGCCGATTCAACTCTTCGACCAGCGCGGCGGCAGCCTCCGCATTGGCATGATGCAGAGCGTCAATGATTGAGGAGTAGATTCCGTGCAGCGCGCGGGCAGTATCTTCGACGATATAAAATCGCACGTTCAGTTGCGTATGGCTGAGGTCGGCAGGTACGCCGAGCGCGCGACCGTTCAGGCCTTCGAAGTGCAGATACATCACGCCGGTAAACGATGTGCCATCGGTGCTCTCGGTGGCTATGGGCGTCATCGTATTGGCGGCGCGCTTTTGTTCGAATGCGGCAATCGCAGCGCCGCTATTGGGTCGCGGTGGGCCGCCGCCGAGTCCGCTCTGCACACCGACCAACATCGCTTTGATGCCATCGCTCGATTGCGCGCGCCCCTTCGCACCGGCCACTGTGAACTTGCCATGCAGGAGAAACCTGCTGTTTTTCACTTCGCCTTTTGCCGGAGCATAGGTGAACTGGTAGGTTGCACCTGCCAGCGTGAAGTCTCCCGTAAAGACGCGCTGAGTCGAAAGGCCGGTGATGGTGTGTAGCTTTCTTTGCGGCCTTGCCTTGGCGCTCTTCTTCTTTGCCGATTGCGTGAAAAACATCCTCCGCTCCTCTCTCCCTCACAGATTGCCGCGCTTGCGCTCTTCGACAATATAGTCACAGGCGCGAATGGTCAGCGCCAGAATGGTCAGCGTCGGGTTTTGATTGGCCGATGAGACGAAAGCCGCCCCATCCGTAACGAAGACGTTCTTGGCATCCCAACATTGATTGAAGTTGTTGAGCACCGATTTTTTCGGGTCTTTGCCCATGCGCGCGGTGCACAATTCATGAATGATGCGACCGGGAGCGGTGAGCCTGCCGCCCGTCGAAACGACTTCCGCACCGGCAGCGCGCAAAATCTCTTCGCTCGCTTCGGCGGCGTCTTTTGCCATCTCGCGTTCGTTGTCGGAGTGTTCGATGTGAATCTTCAAAACCGGAATCCCCCACGCATCCACAACGCCGTTGGGGTCAATCTCGACGTAGTTCTCGAAGCGCGATAGCATCTCGGCGCGCGTCGTCATACCGACCGGCGCGGTGTACCATCGGCGCACTTTCTTCTTGAACTCGGAGCCAAAACCGGGGCAGTAATTGACATTGCGCGCCACACCGGGAAATGCGCCGATGGCCGAACCGCATTCGAACCCGTAACCGCGAATGAAGCGCGCCTGCTTCGTCTCTTTGTTCAAGTTGCGAAATCGCGGAATGAACATGCCGGTGGATTTGCCGTCTTCGTTAATGGGTTCGCGTCCGGCCAGCACCGGCAAATAGCCGCTCGCGCCGATGCCGCCGAAATGGTCTACCAGATAATGGCCAAGCACGCCCGATGAATTGCCCAGCCCGTTGGGGTGTTGACGCGACTTTGAGTTGAGCAGCAAGCGTGTGCTTTCCAGCGCCGAGGCCGCAACAATGATTACCTTGCCGAAGACTTCGAACTCTTGATGCGTGAGGCGGTCTACACAAGCGACGCCTTTGGCTCTCCCGGTGTTGGCGTCAACGATGAGGTGCCGCGCAACCGAGTTTGGCCGCAAGGTCATGCGCCCGGTCGCCTGTGCAACCGGCAACGTCGAAGACAGCGAGTTGAACATCGCGCCAACCGTGCAACCATTGCCGCAACTTCCACAGTAATGGCATTTATAACGCCCTTTCATATGCGGCTTGGGCGCACCCGTCAGCATGGCAACGCGCGGGCTGATGGCGATGCGTCCGGTCTTTTCCGCGCCCTTGCGGAGCAGATGCTCGCCGCACGTGAGCTTCATCGGCGGATAGAATTTTCCGTCCGGCAGATACCACAGTCCGTCGTTGTTACCGGCTACGCCGATGAACTCTTCGGCACGATCATAATAGGGCGCGATTTCGGCGTAGCTGATCGGCCAATCATCGCCGAAGCCATCGTGGCTGGCAGCTTTGAAATCGAGGTCAGAGAGTCGCCACGAAAATCTTCCCCAATGCAGCGTCTTGCCGCCGACAATGCGCGCCCGCACCCACATAAAGGGCTTGCCCGGATCGGTCGTGTAGGGATGCTCCGTGTCGTTGACATAGAAGTGGCGCGAGAATTCGCCTGCCGTGTCTTGCATCCATTGCTCTTTGGCTTTCCATCCCGGCGGGCCGGAGCCTCTGTACATGGATTGATACGCCCAGCGATTCATTGCCAGATCGCGTTCGATGTTCACCGGCGGCCCGGCTTCTAAGACCAGCACCGTCATGCCTTTTTCAGTAAGCTCTTTGGCAGCCATCCCGCCGGATGCGCCAGAGCCGACAATAACGGCATCATAGATTTTCTGCTTTGCCATGATTCCTCCGATGATTGCGTTGATTGCGCGGCATCCTATCACAGCCCCCATGCGGCTTCAAGGTATGCGCCCTTCGAACCCCGCGCATTTGCACAGTTGCTATTGCGAATCGGTAGGAGTGTCAGTAGGCATGTCGGATACGGGTGAACAGGGACTAGACAGATGTTCACGAATAGGCGCAACCAATCGGTGAACATCCATCCAAACCGTGTCCGATTCCTGAACTCTCGGCTTGATACCGGTTCATCCGATGCAGGCTCGTGCCAAGCCAACCGATGAATCAACAAAATCTCCGTAGCGTTGCGCAGCGTCAGCAATCGCCTTCATTTCGGCGCGGCTGAATTTTGTAAATGGGGTGAGCGCAATCTTCCCCGTGTCGCTTTTGTGCGTGCGTCGCCAGGTGCCGACCAGTTTTCCGGCCACCATAATCACAGGAGTGAAGATGCCGTTTCCGGCTTGTTTCATATATAACGGGTTGAGCGCGGCGCTGCGATCTTTATAGCCAACGGTGAACTCGTCATAGACCGGCAACAAGTGCGCCTCTCGATATACCTCTTTTGCTACGCTCGTTGCTGCCGCTGTCCAGTAGACTTGATCGCCCATTCGCATCGGTTCAAGACGCGACTTCACCATCTCCAAACCCGCTTTTGCGTTCGCCGTCGTCAAGCCCGACCACCAGATAAAATCTTGCAGGGTGGCAGGCCCGTGACTGGTAAAGTATCGTGCGGCGAGTTCGGCCAATGCCTCATCACCGTGCAGCATCGTGCTTTCGGGAATCCACTCATCGAGCAAAACGAAGGTTGGATGCTTGCCCTGCCACACGCCGAAACAGATCAACCCCTCTTGCGCCAGCCGCCCCACTATATTCATGCCGCGTTGCTTCGCGGTCACGATGCCGCTGGCTTCCAACGCTTTGTATACCGCTTGGCGCGTCAGTTGTTTGCTGCCGCGCAGGGCGCGAGTCAGCACCTTCGCGCTGCGGGCAAAGGTGGGCTCATCAAGTTCCAACCACCGATAGCGTCCCTGACTATTGGCAATGAAGCGCGGCATTAAGAGTTTAAGCATCCAGCGCACGTCGGCAGCAGCAACAAAATGCAAGGTGCTGCGCATTGGCCACGTTCGCACGATGGTGCGCGCGGCAATCGCCTGTTCGATCAGCTCTTTTGTCGCATCTTTCGTTCGCAG
>CAYXVU010000201.1:8203-11062 GCA_964468725.1 uncultured Clostridia bacterium
TCAAGACCTCTTCCGTATGTTGTCCGGCTTGCGCAGGCGGGCTTGGCGTTTCCGGCGCGGTGCGACTAAAGCGCGGCGCAGGTGCAGGCTGCAAGACGCCTGCTATTTCGACAAAGGTCTGCCGCGCACGGTTGTGCGGATGGCGAGGCGCTTCATCGAAGTCGAGCACTGGCGCAAAGCAGACATCGGTGCCTTCCATCATCGCGCACCACTCGTGGCGGGTCTTCGTTTTGATGACGGCTGCGAGTTTGGCTTTCAACTCCGGCCAACGCTGCGCGTCCATCTGCGCCTGAAAGTCAGAATCGGTGATGCCGGTCTTTTCGAGCAACAGCGCGTAAAATTGCGGCTCAATGGAACCGATGGCAACCCACTTGCCATCGGCGCACTCGTAGGTTTCATAAAAGTGCGCGCCGCTGTCGAGCAAGTTCGTGCCTTTGTCGTTCGTCCATCGCCCCAGGGCGTGAAAGCCGTACATCATCGCCATCAATGTTGCAGAGCCATCGGTCATCGCGGCATCAATCACCTGCCCTTTGCCCGATGTGCGCGCTTCGAGCAACGCACAGACGATGCCGAAAGCGAGCAGCAATCCGCCGCCGCCGAAATCGCCAACCAGATTGAGCGGCGGCACAGGGTTTTCGTGCGGTCGTCCGATGGCATGCAGCACGCCGCTTAGGGCAATGTAGTTGATGTCATGCCCGGCGGCTTGCGCCAACGTTCCCTTCTGCCCCCAACCCGTCATGCGACCGTAGATCAATTTCCCGTTGCGCGCGAAACAGGCTTCCGGGCTGAGTCCCAACCGCTCCATCACGCCGGGGCGAAAGCCTTCGATCAAGGCATCGGCATGTTCGATCATTCTGAGGATCGTCTCGACGGCAGCAGGATGCTTCAGGTCAATGGCGATGGAGCGGCGTCCGCGATTCATCACATCGAACTTTGACCCCGCACCGGCTGCGCTCTTACGATCAACGCGAATCACCTCCGCGCCCATGTCTGCCAGCAGCATGGCGCAAAACGGCCCCGGCCCGATGCCCGCGATTTCGATCACTTTGATTCCCTTGAGTGGCCCCAATTCTCTCTCCATTGCCGGTTGGCGGCTTCCGGTTGAAGGTCACAGGTCGAAGGTTACAGGTTGAAAGTGAGAAGGTCGCTGCACGTCATCGCTCTTCGTTATCCCTTCACCCCTTCATCCCTTCTTCAGCACATCCCTGTGCGGTTGTTAATCGCATACCGAAGGGCAAAACAAAATGAGAGCCGTTGGTTGAGAGGCGGTCTTTGACCGCCGTCCTCGCACGAAAGAACGGCGGTCAAAGACCGCCCCTGCGGCTCTCAGGACAATCGCGCTACTTCGCCGGATTGGCAACTTTGGAAAAGATGGCGTTGCCGAGTCGAACAAAGCGGCTGCCGTCTTCGGAGAGTTCTTCGGTCACGGTAAAGGAATGCTCCGAGACGACGGCAATGGTGCGCTTGAGCATCAACGTCTGGCCGTTATGTTTGACAGGTTGATAGGTGAAGCGAATCGAGAGCGGACTCTTCCAATCCGCCGTACTCTCCAGACGCAAGCGATTGCTGAGCGACTCGGAGAAGGTAAAGGTCTTCGTCGCGTCATCATAGCGAATCGTTGCGCTTTCCTGATACGCGCCTTGATCGGACTGGGCGACGGTCTTGCTCTCCAGCGTCTGCTGATCTTTTTTGACGAAGGTGACGGTGCCGGTGCGTTGGCCGCCGGGCCAAAAGGCGCTTTCGCGCCCCGTCCATTTGAAACTCCACTGGCCGACGAAGTAATCAATCGTCTGCTTTTGCAGAGGTTGTTCGGCAAGCGGACGGTCGCCGCGCTGACTGTTGCGTTGAAATTGCGCGGAGGGTTGTGCCGCAGGGTCTTCGCTGACGCGCTGCAATTCGAAAGTAAAGGTGACGGGCTGAGTGCCAAACATGAGTTCGCCTTTGCCTGTGAGTTTGTCGCCTTGTAAGGTGAAGGTGTAGTTGATAGGGATGGTCGCTTGCGGCGTTTGAATTTCGGATTTAGCGGTCAGGTTGTCGCCGTCCATCTGCACATCTTTGATCTGTACCGGCATGGGGACGCCGCCGGAAACGGTGCCGATATACTTCTCGCCCTCTTTTTTGAAGATGACGACAGCGGCGCGTTCGCCCTGCATGGCCTGCACTTTACCCTCCCATCGGCCTTGCAATGGGTCTTTTTGCGCGGCGAAGTTGACGCTGATGAGACTGGCAAATAGGACTACGAAGCAAAGCAATGAGACTCTACGCACTGCGAGTTCCTCCTCCATAAGTGGGATGGATAGGCAGCCCTGACGGGGCGCACAGGCGATTGTATGCTGTGGTGCAAAGCAAGACAACTGGCTTCAGTCGTACAAACCGCTGCGCAGATTGCGTCTGACCAGCCAGACCTCTTTCAAGACTTCGAGGTAAGTGCCGAACGTCACCTTGCCGTGCGGGTCATTGACCCAAGTAATGGGCGCTTCTTTGATCCGTTGTCCCAAATGTCGGGCAATGGCGAGCATCTCGACATCGAAGCCCCAGCGTTCGATGGTGATGCGGCGGAAGATCGCTTCGGCGGATTGGGCGGTGACCATTTTGAATCCCGCTTGGGTGTCGTAAATGCCGGGAACCGCCAACAACCGGATGAAGAGGTTGCCGCCTTCGCCCGCCAGTTTGCGATACCAGGCCTGCTGAACCGGAATGATCGAATCTTTCAATCCACGCGAGCCGATGACGACGTTGTAGCCTTCGCGGAAGTAAGGCCAGAACTGTTCGACGTGTTGGATAGAGGTTGAATTGTCAGCATCCATAAATAGCCGATAGTCGCCCTTGGCCGCGAGCATGCCGAGCCGCACGCTAGCG
>CAYXVU010000202.1:0-5958 GCA_964468725.1 uncultured Clostridia bacterium
CGGTGCAGTCGAACTCCTTTGCTTGAAAGCGATTCACATCATCGTGCTGAAGACAAAATCGGATGAGTTGTTGACCAACTCCAAGTTCTGTGAGGCAAAGCGGGCAGCGGTAGGGCATGACCATGCTCCTTCAGAACCAATTCTCGCCGGTAGATTCCCAGAGAATTGGCTCTGCGAATCGGGTTGCATTTCCACATTGAGATGGTTCGCTTCTTAGCGTAATTGCGAAATCGTCATTGCTGCACATCTACACGAAGGCTGCTTTGTACATTTTTGCACGGCGAATTGTACTTATCTCAATATTTTCCTGCAATTCATTTCTTAGTATGTTTGAATAGGTAAGCAATTCTAATAGAAATGCGAGTTGGGGCAATCTATGAAAATCACCCAAACTGTCTGCCCGTCCTGCGCCTTACCGCTCGAAGTGCCAAAGAGTTTCGAAACCGTCATCTGCGCGGTTTGCGGCACGACTTTTCAGGTGCGGCGTTATAAAGACGCGATCAATCTTTCGGTTGCCGACTCCCGACTGATCGAGTTACCGTCACCAGCGCCGAAAGGCGGCAGCGACGATGGCAGACAGGCATGGGAAGCAAAGTTAGAAGAGTTGGATGAGACGATTGCCCAAGTCAGTGAAGAGATCGAAGTTATTCGCAGCCGCGAGCAAGCCGTTCCGTTGCAATTGGGCTGTGCGCTGTTTGGCACCTTCGCGTTTGTCATCGTCATCATTACGCTCTTTATGCCACTCGGAAGAGAGTACTTTGGCGGCTGGTTCTTCTACCTTACGCTGGCAGCGGCAGTCTTATGGAGCGTAACCCGAATCCGCCGCAACTTGGAGAGGCGCGAAGAGATTGCGCGGCTCAACGAAGAGCGACAGCGACTTGAGGCGGCACTTACCTATCTCGAATCCGAAAAAGCGCACCTATTGCAGATGGCTGATGATCGCTTCGGCGGCTATAAGTTCCGTCTTGAAGACGAGGAAAGCTGAAAACTTCGGCCATTCGCTACCCATCGGATGCCTTCCGCTTCTTTAGCCCATAGCGGCGGCCTACCGTTTGCCGACCGCAGGCATCCCATCAACTTCTTTAGCGCATCCAAGCCCACGAACCGGGAAACGAGCATCACCCCGGCTCAGGGCGCTCACGGAGATAACATCTGGATAGAGATTTGAAACGTAATGGTTTTAGGAGGTGCTAAGAAAATGATGAGTATAAAAAATCGGATATTCTCCCTCGTCGCCGCTGCTGCGATTGCCCTTTCCGTCGCCATCTCGGCTCCGGCACATTCGGCAGACGACCAAACCTACTTGACCAAAAAGGTTCGCAAGGAACTGGTCACGCTCCCTTACTACGGTATCTTCGACAATCTGGCCTTTGAGATTCAGGGCGATACCGTCGTTTTGAGCGGGCAGGTTGTGCGCGCTTCCACGCGGAAAGACGCGGAACGCCGCATTGCCAAGATCGAAGGCGTCGAAAACGTCATCAACAAGATTGAAGTATTGCCGCCTTCGAGTTTCGATGATCGCATTCGCTTGCGCACCTATCGCGCGGTCTTCAGCAAAGGCAGCCTGTATCGCTATGCGCAAGGGGCAAACCCCTTGATTCATATCGTCGTCAATCGCGGCAGGGTCACGTTAGAAGGCATAGTCGCCAACGAAACAGACAAGAATCTGGCCTTTATCGCGGCCAACGGCGTACCGGAGGTATTCAGCGTAACAAACAACCTGCGCGTTAAAGACCAGAACTAACCTCCCCCTACCTTGACCGGACAGAGTATCTCTGTCCGGTCATTCCCGGACTGCTGGTCGAGCCTGCCGCCTGCCTTTTTACGTTTCCTTTACAATCCGCTTATTGAACCAAGCCGACGGCTTTCGCTAGACTGCTGTTGCCCGCATAGTTTTGCAACTTTTGCGCGCCTGTTACGTGAATAGGGATCGGAGGTATGGAAACAGACATGAGAATCGCTTCATATCATTTGAGAAAGCCTGTAGCCCTTTTGCCTGCCCTGCGGCTGGCGATCTGGTTTGCCCTCGCTGTTAGTCTCGGCTTTTCAGGAATGCAGAATGCGGCCTTTGCTCAACAGAGCCCGCCGCTGCCCACCCCTGCCGATCTCTCACGCGCTTTTATTGAGGTCGCAAAGAGAGTCAAGCCGGCGGTCGTCAGCATTGACACCGTAGAGAAGGCGCGACAAACCCCCGAAGAGCAATTGCTGTTCGGAGACCCACGCCCGCGACGCGGCACCGGATCGGGCGTCATCATCAGCCCCGATGGCTATATTCTGACCAATAATCACGTCGCCGGCGGCGCGGAAAAGATCAAAGTCAAATTGGCCGATGACCGCGAATTTCCCGCCAAACGCATCGGCACCGATGCGGAGACCGATCTGGCGATCATCAAAATCGAGGCGCAGAATTTGCCCTTTGCCAAACTCGGCGACTCCGACCGTCTGGAACAAGGCGAATGGGTGATTGCTCTCGGCAGTCCGTTCGGCTTTCAACAGACCATGACCGCCGGAATCGTTTCGGCAACGGGGCGGGATTTGAGCGGCAGAATACCCGGCGCACAATTCACCAACTTCATTCAAACCGACGCCTCGATCAATCCCGGCAATTCCGGCGGCCCGCTCATCAATATGCAAAGCGAAATTGTCGGCATCAACACCTTGATCTTTTCGCAGACGGGCGCAAGTTCCGGTATCGGCTTTTCGATCCCTTCGAACTTGGCCAACAAGGTGCGCGGCCAATTGATTCAAAATGGCAGAGTGATTCGCGGCTACCTCGGCGTGCAGCATCAAGACCTCACGCCTGCGATGGCGAAAAAGCTAGGCTATGCGGGCGATTCCGGCGCGTTGGTTAACGATATACCCGATTCTGCCGCCCCTGCCGGTAAGGCTGGATTACAGAGCGGCGACATCATCGTTGAAATCGATGGCAAGCCGGTGAAATCGGCGCGCAACCTGACCGAATACGTTGCCGATTTGAAAGTCGGACAGACCATCAAGGTTAAATACGTGCGCGACGGACGAGCTGCAAACACAACCATCACGTTGGCTGAAAGGCCGCCCGTGCAAGTCGCCGAAGCGGAACCCGCCGAGGAACGGATGGAAGACCCTTCTTCCACTCAACTTGGGTTGCGGGTGCAAACACTGACGCCGGAGATGGCCGCCCGCTTTCGCTTGAAGAGTCTCGCCGGAGCCATCGTTCAACAAGTGAAGCCGGGCAGCCCTGCCGCCGAGGCGCAACTCTTGCCGGGCGATGTGATTTTGAAGATTGATAACGCCCCCATCGCCAGTCGGCAAGACTTCCTCAACGCCCTGACCGCCATCAAAGCTGGCGATGATAGCCTGTTGTTGCAAATCGAACGACGCGGCAGACTCTCCTTCGTTGAGGTCTCATTGGAACGCTAGTCGGTCATTTGTTAGCGGGAAGGAAGAAGGCGGCTGCACACAAGCCGCCTTTGCTCTTTAAGAAGCCGATTGGGATTGCCAGGAAATGTCAAACTGACAGTAAGCATCGCCTTTGCCGGAACAGGACGGCTCGCTTACAGAGACGGCGGTTCCGCCCGAAAGCTCTGCGGCGCGCTCGTAAAAGTGTTTAGCCACCCTACAAATCCGCAAGGTCGAACGCGGTTCGAAGACCTTGATTCGGCACTGTGTCGCGCCTGTACTGATGACCTCCAGGCGGCCAGGCGAGTTGAGCATCGCGTGCATCGGAGCCATGTTATCGAACAAGGCCATGGGGTTTTTACCGCGAAAGGCTTTATAGGTTCCATTCAGTATCTCTTCCGCAGAGTGTCGCCCCATCTGTTCGTAAATCATCTCGTCGCCATTGGCTACGATGTCGCAAATCGCTTCCATCACTTGCTCATACAGTTCTATCGGATACCAGCCGCTGTTGAGGAGGATGCGGAGTTGCTCCTGATCTTGCAGCGGTAATGAGCGCAGAAAGGCTGTAACTTTTTCCTCTCCATAAGTCTCGCGAACAAACCCAAGCTTTGAACTGATTTTACTGCCTTTGACTTTTGCCATCGTGTTCTCCAGCAAACTCGCGGCTGCGGACATCCGTGTCTTTGCTCGCAGAGCTTGCCGCGATACTACCCACAGGTCTGAAGACAATCAATAGTTTGCTTTCGCTCGCCAATCACAATGGTCCTATTCGGAGGCGTTCTGGCTTAGGCTGTCAATGCCTGCTCAAGCCGACGATCAGGAATAAGCCATATAATTGCCACCAACGCGTAGAGCGCGCAAGCTAACCACCAAAAGACGAAGGCGAGCGTAATGGCCACCCCATAGAGCAATAGGGAGATTTTGCTTTTGACATCGCGCCCCAATGCCATCGCCAGCACCGAATCTTTGCCATGATGAAAAATCAGTACGCGCGTCAGGATGAAATAGGCTCCCCCTGCGCACAACAAAACGATGCCATAACACGCCACTGGTAAGGGCGCAAAATGATTCTCTCCCATCCATGCGGTCACAAAGGGCACAAGCGACAACCAAAAGAGCAGATGCAGATTTGCCCATAAGGTTCGACCATTGACGTGACGCACCGCTTGTAACAGATGGTGATGGTTATTCCAGTAGATGCCGAGGTAGATAAAGCTCATCACATAACTGAGCAGCACAGGGATGAGCGGGCGCAAGGCGTCCCAACCCGCCGCGTGTGGCACTTTCAGTTCCAACACCATAATGGTGATAATGATGGCCAGCACGCCATCGCTAAACGCCTCCATTCGCCCTTTTGTCATCCGCCCTTCTCCTACGCTTCGCGCTGTGCGCCGCACGTATAAGCTGCGTTCGCAGCTTTGAGATAATGGGTCGAGGTGATGGTTATACGGCCTTGATCTCAACTAACTTTTCGCCAGCCTGTAAAAGCTCAATCGCTTTTTCCAATGTTTCGGCTAGGATTTCTTTCAAACGAATATTGGAAGTGTTGCCGCAGGTCAACCAGATTACTTTCGGCGGCGGTCCAAGCATTTCAAGCAAAGCTACAAAGTCGTTATCTTTCGTCATCACGACGACATCGGAAGCTCGTGCAGCGAAAAAGGTTTCTCGGTTTGTTGCGTCGCGCAAGCCCAAATCACGCAACGCGACCGCAGGAACAGCATATTGAATGCTAATCCATGTAGCAATTGCTGGTGACAGTTGAGCATCAAGCCAAATCATCATGCGGCTAAGATCGGATGATCGAGCCGCCGAGCCGCATAGGTCAGAGCCGCTTTCAGGTCGTCCATCTCCAAATCGGGCATCTCTTCGAAGATTTGCTCGGCGCTCAACCCCGCCGCGAATAAATCCAACACATCAATGACCCGAATCCGCATGCCGCGAATGCAAGCGCGGCCTCCGCATTGCTCCAGATTCACCGTGATTCTTTCTATTGCACCAGACATGGATACCTCCGAAACTCGATTTGGTGGTCACAACCGTGCAAAGCATAGCATTTTCAATTCCCTCCAAGTAAGTTCACCCACAAAGCGCGGATGCTGGCTGAAGCCAAGTTATCCAAGCGAAATATACCTGATGAACTTCCCTCTCAGAACTTCGGACTGATCGCCAAATCACTTGAGCAAGGCTCTATTCTTTTCAATCAACTCGCTTCGTTTGGCATCTGCAATGAAATTATGCTTATGAATCTCCCTGTGTGAGTAATGTAATTGCAACCCGTTCTGATATAGCTCACGCAGGCACTCTGCAAGCTCATTATTTGACTATCACGATTCAAGCTAAAGCAAATCGCACACCTTCTTCGGGAACGAGTTAAAACGCCAGTTTCAACTGTCAAAGGTAGGTTTTTTCTACCCATCTTCCCATCTTCAGTAGCTTACAATTCCAATGCTTGCGCTTTCTCTTCTATGGTATCGAATAGCTCTGCGCGTTCGTTTTCGTCGGTTGCCTGGCGATAGGCTGCGAGCAACTCTTTCATCGCCGCAAGCTCTTTGTACAATCCGGCGTTCTCTATCGGCG
>CAYXVU010000202.1:6058-10973 GCA_964468725.1 uncultured Clostridia bacterium
AGCAACTCTTTCATCGCCGCAAGCTCTTTGTACAATCCGGCGTTCTCTATCGGCGGGGTCAAATAGGACACCAACTCGGCATACGACCGTCGCCGCGCGATGGTGCCTTCGGAAGGGTTGTTCACGCTGTACAAGTAGATATTCGGTACATCTCCAATCAACCGATCCGGCCAGCAACTCGCGCTCAATCCGACTTGCTTGCCCGGCATAAACTCCAACGCTCCGTGCGTGCCGACATGCACGATGGCATCGGCGCAAAAGACGCTTTCCAGATAGGTATACAAAGCCATAAAACCGTGATGCGGAGCGCCGCTCTCTGCCGCCAGCATTCGCATCGGATCGCCTTCGTAACCAAACGTCGGTTGCACACAGATCATGGCATTGCCAAACAGTGCGCCCAACACCAACAACTCGCGCCCATTGGTATTGATCGTTCCCGGCGCTTGCCCCCATTCACGTTCGATCTCTTGTAGGTAAGGGCAGAGAGCGCGGTACTCTTCCATGCTTATGCGATAGGCGACGCTGGCCAATTGACCCTCCTCAGCGGCCTTCTCTTCTAACACGATTTCGCGCAGTCGGTCGGCGCTTTCGGGAACCTCAACCGCGTAGCCTTCGCTTTGCAGGCGCGTCAGAATTTCCAGCAGGCTCGGAAAGACATCCAAATCGGCAGCCGTGCCGATATTGCCTTTGTTGGGCGGAAAGCAGAAGACGACGAGCGCCAGTTTCACTTCGCTACGCGGCGCCGTTTGCAAGCGATTCCATTTGGCTAACCGGCGCGCAACTTTTCGGCAACGGTCTGCAATAGGTTGTGGCTGCACATCGCGCGCCGTCAACCCGCCGAAGACGAACGGTTCGGTCGCTCCATCAATTTCGGGAATCGCCACTTGCATCGCGGCTTGAATGGGATTGATTCCAAGACGGCTCCTCTCCCAATCTTCAATCGTCTGCACATCCAACGAGGTCAGCGAGCGAAATGGCACGCCGAACTCGTTAAAGAATTCAACCGCTGCTTCCGCATCGTTATTCGCCGGCCCACCGACGAAGCTGAAGCCCGTGAGCGAGACGATCTGACTGACGCGAATTGGTGCAGCCTGAAAAGACGACGAGGGTGAGGAATGAACGGATGACGGGGAAACGGCTGCAGGTCTCGAAGGCGATTTCGAAGGGGCGGCTGCAGGTTCGATGAAAAAGGCGCGGCAGGCTTCGCGGTTGTCCATAAAGGTCGAGATAGCCGGAATGACGCTCAGCCCTTCACTTTCGATGGCACGAATCAAAGCATCATAGTGCTGCTTGGCATCGCTGACAATCTGCGGTCGCATCAACAGTAGGCCAATGGTGTTCGTCGCGTCGAGTCGCAATCCGCGCGTTTGTGTGTACCACTTGCGATACTCTTCGAATGATGCGAAGAGCCGCTTTGCCTCGGGGTGATAGATGCCTTCCGTTGGCATTTGCTCGGCAGCGTCAACCTTGATCTTCCTGAAAGAAGCGATGGCTGAGTGCGCTGGCCGGTCATCGGTTTTCTGCTCACGGCTCTCCGCGTACTGTTTGAGGGCATAAAGCAGCATAGCTCGAATATTGGCGGGCGACGGTTGCAGAAAGTAGCCGAACAGCGTGATGTAGTTTTTGATGTCGCGCAGTTTGCCGATAGAAGGAAGAAAACGCAGCGCCGCAGGCAAACGATTGATGAGTTTGAGGTAGTGTTGATGATTGGCAGACTTTCCGTTTTTGCCGCTCGCGCCGCGCATCGAATCGGCCATCCATGATCCGATTTTGCGTAGCAGATTGCGGCTTGATGCTTCTGCGCCGCGCTCCGTCTCGCTATCAACTTTGGCTTTCATGAGAGTTGAAAAGTCGAGTTTGCCCATGCGAGTTTGGCGCATCAGGTCGGGCAAGCAGTTAAACGCGATGAGGGTCATTGGCCGCGCTCGCTTGGCGGCAAGTGAGGAGAGAAGCCGCGCGGCATTTTCTTGATCGGTGACGTGAATGATGAAGGCGATTTCAGACTGTGCGAGATCGTGCTCGGCTACCTGCCATTCGCCTTGACTGAGCGGCGCGCCGCAATTGTGTGTGGCAACCTGCAAGCCGAATCCGTAGCGTGCATTGATGTCGGCTTCGGCTTTCTTGAGCGGTGCAAGCAAGCTTGTCCCGACATAGAAGACCGTGATTTTCAGCTCTTTGTTGGTTCGGGTCATGGTTTGAAATCGTTTGAATCGGTGATTCTCTTTCGTCTTACTCGTGCCGCGCCAGCTACGAATCTTCAGCTACGAATTGAACGAATCTTCTCGGATGCGCACGTTTGGGTTGCACAGCTTCGAACGATTATGCCTCATTCGCGGCTGCGCTTCGACGGTTGACTCTGTGCGTTTGCTCATTACAGATTGCCGCTGGTCAGTTTACCGCCTGCTAATGCGGCAATCGTCACCTGTGAGAGCGTCGCGCCATTGCTGGCAAAGGCGGCGGCGGCAGCTAGCGGATAAGCGGGCGTCTTCAAACTGATGTAGAACGCCGCGCCATTTTTCCAATAGGTGACGCGCTCCGCTTCCACTGTAATACGAAACCGATCTCCGCTGCGATAGCCAATTTCATTGGCATAAAACCCGTTTTCACGAACTTCAGCCGTGCCTGTGCCGGTCAAGCGAATGGCAAAATCGAGAGCGGCAAAATCGGTTTGATTCCACTGGCGCGTCAGGCCGCACAATCGCGTGGTGTTGGCTCCCGTTGCAACGAATTCTACATAGCCGTCGCCGCTTGCGATCATCTGTTGCGAGCGGGCTGCTGCATCGAGCAAGCCATCGCGCCCGCTGCTTTTTCGCAATCCGCTGCCGCCGGTTGTGCAGTTTACCAAATTCGTCCACACGACGGCTTGTGCGATGGGAGAACCCCATGTGCTGACGGCGGTCATGGTTGTAGTCGCAGGCGTCGCCCCATCGTTTGCCGCAACCGGTAAGGGCGGCGGCACTTTCAAGATGAAGACATCGCGTCTGCCGCTGCCTTCCCAGTTGCTGGTGTAGGCGATGAATTTGCCATCGCGGCTGATATTGGCACGCGGGCTGTCATAGTATTCTCCATAGCGCGAGCGGTGATGCGCCAGTCGTCTGATCGCGCCGCTGCCATCGGTTTTGACTTGCAGGATTTCATCGTGAAATGCGCCGTTGCCCGCCGTGCTTGTGCTGTAGGTGCTGATGAGCGCCCACGTTTCGTCTTCGGCCAGCATGGAGATGTGCATAGCTTGTGACCAGTCGTTTTCGAGGCTCAATAGGCTGATGAATTCGCGCGGGCGGTCAAAGCTTCTTTTCAAAACGCGGTTGCCATCGTTGTCATACCCGATGATAACGCCCGCCCCGTTGTCGGAATGACCAGGCGAATAGTCCGGTTCTTTGTCGGTCAGACTCTGCGTTTTGTCGGATTCGAGCCACACGATTTGGGCATCTCTTCCGGCTTCGATGTTGGCTTTGACGAGCAGGAAACGCCCGCTCTTGTCGAGTTGCACTTCGTCGAGGTTGGCCAGCGTTTCGTTTTTCACGATGCGGTTTTGATCGCGTCGCCAAACCATATAACCGACGTTTCGATACGCTGCATCACGTTTGGTGAAGGCGAAGACGTTATCGTCGGCGCTCTTGCTCATCTGCCAGAGCAGGCCGCTGCGAAGTTCGGCGTTGAAGTCGCGTACCAGCTTGAACTCTTTCGCGCGCACGTCATACGCCCACAACTTCAAGCCCGCATGACCATAGAGTAAGTTTTCACTCGCGCCGCTCCAGATCAAATCTTCATCAAAGAGGGCGACGGATGAAGAATCGGCAAAGAGAGGCTCTTTGCCAAGCAATCGAAAGTTCAGAGGGTCGAAGCGAAAGAGCACAGCTTTGCTGTCGCACAGCGCGATGAGGCGCGTGTTGTCCCGATTGAACGAAGGCCAATAAGAATAACTTACTGTACAGTTTTTTCCATCGCTTTCATCTGTGAGCCGCAAGATGGGCGAGCCGAAAACCGGGTCAGAGTACGAACCGCCCGCTTTCGGCAATTGGGGAAGATTCGGTTCGGCGTAGATGCGCGCATCGGTTTTAACGCTCGGGATGTGGTCGCGTTGCTCGGCGGCAGAATTGAGCGCCGAACGGTCGAAACAGGCGACGCTTAAAATGACCAACCCGACCGTGAGGCAACTGATGAGATCGCTTCTGCCGCTTGCCCTGTTTCGTTTGACCGTCATCCTGCGGATTGTAAAGCAAAAGTTGCAGGGCGAAAACCGAATCACTGTAGGGAAAGTCATACCGAATTGCACAACCAGATGAGAAACCTTTGTTGAGGGGCGGTCTCTGACCGCCGTACTCACACGAAAGGCCAGCGGTCAGAGACCGCCGCTTGGGGTTCGTATTATGATGGCACATCACTTGGGGAGAGCGGTACTGATTTTTAGCGGAGCGATGAAAGATCGCCTGCGACGATCTGCGGGAGCATCTGTGAGCATTTCGAGCGCGGGATGACGACATCGCAACCGGCTGCTTCGGCTTGGCGTTTGAGGTCAAGTTGAACGTGCGAGAGGAACCCGATAACCGGCACAGCGCTCAGCGCCGGGTGCGATTTGAGCAAGCGAATCGTTTCGAGGGGATCGAACTTCTGCGAGTTCAAATCCAACAGCAACAAAGCGGGCGGGTTATGACCCAATGCCGATTCAATTTCGGCAAGCGTTTTGATGGCGAGCACGTCCGTCCCGGCGTTTTGGGCTGCCCCGCGAATCTTTGCGGCGAAGAACATATCATCAACCAACATGGCGATAGCTTTATGGCTTTGCATGATTACCCTTGTAAAACTCCTTGTGCCTGCGCTTGTGTGTAGTGCCGTTTGTACTCGCGCAGCATAGCGTGTAGCGCTTCGACGGCGAGGCCGTGCAACATCAAGCGGAATCCGGCCATCAGAGTTG
>CAYXVU010000203.1:0-2414 GCA_964468725.1 uncultured Clostridia bacterium
CGATGAAGTTGTTGCGACATTATCCGGCTTTGCCGGTTGGCGGCGGCTTTGCCTTGCGATTAGCGCAAGCGAATCTGGAATTGGAACGCCACACCGAAGCCGCAGAGACAGCACGACGCGCCCAGCGACTCGGCGTAACCGGAGAAGAACGCAATCAAGCGCTCTTCGTTGAGGGCGTAGCCGAACATCGGCTCAGTAGGCTGGAAGCGGCGCGGCGCGCCTTCACGCGATTGGTTACAGAGTCCCCGCACAGCGCAATCATCGAAGAAGCGCGGGGCTATCTGGCGATGGTTGCCGAAGATATGGGCGATATGAGCGGCGCGTTAGAACAGTATCTCGCTTTGGATTATCGAAAGGATGTGGCCTATTTCGTTGATGTGTTGCTGACGACCGAGCAGCTTGCCGATTTCGTCGCCCGACATCCGGCGACGCCCAAACGCGACGAGTTGCTCTATGCTCTCGGCGTGCGCTATCTGCGCGACCGACGATGGCAAGAGGCGCGCAACACTTTGGCAACCATTCGCACCACAGGGCGCAACGCGGATTGGCAGTACGAGATGGAGATGCAGTCGTATAGCGACTATGGCAATCAGCGAAGAACGGCCAAAGAGGATGGCTTTGACCCGCGCATCGAGGGTATTCGACCGCAATGGATCGAACAGGATTTGAGAACCGCCAACGATCTCGAACGGCTGGAGAAACAGGTTGAGGCAGCCGAGGACAACGAAGCGAAGGCCGAAGCTCTCTATCAACTGGCGAGCTATCAGTATCAAGGCACGCTGCTGTTTTATAACCCGGCGGCCTGGGGAGGCGAGCGCCATTATTGGCTTTATGAACTTGATGCCAACGGCACCTATCGTCAGCCGGGCGAAGCCCAACGGCTCTTCCGCCATATGCAGCAGCATGATCGAGCGGCGCATGCGCTGCCCATATTTTTAGAGATTGTGCGCCGCTTTCCTCATACTCGCGCGGCGCGCGACGCGCTCTATACAGCGGCGGTTTGTCACGACCGCTTGTCGAATTACAACAATTATTGGCGCGAAATCTATGCGAAAGGCGGCTATGCCGGAGAGCGGCTGGTGACCTATGCAGATGTGCGGCGAACCTATCGGGATTATCATTACCCCATCGGCACCTATGGATGGGAACCGGCAACGCGCACTGTCAACGGTGGCGCAGCTTGGTTAACTCTGCCGAAACCGCCGCCGCGCCCGTCGCGCTGGCAACGCGCCGTCACGATGGTCGAGTCACAAACGAAAGCGATGGCCGAAGCCTTGCTCGCCTTCGGCAATTGGTATGCGAAGGAGATGCAAGCATTCCGCATCTGGGTCGCGCGGCTCAGTCGGCAGATGCGGTTTTTCTCTCTGCTCTCCGGATGGGCATTGTTGCTATGGCTGGGACTCTGCGCGGCAAACCGCTTGCGCCGCGAATTGGCGCAGTGCCCGCCCTGTCCTGCCGAGCGATTAGAGCAGGTGAAGACTCAACTCACCATCACTTGGCTGTCGCCGCGAATTGCGAGCTATCTGCATCAACAGACTTGCGACGAGTGGCGCGCGCGCGGGTATGATTTGATGTATCGAGCGCGGCAACTCGCTCAAACGGACGGCGGTCTGACGACGCTGATGTGGAACGCGCTGGCGCAAGGGTTTCTCTTCACCGTGACGGTGATGCTGTTGCTGTTTTGATGGCGTGCAGCTATGAATTCCGAATCAGGTAATCGGGGTTGACGGGCACGGCGATGTGCGGCAAGTTGCGATACATCTCCGCCGCATCCAACCCGTAGCCGACGACGAATTGATTGGGGATGGGAAAGCCGATGTATTTGGCGTTCACTTCGGTTTGGTGGCAGTCGGGTTTGTCGAGCAGCGCCGCAATCTGCAAGGAGTTCACATCGCGTGAGCGAAAGATGTTGACCAGATAATTCAACGTCAAACCCGTATCAATAATATCTTCGACGACGAGCACATCTTTGCCCGCTAAACTCTTGTCGAGGTCTTTAGTGATCTTCACTTCGCCCGACGAGTGCGTAGACATGCCATAACTGGAGATGCCCATAAAATCTATCGAAAGCGGCAGATCAATGGCGCGCATCAAATCCGACAAGAAGACGCACGCGCCTTTGAGCACTGCCAGCAGGTGGAGGTTTTTGCCCACATAATCACGGGTAATCTGTTTGCCCATCTCGCGCACTCGCGCTTGCAATCTGTCAGCGTCAATCAATACGGTTAAATTCGGATCGTTAATAAATGAGATGGGGTTAGTCGCACTCATGACGGCTCTCCTTCCTGCGGGTTTTGGTTGAGCGGGCACTATACGAAAAGAGGCTTTCGAGTGTCAACGCGCGACCTTTCTCGCTCAGAAAGAAGATCAAGCGCGGATGAGCAGAGAAGCGACCGACGGGCGCGAACATCGCC
>CAYXVU010000203.1:2424-10963 GCA_964468725.1 uncultured Clostridia bacterium
TATAGCTATCCGTCTCACCCATGTCCATCAGGCCTCTCACTCTCGTGCACATCTCCGCCCTTAGAAGACAGCCCGCCCCAGTTTAATCCGTTACTCGCCAGCCAAATCTTGCCGCTTGCTCGCAGCGCCAAGAGCCACTATATTCAGGGCGGACTGTTTACAGCGAACGCACTACGACTTGTGAGGAGAAGAGAACGTGAGGATCATCAAACTTGCCGTCGCCTGCGGCTTCATCGCATTCATCGCCGTCGCGTTATCCGGTTCGGCTTTCGGCTACCCGCCCTTTCTGGTTAAAGCGAAAAAGTTCGGCGCCAAAGATTGCACCTTCTGCCATATTGAACCCGAAGGCGGGCCGCCTTTTAATGATCGCGGGCAATGGTTGCTGGCGGAAAAAGAACGCCGCAGTGCGGAAGTGGTTGACCCGGCATGGCTGGTGAGCTACAAACCCGGCGCAGGCAAAGCGGCTAAACCTGCTGAATCGCCGACCAAAAACGACGCTGCTCCGGCCATCACCGAGAAGCCTGCCAATCAAGGCAGTAAGATTGATCCGAAAGTTTTTGACGCCTACGTTGGTGAATACGAATTGCCGATGTTTGTGCTCATCGTCACCAAAGAGGGCGACAAACTCTTCGGCCAACCGCAGGACAATAACAAAGAAGAACTCGTGCCCGATTCGGAAACCGAATTTACGGTCACTAATGTCAAGGCCAAAGTGAAATTCGTTAAAGATGACAAAGGTACGGTTACGCACATGGTCGTCACCCTCAACGGGCAAGATTTTCAGGGGAAGAAGATCAAATAATCGCCGCGCCCAATTCGAAACGACAAAAGGCTGAACGAAGAGATCATTTCGTTCAGCCTTTCGGTTTCGCTGGCAGATGCGATCAGTCGGTAATTTGCACGCCGCTCGCCATCATCATCACCACTTGTTGCGGCCCTTTGATCTTCGAGACATCAACTTTCTCTTTTGCCTCGCTGGCCAGATGGCGCGCATGGTCTTCGCTGATCGTCTTCTTTTCGACGATGCCTTCCAACACGACTTTCTTGCCCGCAGAGTTTTTGGGAACGAAGAAGCCATAATCTTTGAACTTCACTTGCATCGCATGCTCGCCATCGGTGACGATCAACCAACATCCTTTGGCCTGACAGACATCGCGAATCTCGCCAACGATTTTGATCGTTTGGTCGGCGTACTTTTCCGTGTTCGAGATGGCTTCACTGAGCGCCACCTCTTTGGCATCGGTGAAGGCCGCGCCGAAGTGCTGTCCGGCTTGCTGTCCGACGACCGGCAGCGCCAGTCCCAAGAGAGCCAACATCAGTGTGAGAGAAGACCGACGAATCATTTCTGCATCCTCCGAATATGAAGTTGAACCGCGCGTGATTATAGCATCTGACATTTAACCGGAAGCAAGCGGGGCGCGAAAATTGACGCTCAAAAAGCGCAATGCTAGACTGACCGCTCATCAACAGGAGGTGTCCGGTGCCCGTAAGCGAACGATTATTGGAATTGCTGGTCTGCCCGGTCTGCAAAGTCAAAGTGGAGTTGCAATCCGATGGCAACGGTTTGAAATGCCCGGAGTGCAGGCGCATCTATCCGGTGCGCGATGACATCCCCATTATGCTGGTTGACGAAGCATCAGAGGCAGTGGTTGACGCGTGAGGCTGTCCGATCATAATGCCGCTCCCCGCAACACGAGGCTGAATTGGTCGCTCATCAATCGCGTCCTGCTCATTCGTTTGCGATCTATCGGTGACACGGTGTTATTGACCCCTTGTCTGGCCGCTCTCAAAGCGTGGCGACCGGACATCGAAATCGAAGTCTTGTCCGAACCGCTCGCCGCGCCTCTGCTTGAGCATCATCCGCTGGTTGATCGCCTGATCGTTGCTGACCCGACGCTGACGGCGCGGGTGGATTTACTGGCACGCCTGCGTGCGCGGAACTATGATGCGGCGTTCAATCTGCACGGCGGCACGACGGCGACGCTGGTTGCGCGACTCTGCGGCGCTCGCTACACAATCGGCTATGCAGGGTTTCGACAGAGTTGGTTGCTCACCGACCGCGCGCCTGCGCCGGACGAGATTTTAGGGCGAAAAGAGATTCACAGTGTTGAACAACAACTCGCTTTGTTGCATTGGTCGGGCGTGCCGTGGCCGACGCACCCTGTGCGCTTGGGGCTGGCCGTTTCGCCGGAAGCGCAAAACCGTTTGCAGCAACGACTCGCTGCTTACACAACTCTTACGGACGCTGCCTCGCAAGGCGATTTCGCCGTGATGGCACCGGCGGCGGCGCTGCCTTCGAAGCAGTGGCGAGCGGATGGCTTTGCTATGGTGGCCGACTATGTGCGCGAAGAGTTCGGCTTGCCTGCCATCATCGTCGCTGGGGTCGGACAAGAGGCAATAGCCGAACAAGTAGCTCAAACGGCGCATAGCCGACCGATTGTGCTGACGGATTTGTCGCTGCCCGAATTGATGGCGTTGCTGGAATCGAGCCGGATTTTCATTGGCAATGACAGCGGCCCGGCGCACATCGCTGCGGCCTTTCATCGCCCGCTGGTCGTGATTTTCGGCTCGTCGAATCCGGAGGTCTGGCATCCCTGGACGGATGCGCCGTATCGCGTTGTGCAAGCAGCGCCGCGCACGCAACCCATCGCCAGCATTACCAATGAAGCCGTCTGCCAGGCGCTTGACGAAGTTTGGCGCGAGGCGATGGGTGGAAGGGACGATGGTAAGAAGACAGGATTGAAGAATTCAAGAATTCAGGAATTCAGAATTCAGGAGTCGGAATGAATAGGGAAACGGAGATGGCGACGTCTGCGCTTCATCTGCCGACTGCCTGACACCGTCTGACTCCGGTCTTCTGAATTCCTGAATTCTCGAATTCTTGACTTCTGTCTCCTCAGAGTTTTATGCATTCAGACTCGCAAACGATCATCGCGCGCCGCCGCGCTGAAGAGATTGCCGAACGATTCGATGGCAAGCGTATCATCGTACTCGGCGATTTGATGCTCGATGAGTTCGTTTTCGGGCGCGTGCGGCGCATCTCTCCTGAAGCGCCCGTCCCGGTTGTTGAAGTGGATAAACAGACGCTCGCGCTTGGCGGCGCAGGCAATGTGGTGTCGAACCTTGTTGCTTTAGGAGCGATGGCTCTGCCGCTTGGCGTCGTTGGTGACGATACGGATGCGGAACGCTTGCGAGCGGCATTTACCAAACTCGGCGTACCGGTTGCCGGGTTGATCGTTGACGCAACGCGCCCGACAACCCTCAAGACGCGCATCATCGCACATAATCAGCAGATCGTGCGCGCCGACCGCGAGAGTCGCAGGCCGGTCGCTTCGGCTCTTGAGGAGAGTCTCTTTGACGCCTTTCTCGTCGCCCTCGAAACGGCTGATGCGATGATCGTTTCGGATTACAGCAAAGGGCTGCTGACCCCCAACCTGCTACACCGCATCTTGAGTGCGGCGCGGGCGCGGGCGCTGCCGGTCAGTCTCGACCCCAAGTTGCGAGATTTCGCCCGTTATCAACCGGTCACCGTCATTACGCCGAATCATCAAGAAGCGGCAGAAGCGGCAGGGTTGGCGACCGATGACGAAGCGGGCGTGTTGGCCGCGGGGCGGCAACTGCTGGCGACACTCGATTGCGAAGCCGTGTTGATTACGCGCGGCGAAGAGGGCATGTCGCTGTTTAGCAAAAGCGGCGAAGAGGCGCACATTCAGACTGTTGCCCGCGAAGTCTATGATGTGACCGGCGCAGGCGATACGGTCATTGCTACTTTGACGTTGGCGTTGGCCAGCGGCGCGGCGCTCATCGAAGCCGCCATCTTGGCTAATCACGCGGCAGGCGTGGTGGTCGGCAAACTGGGAACGGCTACCGTAACGCGCGCCGAGTTGCTGGCAACGATGCTGGAGGGATAATCATAAAAGCGCAGAAGCCAGAATCCGGAGATCAGCCTGAGAAGCGGCGTCGGTGTGCAGCGTCTCGGTGTCGTTTCTGACTTCTGACTGCTTGAATTCCTGCCGTTGTCACGGGTCGCGATTTTGGTTGACGAGTGCAGGGCGCGCATAGTTTCATGATGCACGTCGCCTACCCAATTCCCCCAACAGAGAAATTCATGGGAGCCCGGACGGAGCGAAGAATCGAAACACGAATGAGCAACAAATTACTGGACAAGATTACGCAACGGCAGGCGCGAGTGGGCGTCATCGGATTGGGCTATGTCGGGTTGCCGCTCGCCATCGAATTTGGCCACAGCGGCTTTCCGGTTATCGGTTTTGATCTGGATGAAGGGCGTTGCCGCCAAATCAATGCCGGACATTCCTACATTCCCGATGTGCCGACTGCCAAAGTCAATCAATTGGTTGAAGCGGGCAAACTGGAAGCGACCTGCGATTTTTCTTGCTTGCAACAGACCGATGTGGCGATTGTTTGTGTGCCGACCCCGCTGCGCAAGACCAAAGAGCCGGACATCTCTTATATCCTCGCAGCAGCCGAACAAATGCAACGGTATCTGCACGCGCCGCAATTGATTGTGCTGGAATCAACAACCTATCCGGGAACGACGGAAGAGGTGTTATTGCCGATGCTGGAAGCGACCGGGCTGGTGCTCGATCAAGACTTCTTTTTGGCTTTTTCGCCCGAACGAGTTGACCCGGGCAACGCACAATTTCAAACGCACAACATCCCGAAGGTTGTCGGCGGGGTCTCGGCAAAATCTACCGAAATCGCCGCCGCGCTCTATCAAGCCATTGTCGAACGCGTCCATCTGGTCTCCGGCGCGCAGGTTGCCGAAACGGCAAAGCTATTGGAGAACACCTTTCGCTCGGTCAATATCGCCTTGGTCAACGAGTTGGCGCAGCTTTGTTATCACCTCGGCATTGATTCGTGGGAAGTGATTGGCGCAGCGGCCACCAAACCGTTCGGCTTCATGCCGTTTTATCCCGGCCCCGGCATTGGCGGGCACTGCATTCCGCTCGACCCTCACTATTTGTCATGGAAAGCTCGCCTGCACGGCTTTGAAGCGCGCTTCATCGGGCTGGCTGAAGAAGTCAACTCCCACATGCCGAAGCACGTCGTGCGACTGGTACAGGATGGCCTCAACGAAAGGGTCAAGCCGCTGAAAAACTCGCGCATCCTCATATTGGGCGTTGCCTACAAACGCGATATTGATGATGTGCGCGAATCGCCCGCTCTCTCCATCATCGAAGAGTTGCTCGACAAGGGCGCACTGGTGAGCTATCACGATCCCTTCATCGCCGAGATGAAATTGGATGGCAAAGGCCAGATGACCAGCGTACCGCTGACCGACGCGGCGCTGGCTGAGAGCGATTGTGTGGTGATTGTCACAGATCATTCAGACCTTGACTATGCGCGTGTTGTGAGACTTGCGCCCCTGATCGTCGATTCGCGCAATGTTACGCGCCGTGTAAGCTTGCCGGAACACGAAGCGAAAATAATCCGGCTCTGAGTTGAGTTTACGACTCTAACCTTTTGTCTCGTGACTACAGACAGCGCGACAAGATTGTGGTAGTCTTGACGGGTCTTTCCAAAATTTTGCGTTGCCGTTGTTGGAATCTGTGAGGAGTAGGTTATCCAAGCTAGTTCGTCTAATCTTTGTCTTAACGCTTTGCGTTTTGGCTTCCTGCGCGCGACAAAGCTCTTCCGGTCAGCGTCCTTTACCCGCACCGGAAGGGGCATCTTCCTCTTCTGCGGCGCACTGGAGAGTTGGGCCGACCATCGGCAAGTCGGATTTGCTGGCGCTCGATTTCATTGACAACCAAACGGGCTGGGCCGTCGGCGAGATTGATACGACCGGACAAGGCGGCGCAATCTACTTTACGACGGATGGCGGCACCAGTTGGCAGGCGATTGCCAAAACCATCGAAGTGCTGGCGGCGGTCTGCTTCCTCAACAAAGAGCGCGGCTGGGTCGCCGGTTACGCTGGGCGCATCGAGCGCACGGATGATGGCGGCAAGACATGGAAGACACAACGCGCCGAACAGCAAGGCGAAGTCTTCAATTCGATCTTCTTCATAGACGAGCGACAGGGCTGGGCAGTCGGCGGGGCTGCCGGGAAGGGCGGATTGATCTTTCGCACAACCGATGGCGGCGATCTTTGGGAACCGGTCGAAACGGGGCGCGTTGAAAGTTTCTGGGCGGTTCGCTTTTCCTCTCCTCAACGCGGATGGCTGGTCGGTGAAGACGGTATCATCATGGCCAGCACGGACGGCGGCAAAACGTGGTCGCCGCAATTTTCGGGGACATCGCACGCTGTCCTCAGCCTCTCCCTCACTTCTTCCAATTCTCTGATCGCGGTGGGAGAAGTCGGCACGATTCTCAGAAGCGCAGACGGCCTGCAATGGGATCAGATGCCTGCGCCAACGACCGAGACGCTCAACAGCATTGCCGCAGATGAGCACAATCGGCTATGGGCGGTCGGCACGCGCGGCATCACCATCACCTCCGTTGACGGAGGTCTAACGTGGTCAACCGTCGCTTCGGTTTCATCACGGGACCTGATCGCTGTTGCTGTTACCGATGCGGCACATGCCGTTGCCGTTGGCAGTCGCGGCGTCTCGCAGGTGCTGCAATCGAATTAATGAACTGCGATTGTCCGTTCGCAATCGCAGATTCCCGATAAGGAGAAGTCTTCATGTTTAGACGTTGGAACAGAGCCAGGGTGGCGCTCGCGGTCGTCCTGCTAGCGGCGGCGTGGCATTCCGTCAGCAATGCCCACCATGCTGTGGTACGCATCAACTTGGAGGAGTTGACCGTTGCTGCGGATCGCATCTTCATCGGGCGCTGCACGGCGATAGAAGAATCGCAAGAAGCGATGGCGGGCGGTGTCCTTCCGGTGACCCGTTACACCTTCGCCGTCGAACGCTCGATCAAAGGAAAAGTCAGCCGACAACTGGTCATCAAACATGTCGGTCATGCAGCCAAACGCGCGACCGGCAAGACCAAAGGCATCACCTCGCACGGTTATCAAGTCAGTCCGGATGTCTTCCTGCATGGCATGAACGCCTATCGGGTTGGCGAACGCGTCTTACTCTTTCTCAATAAGGACGCGGAAGATACAAAAGCCACCTCGCCCGTCGGCCTCTATCAAGGCGCTTTCTTTATCTCGAATATGCCATCAGGCAAAGAGTTGATTCGCAACAGCATTAACAACCTCGGGCTGTTTTCGGCTCCCTATACAGGCATCGCCGTCAAGCCCGCCGGTGCGCGCGTCATCTTTCCGGGCGGCGATCAACCCATCGCGCAGGCAAGCGGGCTGAGTCCGCAAAGTGCGGCGCTCGCCAGCAAACGCGGCGAGTTACCACTTGATGCGGTTGTTGAATTAGTCGAAAGGATCGTTTCCGCGCACGGCGGCGAGCGCGGCAGCATCGTCGAAGGCGGGAAAGGAGCTTTACGCCAATGACCAGACGACATCTTCGCATCCATTCATTGCCTGCTTTGCTCGCGCTTGTGGGCGTCGCCCTTTGGCTCGTGCCAAACGCGTTGGCCGGTGGCCCCTTGTTCGTAAACAATGGCAGGCCTGTCTTGTGGCCACGTACGGAAGTCAAAGGCGGCTCGCTCAACAGCCAGACGGTTGACCAACAAGGGCGCGTCGTCTATCGCGTTGATACCGGCACTCTCGGCCCCATGACGGAAGGTGAGGCTACAGCTTTCGTAGATCGGATTTTCGGAGCCTATAACGCCATTCCCTACTCGTCCTTAGAATTTGTTAAAGGCGGGCGCATCCTTGACCCCAACACCAGTCAAGCGGTTGATGTCAATGGCTCGAATTTTGCCCGCTTCATCAGTCGCAACTCGCCAACCTTTCAAAACCCCATCATCTTTGACAGCGACGGAGCCATTCACCGCGCCATCGGCGCAGACCCCTTTGTCCTCGGCTTCTTCTCTCAATTGGCGTTCAGCCCCGATGAACAATTCGTTCAAGAAGGGGCAGTCGTTCTCAACGGCGCATCGCTGACGCAAAACATCATCAGCCGGACCGGTTTCTTAGGCGTCTTTACCCATGAATTCGGACATTTCGCCGGGCCGCTCGATCATGCGCAGATCAATGGCAACATCGCCGACAATGGCGAGGGCGCTATTCTGCCGCCGGGCTTTACCTCCGCTTCCGCCTATGACCTCTTTGCACCCTTCACGGAAACGGTGTTTCCCTTCCTCTTTGGTGCGCCATTCGGATCGCAACTGCAAGGGCAATTCCCGGACTCCGGTTTCTTCATTGCCACTCTCGATCTCGACACGCAAAACGCGCTCTCGAATCTCTATCCGACGCCGGAGTATTTCACCGAGCGCGGCGGCGTGGAGGGGCGCGTGGTGATTCGAACGACCTCGGGCGACATTCCTATCAACGGTATCAATGTGGTCGCGCGACGCATCTCGCAAGCTCCTTATCCGCCAGCCCTCGGCACGCAAGCCTTCCCGGCAGGCGTAACGCCGGACGCGGACGGCGTGCCGCAAATTCCGCCCAGTCAAGGGGCAACCGATTCTCTGGCAACTGTATCGAGCGCGGTTACGGGACTCGATTTCGGCA
>CAYXVU010000204.1:0-4010 GCA_964468725.1 uncultured Clostridia bacterium
AAAGAACAAGTCGAGGAACTCGACGAAGAAGGTTTTGATGAGCTCCTTGAATAACTGGTCGTGGTTAGTTGCCATTACCGTTCAGGTAGATTTCGGGAGGCTCTTCTACAGGAATGGATTATTTTCGTTAGCCTAAGCCTATGACTTGCGACGCTTCTCTATTCTCCGTCTGCGCGCCATCAAGGTTGGTTCGCTGTGAAGATGTTCGGCTGCAAGACGCTCTCGCAGGGCGCGTGCACTCGAACATTCTTGCATGAAAGCATGCACCAGCGACTTTCCCCCCTCGCTGTGACAGGTGTAGTGATGATCGGCTAAGAGGCGCAACCGTTCCCACGCATCAAACTCATTGCGGCGTGGTGGCTCGAAATACACGCCCATGTTTCGCATTGGCTTTTTACACTCCGGGCACTTGTGCAGCGGGCGTTCGATGCTCGGATCGTAGCGCGAAGGTTTGCGAAACATCTTGCGGCAATCGAAACAGACCCAGTGCTCACTGTTGCGTCGCCGCTTGCGGTTTTCCAAGCCACCATCCCACATCTTGATTATGCTGACTTTGCGAAGTTACCTTTGTCGAAATCGGCGAAGGTCTTGCCTTGCTCGGCCAATTGCTTGAGCAGGTTGGCGGGCTGCCAATGCTCGCCGTGCTGTTGATGAAATGCGCTGATACGCTCATAGACTTTTTGCAAGCCGACGGTGTCGGCATAAAACATCGGGCCGCCGCGCCACACCGGGAAGCCATAGCCGTTCAGGTAAATCACATCTATGTCAACGGCGCGCAGAGCGATACCCTCTTCCAGAATCTTCGCGCCTTCGTTGATGAGCGCGTACATCGTGCGCTCGATGATTTCGTCTTTGCCGATGTCGCGTTGCTCGATGCCCGCAGCCATCGCCGTCTCTTTGAACATCGCTTCGATTTCGGTATCAGAGATGCGATTGCGATTTTCATCGTACTTGTAAAACCCCGCGCCGGTCTTCTGCCCGTAACGCCCCATCTCGTAGAGTTTGTCGGCGATGATGGGATAACGCAGTCCGGGTTTCTCCAGATGTTTGGCCTCTTGCCGCACACGCCAGCCAACATCCACGCCCGCCAAATCGCTCATCGAAAGGTAGCCCATGGCCAAACCGAATTCGTACAACGCGCCGTCAACTTGCTGCGGCGTTGCGCCTTCTTCGACAAGGAACAGCGCTTCGCGTCCGTACGGCGCAAGCATGCGATTGCCAACGAAGCCGCGACAATTGCCTACCAACACGCCAACCTTTTTCAACCGTTTGGCCAGCGCCATCGAAGTCGCAATCACCTCTTTGCCGGTCGCTTTGCCGCGCACAATCTCTAAGAGTCGCATGACGTTAGCCGGGCTGAAGTAGTGATGGCCGATGACCGCTTCCGGGCGCGCCGTCGCCGCTGCGATTTCATCAATGTCGAGGGTCGAAGTGTTCGACGCCAGAATGCACCCGGGCTTACAGACTCTGTCGAGTTCGCCGAAGATCTCTTTCTTGAGCGCCATATTTTCGAAGACCGCTTCGGTGACGATGTCTACATCTTCAAAACCGTCATAGGTCAAGGTCGGCGTGATTAACGCCATCCGTTTATCCATGACCGATTGCGGGAAGCGCCCTTTGTTGACCGAATTCTGATAATTCTTGCGAATCACGGCCAAGCCGCGATCTAAGAAGTCTTGCGATGACTCCTTCAACAAGACCGGGATTCCAGCGTTGGCATAATTCATGGCGATGCCGCCGCCCATCGTGCCCGCGCCGACGACCGCAGCTTTTTTGATCTCAAAAGTCGGCACATCTTTGCCAACATCGGGGATTTTGGCGACCGCGCGGTCACCGAAGAAAGCGTGAATCATCGCTTTCGATTCGGTCGAAAACAGACACTCGACAAAGAGTTCGGCTTCACGTTTGACGCCTTCATCGAAAGGCAGTTTGGTTGCCGCTTCGACGGCATCAATCGCGGCGATGGCGGCGGGCTGACCCCGCCGAACTTTCGCGGCTTGTTTACGGGCTTGCGCGAAGATTTCCGCATTCGCAGTCGCATCGCCGAGTTTGTCATTCAGGTCGCGGGTTCGGCGCGGCGGTTCGCCGCTGGCAACCTTCTCTTGCAAAAAAGCGATAGCCCCGGCGAGCAAATCGCCTTCGACAAGGTGATCGAGAATGCCGCATTGCAACGCCTCGCTGGCTTTGATGGGTGCCCCGAAAGCGCACATCTCGACGGCCTTTGCGACGCCCGCCAGTCGCGGCAGTCGTTGAGTGCCTGCTGCGCCGGGAATCAACCCTAAGTTGACTTCGGGCTGTCCGACTTGAGCCGTCGGTACGGCGACGCGATAGTGAAAGGCCATAGCAGTTTCCAGTCCGCCGCCGAATGCGGTGCCGTGAATGGCCGCGACCATCGGTTTGCTTGACGCTTCGATGCGGTCGAGCAGTGGCACAAAAGCGACGCTGCGCCGATTTTCTCCGGAGGTCATCTTGCTGAATTCTTTGATGTCGGCTCCGGCGATGAAGGTCTGACCGCCGCCGATCAGGATGCCGCCTTTGAGCGAATCATCCTTTTCGATCTCTTCGATAGCGGCAGCGATGCCTTCGGGAACGCCGGGGCTGAGGGCGTTGACGGGCGGGTTGTTGACCGTGATGACGCCGATCTCACCCTCTTTGGTAAACGAAACGAGGTTGCTCATGTGTGATGTCCTTTCTATGAAAGATGTATTGAAAAAGCCGCTGCGAATAAAGCAGAAAGAGTATCAAATCCGTTGCCTTCTGGCGAACCCCCTCACCTCTCTTGTTCGGCAAGAAATGTCAGCACGGCGTCCATCGCCTTCTCCGGTTGGTCGGTAAAAAAGATGTGGCTGGCATTAGGCAGCAACACGACCTTCGCTTGCGCAATGCGTTGCGCGAGGATGTCGGCGTTTTGCGGCGGCACTAGCAGATCGCTTTCGCCATGTAAGATCAGGGTCGGACAAGCAATCTGCGGCAAGCGGTCATAGGCGCTCCACGAAAAAATCCCTTGCACCTGCGCGAAGTAGGCTTGCGGAGTCGGAAAGGTTTTCCGGCGCACCGCGAAATCTTCTTCGACCCAGGCGCGCGGCGTCGCCCGATCATAGGTGAAGGGAACCGATGCCCAAAAGGCTTCGTCGGGCGTCATGTCGCCGCGATTGAGAATCAGTTCGACGACGTTGCGTGCCGCTGGCGCGACCTGCGGGCCACCGCAATTGGTGCAGCAGAGCAGAAGCGAACGCACCCGCTCGGGAAAGAGCAAAGTGAATTCTTGCGCGATCATCCCGCCCATCGAAATGCCTAATACATGGGCGCGTTCGACGCCCGCCGCTGTCATAACGGCTGCCGCATCGCGCGCCATTTCGGCTATCGGATAGGGGCCGTCGGGTACGTCGCTGCGACCGACACCGCGATTGTCAAAGATGATCGTGCGATAATGCTGGCTCAAGGTCGGCAAAGCGCGAAACCACATATCCAACGAATACCCAAGCCCCATAACCAACAACAGCGGCTCCCCTGTGCCGTGCTCTTCCCAATAGATTTGTACGCCTCCTCGCTCAACGTATGGCATGGTCGGCTCCTTTTCAAAAAGGTTGTGGCTAAGGCTCCCAACTGCCTTGATAGAAGTTGGTGAGAATCGCTGGCAATGCGTGTCATTCACGGCAAAAGATTTTGGTTTCCGTACAAACGCTTCCTCAGCAAAGCAACTCATCCCTTCACAGATTGAGCAACATCCTTTTCGCTTGGTCGCGCAACTCGCGGCGCAGGATTTTGCCGACGCCGCTTTTCGGTAGCTCATTAACAAAGTAGATGCGTTGCGGCGCTTTGAACTCGGCGATGTGTTGACGAAGGTGTTCGCCCATCGCCTCTTCGGTTAGCTGACTGTCAGCGCGCAGCACTACGAATGCCCAAACGTTTTCTCCGAACACCTCATCGGGCACGCCGACAACGGCGGCTTCAGCGACCGCCGGATGCAAGTAAATGATCTGCTCGATCTCTGCCGGGTAGATGTTCTC
>CAYXVU010000204.1:4020-10886 GCA_964468725.1 uncultured Clostridia bacterium
GCCGCCGCGAATAATCAAGTCTTTTTTGCGATCTACCAGATAAAGCCACCCATCTTCATCTATATATCCAACATCGCCGATGTGCAGCCAACCGTCGCGCATGGCGTCGGCTGTCGCTTCGGAGCGTTTGAAATAGCCCTTCATCGTTGTCGGCCCGCGAGTGATGATTTCGCCGATTTCACCCGGCGGCAGCGGTTGGTCATCGCTGCCAACGATGCGGAGTTGCAGATTTTTATAGGGCAAACCGACGGAGCGCGGATGATAGGGCTGCGAAATTCTATCGGCAGTCGCTACCCCCGTGTTTTCCGTCATCCCATAGAGTTGACGAATGCGACAGCCATAGGCCTCCGAAAACTGGCGCGCCAACTCTTCCGGCATCGGCGCAGCGCCGGAGCCGACGACTTCAAGCGAATGGAGGTCATACTCCTTGCGCTTTGGATGATTCCAGATGTAGGCGAGCATGGTCGGCACGACCGCCATATCGGTGCAACGGTGCTGTTGAATGAGCGCCATGAATTTTTCGGCGTCGAACCAGCGCAACTGTACGGAGTAGTTGGCCGCGAAATCGTCCGGCAGTTGATAACCGACGATCATCGAATTCAAACCGAAGATGTGCGCCATCGGCAGCGCGTAGATGTGAATGAGCGGCGGTTTGCGCAGGTGATATTCAGCGGCGTCAATTGCTGCGTTGGCCATCGCCAAAAAATTTTCGTGCGCCAACATCACCCCTTTCGGTTTGCCAGTCGTGCCGGAGGTATAGAGCATCACGGCGATGTCGTCCGAAGCGATTTGCGGCAAGGCGTGCTGTTGGTCGGCTTGCAACAGGTCTTCGAGGCAGTATTCGCGCGGCGTCGCTTCCGGGTGATTCTCGCCGCCTGCGACGGCAATCCACTCGATGTGAGCAAGGCCGCTAACGGCGGCTCTCACTTTTTCGATCAACAGTTGATCGGTGATGACGGCGCAGGCTTCGTTGTCCTCGTAGATGTAGCGAATCTCTGCGACAGAGAGTTGCCCCAACACCGGCACAACGGTCGCGCCGGTGCGAAAGATACCGGCGAAGACCGCAAAGACCAGCGGACTGTTGGCCATACACAGGCCGACGTGTTTGCCGCGCTGGAGGCCGAGTTCGGTAAAGGCACGCTGCAACCGCCGAGCGCGTTCGAGAGTTGTGAAGTTGGTGGCCTCTTCACCCTCAAAGACTAAGTTGAGGCGTTCGCCAAACCGATTTGCAGACTCTTCTGCAAGAATTGCCAGATTCATGCCCTGCCTCTGTGTGAAGGGGTTGGAGGTGCTGATTGACAGCCGATTGGCTTACAACGTAACTTCGATCAAACGCGGCCCGTCTTCCGAAAGTGCACGTTCCAGAGCTTGCACAAGGTCGTCGCTGGTCGCAACCCGCTCGCCGGACACGCCCATACCGTTGGCAAGGCTCACCCAATCTATCATCGGGTTCGAAAGTCCGAATAGGCTCATCGCCTGTTTGCCGGGCTGCGTTACGCCGGAGCGCATCATCTCGATTCCTAAAATTCGATAACTATGATTGGCGCATAAAATCGTCGTCACAGGTAAGCCCTCACGCGCTTGCGTCCACAAGGCTTGCGCTGTGTACATGGCGCTGCCGTCTGCCTGAATGTTGATGACGCGACGATCCGGGCACGCGATGGCCGCGCCCGTTGCACATGGCATGCCTTGTCCAATCGAGCCGCCCGTCAGCGTGAGATATGAATGGCGCGGCGCGCGGGCTGACATCGCAAAATAGGCCATGCTGGAGGTGTTGCCTTCATCGACAATGATGGCGTCTTCGGGTTGCACGGCAGCGATGGCCGCCGCCAGGTTTTCGAGCGTCATCGCGCCGGTCGGACGCGATGGGCGCGTCAATTCCGGCGCGTCGCCGCTTGCAGGCGCACCGAGTGTATCGGCTAAAGCGACAAGCGCGGCTACGCTCTCCTCTTCGGGCGCGGCAAGTTGGATGACCGTCTGTTGAGCGTTGAGCAAATGGCTCGGCAGACCTTTGTAGCCGAAGAAAGAGACGGGCGATTTCGCGCCCGCCAAAATCACCGTTTGAAACTGGTTGAGCAGGGCAATCGCTTGTTCGGGGAAGTATGGCAGCCGCTCGACGGTTGCCAACCCTGCGCCGCGCTCCAATCGCGCCGGAAAGGTTTCGCAAACCAGCCTGCACCCGGTCGCTGCTGCGATGCGGGCAGCCGCGCGCACGCCCGCTTCACTCAAGGCGCGTCCGCCTAAAAATAAGATTGCCGGTTGGGGCTTGCGCAACTCTTCGGCGGCGGCGTTGACGGCAGTCTCTCTAACCGGCGGCGCACTCTGCGCCGGTCGCGGAGCCGCTGCACCACTTGCCACTTCCCATTGATTGTCATGCGGCACAATCAAAGTGGCGATGCCGCCCGGCCAAGCGGCGGCGGCGGCCAATGCCTCGGCGGTATCGGCTGCGGCTTCTTCGGCTGAGCGGTTGGTTCGCACCCACGCAGAAACCGACCGAGCAACCGCCGTAATATCACTGGTGAGGGGCGCGTCCGCCGCCAAATGCCAAGTTGCGTGATCGCCTATCAGGTTGACGATTGGCGTGCGCGCTCGGCGCGCATTGTGCAGATTCGCCAGTCCATTAGCCAGCCCCGGCCCCAAATGCAACAGCGTCAGCGCAGGCCGTCCGGTCATCCGCCCGTAACCGTCCGCTGCACCCGTGCAGACACCCTCGAAGAGGCCGAGCACAGCGCGCATGCCGGTTAGAGAGTCGAGCGCCGCAACGAGCGGCATCTCTGTTGTGCCGGGGTTGGCAAAGCAGACCTCCGCGCCCGCAGCGATTGCCGTTTGAATGATGCTCTCTGCTCCGTTCAACGTCCTCTCCTTCGCATGGATTTATCGAGGGCTTGCAACGCTATCATCCGCTTCACTCACATTCAAACCGAAAGGTGCAAACCTGAGCGCCGAATTGTGCTCGTTGCCTCGCTCACGCAAACCCTACTGCGATTCGACCACCGCCTCGCCTTCAGCGATGGCCGGTTCGTGTGCCGCATCAATGGTAGTCATCTCAGCCATCAAGAGGCGTTCGCACTCCGCTGTAGAGTCAAGCGCCTCTTGCACCGCCGCAGGAGGCTCGTCCGAGTGCCGCACTGGTTTGGCCGGGAGCAGCAATCCAGATAACAGACCGAGTCCCGCAAAGATGGCGCCAACGATGAAGGCATTGTGCAGAGCGCTGGCTAACGATTCAGACATCGGTGCGATGACCGACGGCGGCAGACCGGCGCGCGAATCCGGGCGCATCAGGTCGTTGATGTTATGCAGGAGATTTTCGACTTGCGCTTGTGGCAACCCGCTACGATCTTGAATCTCTGAAAGGTGCGACATCAAACTGACCGTCATCACGGCTCCCATCACCGCCACCCCGACCGCCCCGCCGATGGAGCGCGAGAACTGTTGGAGGGATGTCGCAATGCCAAGCTGCGAACGGCTCACAGAGTTCTGCATGGTAACGAGGAGTGCGAGCATGACCAGCCCCATTCCCGCACCCATCATGCCCATCGCCACCAGCAATAACCCAATCGGCGTATGGCTGTCAAAGGTAGTAATCCATACAAATCCGATCAGCAGAACCGCAAGCCCCGAAAGCACCGTCGGACGATAGCCAAACCGCAACATCAGCTTACCGCCGATAATCGCCATCGTAACCCAAGCCAGCAGAAACGGGGTCAACACCTGACCGGCTTCGGTCGGCGTGCCGCCGCGCGTGCCTTGTACGAAGAGCGGAATAAAAGCCAATGATCCGAACATCGCCGTGCCGATTAAAAAATTGGTAATCGAGCCAATGCCGACCATCGGATTGCGAAACAGGGTCAGCGGCACGATTGGTTCGACGGCGCGTCGCTCCGTCCACACAAAGAGCGCGCCGAAGAGGACAAAGCCGATCAACGGCACGATCATCACGGCGCTCGTCCAGAGGGTGGGATTGGCGCTCTCATTGAGCGCGATGAGCAGCAAGGTAATAGCAATCGTCAACCACGCAGCCCCGGCATAATCCACTATCGGATGTTTGGTGCGTTTGGGTTCGGCCAGCGCCACGCCGACGACCGCTGCAGCTGCCAGTCCGAACGGAATGTTGATGTAAAAGACCCAGCGCCACGAAACATTTTCAGTGATAAAGCCGCCCGCCAGCGGCCCCAATATCGAAGCCAGCCCCCATACGCCGCTGAAGAGTCCTTGTATGCGCGTCCGCTCTTTGAGCGTGAAGATGTCGCCATTGATCGTCAAACTGAGTGGCACTAAGGCTCCCGCTCCGAGTCCTTGAATGGCGCGAAACAGGATGAGTTGCATCATCGTCTGCGACGCGCCGGAGAGCGCCGAGCCAACTAGAAAAACGGCGATACCTGCTAAATATAACGGTCGCCGCCCGTAAATGTCCGATAGCTTGCCCCAGATGGGAACTGTCACCGTGCTGGTGAGCAAATACGCCGAAAAGACCCAGCTATACCGATCCATGCCGCCGAGCGAAGCGATGATCGTCGGCATCGCTGTGCCGACAACCGTGGCTTCGAGCGCCGCTAAGAACATGCCGAGCAATACGCCGCCTGTCACCACCCAACGACGCTTGCGCGAAAGAACCACATGGGGCTTTTCTTCGCTCTCCGTCACTGATTTATCGAGATTTGCAGTTGCCATGGTGTTTCTTTACTTTCCGAATTCGTGCTGGCCGAGTGAGCGATTTCCTTTTCTCTTCCAACTTACTTTGCACGTTGCCGCGCGGCGGGCAGGCCGCCTGTGTATTTGGCAATCAACCCGTTTTCCCCGACTGCCCATCCGTCTCCGGTCGGAGCGAAACTGAGGGCATGAAATCCGGTTGTATCAAACGGCGACCAACTCATGCCGTTGTCCAATGAATAATCCGACCCCGACGGGCCGACGGCGATCAGACGAGGCGCTTTCATCCCGGCTAGGACGGCGACCGCCGAGCGATAGCCCGCAGGCCGCGCCGCTTCGACAAGCCGCCAGGTCTGCCCGCCGTCGGTCGTCGTCGCCGCATTGCTATTAACTGCCTTTTCGTCTTGATAGTCGCCGCCGACAATGACGCCGTTGCGCCCGTCCAAAAAGGCGAGAGAGAAGATTCCGGCTGCCGGTTTGCCCGCGATGATAGGAGTATCGGCCACCCGCCAACTCTCGCCGCGATCCGTCGAACGAAAGACGCGCGCTTTGGCCGCGCCGCCTGTAGCAAACCACACGTTGCTCTTGCCTTGGACGATCAAGCAAGTTCCGCTTGCGGCAAACGCGCCTTCTCCCGGCAGCGCGGCAGGCATCCGATCAGCCGCAACCTCCCTCCAACTCTTGCCGCCGTCTGTGGTTTTGATGACTACAAAGCGCCCGTCAACCGGATCGCTAAAAGCAATGCCATTCTCAGCATCCCAAAATGCCAAAGCATCGAAAAACGTTTTCGGATTGCGACTGGCAAATTGTAACCCCCAGGTTTTGCCGCCATCCGTCGTTTTATAGATGCGTGACTTGTCGCCCTCGCCGATGCTCAGCAGATAAGCGACGCGGGCATTCACCGCCTGCACATCACGAAAGTCGAGTGCCTCGGCCCCCGACACCATTCCGGCTTGCCAGTTGCGACCGCCATCAGTCGTGCGGGTAAACGTGCCGCCCGTGCCGCTTGCCCATACAATGGTGCGACTGACTGCGCTCACGCCACGCAAACGCGCCTTCGTGTTGCTCATCTGCGGCGTCCATTGGGCGCGGGTGATGCTGCTGCAACAGAGGAAACCACACAGAAGAAGAAGTCGGATTGATAGGTTCATCCCATTGCCTCGCTAACAAAAGGGTCTGCCGACTGGAATGATGCGCTCACCATAAGCCAGCAGCGTCAGATCGGCCAAACACGATACAACGATGCCGCCGAGAATCCATAACAATGCCTGCGGCAGCCCCTTCTTCTTTTTAATGAAAAAAGCGATCACCAGCCATTCAAAAAACCGCACCGGCACATAGATCACCAAGTAAGTCAGCAACGAATCCCTTGTTGCGTTATTCATCTTAAGCGCTGCGATAAAGATGAATAGCCCTAAACCGATCCCGATCAGCAATCGCACCAATCCTAGTTTGAAGGCGCGCCTGATCTGGTTTCCGCTTTGCCCTTCGAACCAACGCAGACCGAGGAGACACCATAAGCTGTAAGCGAAAAACTTGATGGCAATGTACACTAACGCACCCAACCGATGTGGTCTCCTTTATGGTTGCAGGGAATGGAGTCAAAACTTGACGGGCTAGCTTTCCGTCGGGTAGCCGAGTTCACACCAACGTTTCCAACCGCCATCCATCGAGATAACGTTGGTGTAACCCATCTGTTGAAGGGCGTCAGCAACCAGCGCCGAACGATAGCCGCCTCCGCAATAGAGAATAATTTCGGCATCGTGGTCGGGAATCGTCACTTCGATATCGCGTTCGATGATGCCTTTGCCGAGATGAATCGCGCCCGTCGCATGGCCTTGTTGCCATTCGGTGTCTTCGCGCACATCAACGAAGTGAAACCTCTCTCCGGCCTCCTGTTTATGACGCACGGCTTCAGGGGTTGTCTCATGAACACGACTCTTCGCTTTATTGACGAGGTCTAAGAATCCTTTCGAATGTTGCATAGGCAGTCCTTTTCGCTGTCATTCAGTCATCACTGCTGGCTATGATAACCAACTGAACTCACACTAGCAATTTTTGATTCTTCCAGCAAAAAACCAAATCACCAATAACAAGGGGAAGAGGATTGCAACCTCTTCCCCTAAAAAATTGTTGGCGTCTTTGTTAGTGCCTACCCTCCCCTTCTCACTTCTCCTTTTTCGCCTTCGCTGGCGCTCCTCCTCCACACACACACT
>CAYXVU010000205.1:0-10882 GCA_964468725.1 uncultured Clostridia bacterium
GATTGCCAGCTTCTGGCTGCCGGAGCCGAAGCAAGAGGAATTACCGGAATGAGAGGATCGGTTCAATGAACTGCCGAGCAGTGAAGCTGTTGAGTTTGCGAACGCAAGGAACTTCACCACTCGGCAATGGGTTTAGCTCGGACTTGCTGAAGAAGCCCGCAGCGATTCGACGAGGATGATCGAAACCGCTGCCGGAGTGATGCCGGGAATGCGTGCCGCTTGGCCGATGGTTCGCGGGCGCACCCGGCTTAACTTTTGCACCGCCTCGTTCGATAGTCCTGCCAGTCGCGCATAATCCATCTGCGCGGGAATCTCGAATTCATCATAACGCCCGCGCTTGCGCGCCAGTATCTCTTGGTCTTTCAAATAGCCTGCATAGCGAATGTCGTTGATGGCGACTTGTACCTCTTTCTCTTTCGCCGATTCGCCGACCGACGCATAGATAAACGCCATCAGCCTTTCCCCGTCGCAATCGGGGCGACGCACAAGATAATCGAGTTTGCGACCGTTGTAATTATCGGGCGAGCCTTCGAGTTTCAGATCTTCGAGGCGCGCGGTGCCCATCACGGAGACCTTCGTCGTCGAGAGAAATTTTTTGATGCGCGCGACTCTCTCTTGTCGTTGGGCAAACTCTTGATAATCAGCAGCGCTGATCGAGCCGATCTGACGCGCCAGTGGCGTGAGCCGCTGATCGGCATTATCATAGCGCAACGAGAGCCGCATCTCGGCGCGCGAGGTGAACATGCGATAGGGTTCGTCTGCGCCTTTGGTCACCAGATCGTCAACCATCACGCCGATGTAGCTTTCGTTGCGATCCAGCGTCACCGGCTCGCGCTCCAACACCTGCAAAGCGGCATTGATGCCCGCAACGATTCCTTGCCCTGCGGCTTCTTCGTAGCCCGACGTGCCGTTGATCTGCCCGGCATGAAAGAGGCCGCGAATCTTTTTGGTTTCGAATGTAGCCGATAGCTCGCGGGGGTCAACAAAATCATATTCGACGGCATAACCCGGGCGCAGCATCTTAACGGTTTCCAACCCCGGAATGGCGCGCACGAAATCGAGTTGCACTTCTTCCGGCAGGCTCGTTGAGATGCCGTTCGGATAGACCTCGTAATTATCAAATCCTTCGGGTTCGAGAAAGATTTGATGACGCGGCTTGTCGCTGAACTTCACCACCTTGTCTTCAATCGAAGGGCAATAGCGCGGCCCGATGCCTTGAATCTCGCCGCTGAAGAGCGGCGACTTGTCGAGGTTCAACCGAATGATGTCATGCACATGCTCGTTGGTGTGGCCAATGAAGCATTCGATCTGCGGGCGCGTCAGGCGGTCGGTCTTGAAGGAGAAAGGGACGGGATTTTCATCCCCCGGCTGCCGTTCGAATCGGGCGTAGTCAATCGTGCGGCCATCGAGTCGCGGCGGCGTGCCTGTTTTGAGCCTGCCCATTTGAAAGCCGATTGCGCGAATGTTTTCGGCCAGCCGCAAGGCCGCCGGGTCGCCCGCGCGTCCGGCTTGAAAGACGCGCTTACCGCAGTGAATCAAGCCATTCAAAAACGTGCCCGTCGTAATCACCACCGCGCGGCTGAAGAGTCGCCTGCCGTCGGCCAGTTCAATGCCGGTGACGGCGGCGTTATGAATATGAATCTCGGCCACCTCACCGGCGATGATCGTCAAATTCTTGGTCATCGCCAGTCGGCGTTGCATCTCCTTGCGATAGAGATTGCGGTCAGCCTGTGCGCGCGGCGATTGCACGGCGGGGCCGCGACTGCGATTGAGCAAGCGAAACTGTATGCCGGTCGCGTCAATGACTTCGCCCATAAGGCCGCCGAGCGCGTCTACTTCGCGGACGAGATGACCTTTGGCAATGCCGCCGATGGCCGGGTTGCAACTCATCTGGCCGATGGAATGCTTATCAATCGTCACCAACGCAGTGCGCGCGCCGATGCGCGCAGCGATGTAAGCAGCTTCGCATCCGGCATGGCCGCCGCCGATGACGATACAATCGAATGAGGTTTCTGTCTTCATACCTTCTGCTAACGAATGTCGGCCTGCACTGTTTGATCCCGAAAACCGCTACGGGTCTGACCAACAAGCCCGCATTATAGCACGAGGCGAGCGGCTGCTTGCAGCCGCTCATTGGGGATTGCGCTGGCTCATCTGCCCTCATAGACTTTTCCAGTGCCTTCTGGTAAGGTTCTGGCGTCCGCATTGGCAGACGGAATGTTGTTAAGTTATAGATCAGGAGTTTCCCACACTTTCCGGAGAGCGCTTGACCGGGTTTCCCTCATCCCCTTTCCCGCAAAGACTTGGAAGTTCCTCAGAACCAATTTAGGAGAACAATGAGTAAGAAAATTTACGTTGGCAATCTGTCGTACCAAACGACCGAGCACGATCTCACGGAATTATTTGAGCAGGTTGGGCAAGTCGAATCGGTCAATCTCATCACAGATCGTGACACGGGTCGTTCGAAGGGCTTTGCGTTTGTGGAAATGAGCGCCGAAGATGCGGATCAAGCGATTGAGCGCTTTAACGGAAAAGAGATAAACGGACGCGCCCTCACCATCAATGAAGCGCGTCCGCGCGAAGAACGCGGCGGCAGTCGCGGCGGCGGCGGCGGGCGTGGCGGCTATGGCGGCGGACGCGGTGGGCGCGGCGGCTACGGGAATCGGTATTAAGGCGAATTCGGCCAAACAACTTCTGATCAACAGCGGTCGCCGGAATCTACAGGCTCTCCCTGTTCTCCTCGTGCCGTCGGAAAGCCGTGTGAGGAGAATGGTCAGCCACTCAATTTATCAGAGGCAGGAGTCCCCTGCCTCTGTCAATAACCCGATGTACCAAGCTGTACATCCTAAGAGAGATTTGTGATTGTAAACCATTTCAGCCAGTTGGGATTAAAGATGCCACTGGTAACCCAATTGACTAAACTGGGCTTGACCCAGCCGACCGAGATTCAAAACAAAGCCATACCGGTGGCGTTGGCAGGCGATGATCTCATCGCTTGTGCGGAGACCGGATCGGGGAAAACGGCGGCATTTTTGTTGCCCATCATTGAACGCTTACAACAGCCCGGTTCTCTTCGGGCGTTGATTTTAGCGCCAACGCGCGAACTGGCGATGCAGATTGAAAGCAATGCAAAAGCCTTCAGCCGCACGGCGCGCTTACGTAGCGCCGCCATCGTTGGTGGCGAAAGCCTGTCGCGGCAACAGGCCATTCTCCGAAGCGGGGTTGATCTGTTGATCGCTACGCCCGGACGCTTGAACGATCTGCTCGAACGCGGCGCTGTGTCGCTCAAAAAGATCGAAATTCTGGTGCTTGATGAAGCCGACCGTATGCTCGATATGGGGTTTTTGCCGCAAGTGCGCCGCATTCTGCACCATGTGCGGCAGCGGCATCAAACCCTCCTCTTAACCGCGACCCTATCGCGCGCCGTCGAACGGTTGGCTTGGGAATTGATGCCCGATTGCCAACGCATCGAAGCCGCGCGCCCGACCCTCACCGTCGCCACGCTCCGTCAACAAGCCTACTCGGTGCTTGCCCATGCCAAAGTTCCGCTCTTGCTTGCCTTGCTTAAGCAACACCCGGAAGAGTCGTTTCTGGTCTTTACGGAAACGCGGCGCGGCGCAGATAAGTTGACTCAGATGCTGACCGCCAATCGCCATGCAGTCGTTACCCTGCATTCGGATCGCAACCAGTCGCAACGCAATCGCGCTCTATCAAGCTTCCGTTCCGGGCAAGCGCGGGTGTTGGTCGCTACCGATGTGGCCGCGCGCGGGTTAGATGTGGACGACATCGCCTTTGTCGTCAACTATGATGTGCCTGCCACGGTCGAAGCCTATGTGCATCGCGTCGGACGAACGGCGCGCGCCGGTCGCAGCGGCGCAGCCTTGACGTTTGTGAGCCCTGAAGAAGAGGCGCAACTGGCGTTCATCGAGCGGCGCACCGGCAGTATATTGGAGCGCACCCAACTTAACGGATTTTCAGACGGCAGGTCGGAAACACAAATGAAGGTGGCGAGCGAAATCGCGCGCTTGCGTTCGCTCACCACCCGATCATTTCGCCCGAGCCGCGCGTCGCGCTAAGTCCGTTCCGTCGGACGCCTGCGACGCAAGCCGTCCCCAACTGGTTGCAAGCCGATAGCTTGTGACCGTGAAAAGAGGTGCTGTCATTCCAAAAGAAGATATGATCCCGGTTGATGGAACAGTGGTCGAATGCATGGGCAATGCGACCTTCAAAGTCCGAGTGGCTGAAGAGCATCAAGTCTTGGCACATCTGTCAGGCAAGATGCGCAAGCATTACATCAAGGTGCTGGCTGGCGATCGCGTGACCGTCGAGTTGTCGCCTTACGATTTGACGAAAGGGCGTATCACCTACCGGCATCGCAGCTAACCGAAGGTTGAATCATGCTGACGATTGGGAAAACGGTGGTCTACCCTTGTCAGGGGCCGTGTCGTATCGGTGCGCTCGTCCACCGGGTCATCAATGACCAGCCGATGATGTTCTATCAACTGTCCGTGTTGGCTGAAGGCGGCGGCGATTTACTAATCCCCGTCAACAAGATTGATCTCCTCGGCCTCCGCCCTTTATTGAAGAAATCGGAGATTCCCAAGCTCTTCGACCAGTTGAAGCAAACAGCCAAACCGGAAGGCGATTATCGGCAACGTCGGCGCGACAATACCGAGCGACTGGCTTCCGGGTCGGCCTTCGATCTGGCTATTGTGATCGAGTCGCTGACGGAATTGCGCGACACCAAAATGCTGTCGTTCGGCGAAAATAAGATGTTAGAACGTGCCAGACGATTGCTGATCTGTGAAATCTCTGAGGTCACCAAACAAACCCGCGAAGCCGCTGAAATGTTGGTAGACACTGCCCTACAGGCTCGGAAAATATGACCCCGCGACGGGCTGCGTTCGGCTGTCCTATCGAGAAGGGAATTGCCAAGAGAGGAGACCGTAACATGCAAATCACAGCCGTAAATGACGAACAGCCCTGGGCGCGCCCTTGGTGGCAGTATTCGCAAGGCAATGGCCCGGTTCTGTTCTACCTCGTCGCCGTTCATATTCTGGCGCTTGCGGGATTGATCTTATTCCCGTTGCCGGATTGGTCGGTGTTGACCGTAGCCGTAGCCATTACGGCTGTCGGCGGGATCGGAACTTCCGTCTGCTATCATCGCTGTCTGAGCCACCGCGCTGTGCGGTTGCATCCGGTAGTCGAAAACATCCTGATCTTTTTTACCATCTTCAATGCGTCGGGAGAGCCGATGAGTTGGGTGGCCAATCATCGCCACCATCACGCCAAAGCCGACACCGCCGAAGATGTATCGAGTCCGCGACACGGCGGCTTTTGGTGGGCGCATATCAAGTGGATCTATCAGTGGTCGGGTTCGGAAGTCCGCCGCTGGTGTCCCGACTTGGATAAACGCGGCTATCGTATCTGGCGGCGCTTACAAATTCCCATCATCGCGTTGTCGCTCTTCTTGGGGCTGGTATGGGGATGGCAAGCCTTCTTTTGGTTAGGGGCAATCCGTTTAGCCTACGCTCTACACTTGCAGATGTTCGTCAATAGTTTGCTGCACTTGACGCCTGGTCTGCCGGAAGGCGCGGATTCGAGTCGCAATATCTGGTGGCTTGGCCCTTTGCAACTCGGCGCTTGGGGAGAGAATTGGCATCGCAATCATCACGCTGATGCCAATGCGGCGCGTTTCGGTCGTCACTGGTGGCAGATTGACTTGGGTTGGTATGTGATCTACGCCCTCAAACGTCTCCATCTGGCCAGCGAGGTGAAGCAGTCTAAAGAGGTCGTCCGACAACAAGCGCGGCAGGCGCTTTTGTAGGGACTGAGGGCGCAGGCGGATCAGAAGTAGGGAAACGTAGGTAGAAAGTATGCTCGATCAAAAATTGATTCACACGATCTTGCAAGAGATTGACAGCCAACTTAGTCAAGGCGTGCTGCCTGTCCATAATGGTCACCTCGAACACTTATTTCCTGAAGGCGACGTGCTCGATTACCTCCTGCTCTTGAAGAAAGATGGGTTGATTAGCGGCGACGTGGTCACCAAAGGCACAGACCATATTCCGTATCGCATGACGAACATTCGACTGACCTACCTCGGCATCAAAATGCTGCGAACCTAGGGCGCGCAGGGCGCTGACAAACAAGATTACACCTGCGGAGAGGGTTGTCCGTTCGCCTTCGACAGCCCTGCGAATTGGGGAAGGCCTTGAGGGTGATTCGAAACGATTTGGCACACTAAAGGCAACCCTTCTTCTGCCTGACCGGCAGTCTCTAGCCGTCCATTTTCACCAGCAATTCGCTGAAGCGCGGCTGGGCGCGCAAAGCGTCAAGCTGCGGGTCAACGCCGAGCCAAATCGCCCAGGCATCAGGCTGCGCAACCGTCTCTTCCAAACGGGTTAATGCCGCTTCCGTTTCGCCCAAATACTGATGAATCAGCGCGAACATGTAAGGCGAAACCGCGTGCGTTTGTGCCATCTCGCTAAGACGCGCAAGCGCCTGCCGCGCTTCGTCGTGCCTGCCTGCTTCCGCTAACGCCGCGCCGAGAGGCGATAAAAAGTAAGGCATCTCTCCCGCTAAGGCGAAGGCTTTTTGTGCCTCCAAGATGGCCTCTTCGTATTGCCCTGTTCGGCGCAGCGCCCAACTGAAGGTGAATCGCCCCCAAGCGTAATGCGGCTCGGTTGCCAACATCTCTCGATGTACAGCCACCGCATCGTCAAAGCGGCGACTGTGATAATCGAGCCAGGCTTGCGAGTGCAAGGCGACGAGCGAATACGGGTCGAGTTCGCGGGCGCGATGCACCTCAATGCGCGCTTCGTCAAACCGTCCGCGCGCCATCAGCAGAAAGCTGTACCAGTTATGCGCCGTCGCTAGATGCGGATTCAAGTTAAGCGCGCGACCATGCCAGACCTCCGCCGTGCGCCAGTCGAAATCGTGCGAGTGAATGGCAAAGCCCAGCGAGGTGCAGGCTTCGGCTAAGGTGCCATCGAGCGCCAACGCTTTTTGCGCCGCCTCTTTGGCGGCGGCAGAACTCTTGCTCGTCGGCATCACCCCTTGAATGCCGAGAAAGATGTAGTAATCGGCAATGCCCGCATAGGCCAAAGCATAGGCGGGGTCGAGTTCGATGGCGCGTTGGTAAAAGAGAATCGCTTTGGCAAAGTTTTCCGGCGTGAAGCTGCTCCAATGATACCGCCCGCGCAAGTAGGCTTCGTAGGCTTCAGGGTTGTTCGTGCCGCGCTTCTTCAGTTGTTTCTGCTCTTCACCCGTTAAGTGAGGAGCCAGCGAACTCGCCACTTTCTCCGAAATCAGATCTTCGAGTTCGAGAACATCGGCAGACTTCTCATCAAAGGTTTGCGCCCAATGAGTGGAATGGTCGGCGACGGTCAGCAGTTGAACGGTGACGCGAACACGCTCGCCGATGCGCCGAATGCTGCCGTCCAAGATGAAAGCGACTCCCAACTCGCTCCCCGCTGTGAACGGGTCTGTCGTTTCGTCATACCGCAAGATGCTGCTGGTCGGACGCACGATCAGCGAACGCACTTTCGAGAGCCGCGTAATTACGGCGTCGGTCAGCCCGATCCCTAAATAGCGAGCGTCGGTGTCGGCTTCGTCAAGGAGGTTGAGCAGTTTGAAGGGCAGGACGGCGATGGACTTTTCGGCCTCGCGTTTCGGTTCCTGACTGGTCGTGTTCATTGGGAATCGGTCGAAGCCCGCGCGAGTGGCAGCCGGATTATGGGTGCGTTGCAGCAGCGCGAAGAAACGCCCGTCGCTGCGCAACTGATCGAATTGCGGCTCGACGCCAAGCCAAACCGTCCAGGGGTCGCTATCGGCAACGCTCTGTTCAAGGAGGGTGAGCGCGGTCTCCTGCTCGCCCAAATTCAGATGGATCAGCGCCCGATGATAGCGAGAGATATAACGCACACCGGATAACTCATTCAATTCAGCCAGCAGGCGACGCGCGGCGTCGGCTTGTCCGGCCTCCGCATAGGCTTGACCGAGCGCCGCTTTTTGCAGAGGGATATCGCCGCCGAGTTCGATGGCTCTGCGCGCCGCCGTAATCGCCTCTTCATACCTGCCCACCCGCCTGAGCGCCCAACTCAAACCGAAATGGGCTTGCCCGTATTGCGGGTCGCTGTTCATCAACTCGTACCCTTGTCGGATGCTCTCTTCATAGCGCCGGGCTTGATAGAGGTCCCATTGGCGCAGATAACATCGAAACGAATTGAAGGGATCCAACTCTTGCGCGCGGCGCATCTCAGCCATCGCCTCGTCGAATCGCCCGGCCATCGTCAGGCGGTCACCGTACCAGATGTGCGCGACCGCATAGTGCGGATTCAACTCGATGGCGCGTTGATAGTGCATGAGAGCGGCTTGCCATTGCGATTCATGCGTCAGTAGCGCAAACCCCATTGCCGTGTGCGCTTCGGCAAGCGTGTCATCAATCTCGACCGCACGCCGCGCCGCTTCGCGTGCCGCTGCCAGACATTCGGCAGGTGGCAGAATGCTGAAGATCGCCAGCCAACTATGATACTCGGCAATCGCAGCATATACCGCCGCATAGTCGGCATCGAGCGCGATGGCTTGATGATAATAAACAATCGCTTTGGCGAACCCTTCTTCCGTCAGTTGATACCAGTAATAACGCCCGCGCAAGTAGGCTTCGAAGGCTTCCGGCACTTTAGTGCCGCGTTTGCTGAAGCGTTCGCGTTCCGCGCCCGTCAATTGGGGAAGCAGCGAGGTGACGACGCGTTGCGAAATCGCATCTTCGAGTTCGAGAACATCGGCAGACTTCTCATCAAAGGTTTGCGCCCAATGAGTGGAATGGTCGGCGACGGTCAGCAGTTGAACGGTGACGCGAACGCGCTCGCCGATGCGCCGAATGCTGCCGTCCAAGATGAAAGCGACTCCCAATTCGCTCCCCGCTGCAAAAGGGTCTCCGCTCTTGTCGTAGCGCAAGACACTGCTGGTCGGACGCACGATCAACGAACGCACTCTTGAGAGATGTGTAATCAGCGCGTCGGTTAGTCCAATTCCCAGATACCGATCATCCGTATCGCTCGGCGTTGGCTGTTGCAGCAGTTTGAAGGGCAGAACCGCAATCGAATCGGCGGTCGGAGCCGCAGGGCTAACGATGGGCAGTGTTGTATCGCGCTGACGGACGGGCATCATCGTTGCCAAGACCGGGCGACCATCGAGGTAGCGCAACAGGTCTTCGCGCAACTCGGCTGCCGATGCGTAGCGCTCGCTCGCCTCTTTCCGCAAGGCCTTCAAGACCACGCGGTCGAGGCTGCCCGCCAGTTGCAGACGTAAACCCTCAGGCGTTTCGCCGCGCAGCCCGCAGATGACTTCGACGGCTATGGGGTGCGGCGCTTGATAAACCGATGCCAGATGATCCTGCTGTTGCAACACCGCGCTTGGCAGTTCTGGCCTCTCTTCGACGATGATGCGCGCCATCTCGTGTAACAGGCGATTGCGAAAGTGATACGGGCGATGGCCGGTTAGAAATTCATAGAGCAACACGCCGAGGCTGTAGACATCACTACGAAACGAAACGCGCGCCCCTTGCACCTGTTCAGGGCTGGCATATTCGATGGTCATCAACTGCATCGCGGTCGCCGTAATGGGCGAAGTGTCTGCGGCCAGTTCGGGGTCAAGCAGTTTGGCAATGCCAAAGTCGAAGAGTTTCGGCGCTCCGGTTGCCGTGACCAAAATATTCGAGGGTTTAATGTCCCGATGAATGATCTGCTTCTGATGCGCGTGTTCAACCGCCGAGGCGATCTCGCAAAACAGACGCAAGCGTTCGCGCACCGTCAGGCGGTGGGCGTCGCAATGGGCGTAGAGCGGCTGACCTTCGATGTATTCCATCACGAAATAGGGTTGCCCGCTTTCGGTTGCGCCGCCGTCCAACAAGCGCGCGATGTTCGGATGATCGAGCGCCGCCAGAATCCTGCGTTCATGGCGAAACCGTTGCAGCACTTGATCGGTGTCCATGCCGCGCTTGATGACTTTGATGGCGACGCGACGTTGAAAAGCTTTGTCGGCGCGTGTCGCCAGATAGACAGCCCCCATGCCGCCGCGCCCCAACTCGCGTTCGATTCGGTACGCGCTGATGACTTTGCCAATCATCGGGTCATCGCGCAGATGCGCGGCCAGTCGGTCTGCTTCATTAGTAGGCGTATCGGAAAAGCCGCCCGCCGCATCGTATTGAGTGAGCATGGCTTCGACTTCGCGGCGCATCTCGGCATCGTCGGCGCAGACGCGTTCAAGGTAGTTCGTGCGCTGCTCACGCGCCAGATCGAGCGTCATCTGAAACATCTCTTCGATCTGTTTCCAACGTTCGGGCGACATAATGATCGTGATACCTGACGAACGAATTCGAAGGACAACAACCTGACAGCTTTGCTATGTATTCCACTGGGCTACGGAGGGTGAGTCTGACGGGAAGTCCGCGCCCTCGTCAAGCGAAAGGAGTCGGCGCGGCATCACCTCCGATTACTTACAACGGCCTGAGCCATTCTCGACCAACTGTTGAGGAGCAGTTTGTGACCTCAAGGGGCCGCAGCGCGGCGGTCGCAGACCGCCTCTCAACCCGTCACCGGTATTGAGAGGATCGCTTTTGGTCTGAATCGTAACGAGACTTGCTGTAGGCTTGCGGTTTGGGAGGCGCGGCGATAGATTCAGCGTCTCATATCTGGTGGATGATTTCCGCTCGAGAGAGCAGGAGGCTTTGCGGATGTGCCGGTTTCCTCTGACACCCCTGCGGCGTTGTCTGCGCCCCGCAAACCGCCAGCGCACATCACAACTATTGCGCCGGAGTTTGCTACAGAGACGCAGAGGTGGCGGACGATGAGCAGAGCCTCCCTCGCTTACCCATCGC
>CAYXVU010000206.1:0-10795 GCA_964468725.1 uncultured Clostridia bacterium
TACAATGCTCTATGGCAGGCGGGATGGAAGCAGATGAAGAAGCGGGTAGGGTTCTGAGGTGTTCGATTCTGGGAATGGATTTCCCAATTCGGAGCGACCTTTGTCCTGTCAGTACTCTACCCGCTTCCGTTCTATCAATTGGCAGGTACTCGTTTTGCGCTTAACTCGCGGTTGCCGCCTACAGGGTGAGCTGCTTTTTCGGGTTTTCTCATCAAAGCGACCACCGCACAGCGGTTTCCTTGTTCGGTCGCAGGTGCATACCTAGCGGGCTGGCCAGGGCACACGAGACAATCCGCACAACATCCGGCGATCAGCGACGCGATGGCTTCGCAATCTCTGCACAACTCTCGCGCGGCGCGTACAAAAGCCCTTGCCTTCCCGTTCTGGCGGCGCGCTGTACGGTCAGTTGGCCAACTCGGTTGGCCAACTGGCGTGTCGCCTCGATGCGAGCTATCAGATTTCCGAGTCTCTCACTCAAAGGTCGAGTTTGAGTAGCCGTTGCCATTCATTCAGTCTGTGCAACCGCATCATCACTCTTTGAGATCATCGGCTGTGAGAATCTGCACGCCATTTTGCTGCAAGCCGCTGACCTTGCGCGGCAATGTCGGTATGATGACCTCGCGGCGTTCGCCCTCCGGGTGTTCCAGAGTGAACGCCTCGACCCAACAATAATGCCCTTTGCTCCTTATCACTTTTGCTTCTATCGTCATTCGCCCATCAGACCTCCGCACAATCGAGAGCTTCCCGCCTTGCGCATCTATGCCTGCTTGATGGGCTTCTGCCATCAACCCTCGCACCTTGCTCTGAATCTGCAATTGCATCGGCAAACCGTTGCCTTCGGGCAGAGGAGAATAGTAGTCAGCCAGTGTGCCGTCCGCGCGGAAGGTGAGGATGCCGTGATTGTCAAATAGAGGAGACTGGCTGCCCCGCCCATCGGTCAGTTGCACCCGGACGATGGTCTGATGTAAGCGAGAGTCACGTATGACCTCTTGCAACTTGAGTCCGAAGTCAAGCCCCAGACCAAGCTGGTCGAGGTTCGCCTGCACAAGTTGATCTATTTCATGGTCAGATGAGTGAGGCTCAAGCCTGATGTCCGGAATGTTCGCTTCGTGAGCCATCCACTCGTTTAGCGAGTTGGCGTCGAAGAGTTCACGTCCGATGAATTCGTTGACGAGGGAGCCATGATAACGGCTATCGAAGAATTCCTTGTCGATTTTGAGATAAGCTTTGGCGACATCTTCGAGAGTAAGAGTGTTCTCAGGCGTAAAATCAGCAGATCGAGCAAGGAAGGTGCCCATGATGTCGCCCGCCGTTGTCAGCGCCTTCATCTCACTGATCCCCTGTTCGTTCTTGAGCCTGTTATAAACGATTAAGAAAAGATTGTAGGCTGCGCCGGTGAGCACCTCCGAGCGGTCGTGTACTTCGTCAGAGGTATCCGACACCTTCTTGTTGTGGAAGGCGTCGCGCAGGGCTGTGCCCTCGCCCACTATCGCAGCAAACGCTTCGCCAACGCGGGTCAAAGAATTAGACTGAGAAAAGTTGCCTTCGACTTCCACCAGCAGATCGCGGGTGCGGGTGCGGTCGCGCAGCGAGACCCACATCGCCATCTGATCCGCTAAAGATTCGCTCCAGGTACGGAAGCCCGGATCGCTCCCGTCAATGTTCGGCTTCAACGCGTAGTGCAGAGCGTGGCCGCATTCGTGCGCGACTAAGTCCCACGAACTGGCGGTCTCAAACATCTTGGCCGCCGTTTCGCCGGGAAGCCGGTACGGCACGACACCGAGGAACACTTGTCTCGCTATGGGGGCATAGAATCCGTTGAAATCAATGAAGGAATGGCTGTTGATAAAGAGCACATGATTTCCGTTGAAGACATTGCCCCAGTTGAGGGCGCGGCCTGACCAAACCTCAGCGGCGTCTTTGTCATCGTTGGCCGCTTTGAAACTTGTAGTCCATCCGAGGTTAAGGTCGAGAGGTTTCCATAACTGCAATCCATCAACGAGAATGGGTTTGCCGTTCTCATCGCGTTCGATCAAGAAAAGCGGAAACCGCGCTTCATCTTGGAACTTGAAATTCCCCTTCTTGTTCGAGGCAGGCAACGGCCACGGGTTCCACGCAAACGGATTGAACTCATGCGTTACCGCGTCCTCTCGGTAAATTACCGATTCGTCCTCCACCAACACCCGGTCGTTGGATAAGAGAGGGCGATGGGTTTCATCCCTGTCGAATCTCGCAGCCTCCATGCGACCGAGGCTCGCAGCTTTCACGAATGGGTCGTCTTGATATGAGGAAATCTTTATGGAAGAACTCTGAGTATCTATCTGGGCATTTGAAACAGTTAGTCCCATCAACCCCAGTACAAGGATCATCAATCTGGAAACCATTAACCGCTTTGACATATCGTATCTCCTGTATATTTCTCGTTTTGTAACAGGCCGGACAGTCACTCATCCAATAACCATCCGGCGTTTCTCGCAGAACGAGAAGCGACTTTCGATTCTCATTCCGCTTTCATCCACTAGTGGCGAAGAATCAGAAAACGTCACACGGCGATGCGATTCAGAAATTCAGCACCAAAAGGTTAGACCGCAGGAACCCGTTACTGACTTGCAGACGATTGGGGCCGGGGCGAAGGTGCAACCGGGTCATATCGCCTTTGACCTTCACCTTCTTGCTGCTTGTGCTTGGCACAATCCCGACGACCTGTCCGTTTATCTCAACCGACACTTGGTTGCTAAAACCCGCTCCCTTGATGACCAGTCTGGTTCCGTCATAAGAGGCGTTTTTCAAGTTTGGGCCGCCGGGATCGGCTTGGCTGAAATCGGCGGTCAGCGAGTTGCTGTGATTGCCTTGGCTATCGAAAAAGCTGAGCGAGGCCTGCATGGCTGCGGGTATCGCGTTGAGGTTAGTTATCTTCAAAGTGAAGCTGACCGTTGAGAGGCCGCCGAAGTTTACGGCAAACGGAGGCGTTTGGCCGACCTTCTTCCCGTCGCTATCGAACAACTCCGATTGAGCTTGCGCAATGTCGCCCTCCGAGTCGGCAGCCGTCCCGGTTAATGTTAATTCATCACCGCTCAATTCGGCTTCGAGGCTGATGATCTTCGGTGAATGATCGCCGCCTGTATTTCGAATCCGATAGCCAAACAAATCGAAAGCCAACAGATCATTATTGGTGATGGTGAATCGCAGGCCTCTGGGAATCACCGGGTCCATGATACCGAGGTATTGCCCGGTCAATGCGTCGTCCTTCCAATGGCTGGCCTGCCGACCGTCGCCGCCCGTAGCGTCAGGCCGCCCCGTTGACAGTTCCAACTCGAATGTCCCTGCGAAGAGAGCCTGTGCGCCTCCCGAAGACTGTATTCGCAGGGCTGTGGGAAAAGTTGCAAAGCTTGCGCCCGGACGCACTCTGAACAGATCAACTATCCCCAACTGAAGAGGTACGCCGGGGTTCAGTTCCAGATTGCCGACGTTTGAACTGAAGCCTAGAGCATGGCCCAGTTCATGAACCGCGACCGCATCGAAATCCACTTTGCTGGTCTCAATGCCATCGTCGGGATTGAAGTCGAAGGGAAAAGCCGAGTTGAATCCGATTGAAGGAGGAGGCCCTAGAGTGGCCGTCTCCGTGGCTGGATCGGCCACTGAACCGATAATGCCGAGCGCCCGAAACAGAGCCGACGGCGCAAGAATGCCTCTTGTGTTTCCAATATCGGTGGGAATGATCGCGTCAGGCAGCGCATTGTCGATTGCAGACTCCTGCTGGCTCGATGCCTGTGCAATCAGGCGGTCGCGCACCTGAGAGTAGATCGCTAAGGCCCCGATCCTCTGTGGAGAGGTCGAGCCCAATATATTTGGGGCGGGGTAGGGCTGACCGAACCGCGTGGGGCCGAAGTCCACATCAACGATCAGGGTTATCGGCGTTTGAATCAAGCTCTCCCAGGTTTCAGCCGCTCTCAGGAATGCATTCTTTGCCTGCGGAAAACTCTCCAGTTGTGGCGTCCCTCGCAGGATGATTTGCAATCCGGCTGCCTGTGGGCTAAGTTCGCTTGCACGAAGCGGCGAGATTACGTGTAGCGGTATTTCGTCGCGCGCGTTGAAGGCGTCGGATTCTTCTGATGTGGCATCGCGGCACAGAACGTTTCCATCAACTTCCTGCAACACGAAATCGCTACCCAAGGGTTCGGCAAACAATTCTTCTCTGAACTCAATAATCGGTATATAACTTGGCTCCGAGCGCGTCGCGTCATGACTTGCCCCAACCGGGGCGAGCGATAAACGGAGAAGCATCATCACGGCAAAACAGATCGTCGCTAGATTTCTTTTGAACATCCCTCTCCCTCCTGAATACTCTTCACCTCTGAGTGGCAGCAAATCAGAAAACATCACACATTGGGGTTGGAGAATCGGGGAGAAACTTCGGGGTTGGTGATTGGGCGGCGATAGGCTGCGGGCGGCGAAACGGATGGCCGAGTCTGGCTATGCTTTGTCCTTAACCTTCTTCCATCTTTGAGCGGGAATCATCTGATCCTCTTTGCGCGGCCAGTCTTTGAGGTCAAGTTCAAACGCGCCCTCCTGAAATGTCAGAGCATCTATGACCGGACGACGGTCAGGCTGAGTTCTGGCAATCTCGATATTGAAGGTCAGCCGCATACGCAGGTCGTGATAGATAAGCGTCACTTCCGTAAAGTGCATCGTGCAGGTTTCATTATTGATGAATTGCAAGGCGGGGATTCGATTGCCTTTCTGCCAATCGGTCGCTTCGGGCCAATAAAAGGTCTCTCCGTCCTCTGCAAACGAAACCTCACCTATCGAAACCTGTGCATCGCCGATAGACTTCGGCAGTTGTTCACCTATCGTTCTCAACTCGACCTCTGTCAACCTTCGTCCGCTTTCGTCGCGGACGAGGTAGCTGATGGCCGCCGGATTGCAAGACTGCCTGCGAGTTAATCCAAGCGGCGCGCCCGTCGTTGAGAGACCCGTTGCGCCGTCAACTGAAAGCAGGGCGAACACAAAGATTGAAAGAAGAATGCAAGCGAGCGAACGGTTTCCCGACATAGGCCTTAACCTCAAAGAGATAGTCATTTCCTGACGACATCGAAATAGTAGTAACCGACGGTTTCGAGTGCTCCCCCATCGGTTACTCCTTCAAGCGTGAGTTCGTAACGACCCGGACTGAGCAGTTTTGCCGGGAGGCTCAAGACGATGGCCTGTCCGCTACGCAAGCTTCGCGTTGTTAGCTTATCCTGACTCCAGACTTGCTGTGCCGCCTGAGTGCGAAGCTCCACGCGAAAGCTCTGATATTCATCACCCGGCTCAACTCCAATTTGAAGCCGAATGAGCCGCGCCGATTGCAGAAGATTCAGTTGAGGGCGTTCGGTGCCAGATCGCGCAATGCCGGGCGGCAGCACCAGTGACAAGAGGGTGGGTTGAAGCGGCTTGCTGGCGGGTTGCTCTCTTTCGCGCTCAAGCTCGCTAATGACTTCCTGACTGCGCTCGCGCTGTTGCTGTTCGTTTTGAAGACGAGAGGAGAGTTGGTCGCCGCGCTCACGTTCGTCGGCCAACTGGTTTTCCAAAGCTTGTCGCTCAGCTCGAAGCTCAGCGACCTGTGCGCGCAGTCTTAACGCCTCTGTCACTACCCACAAGCTACCCATTACGATCAGCACTGCTGCTGTGGCAAACGATAGTCGAGCCGCGGGGCTGAGTCCGCGAAGAAAGGCCGCAAGCGACCCCCAGGTATCAGACTGGGGGCGAGCAACAACGGGCAGCCGCTCTTTTTTGACCACTGCTGTTTCACCGAAGACGGTCGTCAGCGACTTTGCAAATTCCACTTTCCTGCGGCGCTCGGCGGAGGCCAGGAAACGGCTTTCAAACAGGCGACGCCTGACATCCGATAGCCCGCCTCGCACATACTCATCAATTAAGTCGCTTTCGACGGCGAGTATCTCCCGAAGATAGTGAGGGTCGCTAAAGGCGCGGTCTTCTATCTCGGCCAAACTCTCTTCCGGCAAATCGCCGAGCAGATAGCGGATAATCAAGTCTTCGCTGAAAAGGTCTTCTTTCATGTTTGGATTATCCGCCCTTCAACTCTAGGTGGCAGATACGGCCTATCTATCACACGATTCGTCTCATTTTTTCGAGCAATCCTCAACGCAGGACTGCAGCCGCTCTCTGAGGCGAAGCGCGCGCATCCTCAACGTATTGATCGGAATTCCGAGCCTCTCAACCAGTCGCTTCCGGTTCTCTATCTTTTCGCCTTTCTCCCCCTGATAGTACTGGATGATGAATTCACGGTTCCTGACAGAGAGAGTTTCCAGGCACTCTCGCAGACACTCAATCTGCTCTTGTGACTCCTCAGAGTCGGAAGCCTCTGCCTGTAAGACGGCAATCTCTGCCAAAGCCTGCTGTTGTTTCGCGCGGTCTTTGTTGATTTCGAGCAGAAGCATTCGCGCCACTCCGAGGCAGTAACTCATGGGGTTGAAAATCGCTTCGCCTTCGGCGATTCGTTTCGCAACGCGATTAAAAGTCTCGTCTGTATGATCTTCAGGAAATGGGCAGCCGCGCCATTGAAAGAAGCGCTCCAGATTGCTGCGAATCTCCAGATACGTCTTACCGGCGCGCTCGCGATCCTCACCGAGAGCGGCAAGCAGCTTATCAAAGGCTTCCTGCGTCAGAGTCCATTTGCGACGCGATGCTGAGACCGGCAAATCGGACGATCTACTCTCAGCATCAGCCTGGCTACGCCCTTGCAATGAGCTACCCTCCGCAATTATCTCCATTCACCCTGTAGCGTGAATGCCGCCCAATAGTAAGGCGGCTGCCAGCGTCTCTCTCTCCACATCGAAACCTGCGCCGCACGCAGCGCCGCCGCAGGGGACAACGACTCCTGCAACATCGCCTGATAGAACCGCCTCATCAACTCTGCCGTAGCTCGGTCATCAATTCGCCAAAGGCTCGCCGCCACCCGCGAAGCTCCTGCATACATAAACCCTCGAGTGAGACCGATTATGCCTTCGCCTCTGACCTCCCTGCCGAGCGCCGTCTGGCAGGCGCTCAGGACAACGAGATCGGCCCTCAGTTTCAGGTTATAGATGTCATAGAGTCTCAGAAATCCGTTCTGTGGGCGACCCTGCTCATCAACGAGCGATAAGACAATCCCGGACAGTTCCGGGTGTTCATTGTTAATTAGTCCGTGTGTGGCAAAGTGGAGGATGCAATATCTACCGACTTCGGAGCCGGTAGCCAGATTGCGGTTGGCTGCGAAATCAACGGCCTCCAGTTTCGCATCGTGTGCAGCAAAGCGTGTGATCGCGTTAGCTTCCTGCCTGCTGAAGCGCAGCCGGACGAGATCCGGCAACCCTGATTCTACGGCTGATCTTTTTACATCTGATGCGGCGGGAGTCTCTGCAACTGCTGCCGCTCTACTGTTCAATGATCCGACACGCGGGTCGTCATTCGAAAATACGGGATCGGCCAGCACCGCGAGAAGCTGACGAGATGGGAGGCGGTCGGCAGGAAACTGCCGCAGCACCGCAATCGCCGATGCCGAGGGCGCGCTCACCATCTCGTTATCTACAATCAGAGGGCGCAAGTCGGCTGCCGCGGGGTTTGGCAAAGCGGCAAAGGGAACATATTGCAAGATTCCATCCGCCACGATCAGCAAGCGCTTATTTTTCATCTCGGTAGCGACAGGCCCGATCAGCATGCGGCTGAGTGTCGCGGAGATGATTGAATACTCCTTGTCGGCTTCCTTGACGCGCTGCTGCCTCTGTTCGAGAGTCTCCTGCGCAATACTCTTATTGCGCGTCGCTAACAGTTCGTAGACGCGCCGCGCCGCCTGTTCGATATCTGCGCGGCGCGGCAGTTCAAAGCTCTTGAGCGCTGTCGGCGTCACCGCCCAGAGAAAGCTCTTCTCCTCACCCAACGTATACTCAAGCAGTAAAGTCTCATCATCGAGAACTCGCTTTTGAAGATCTTTGAGGCCGAGCGGCACTGGCTGAGTCAAGGCGGCATATTGCGGGCTGGTTTCACGAATCCGGCTTTGAACCTGTTCATACTCCGTCGTGAGCGCATCTATTTCTCTGCTGATGGCAGTCTGTTCCTCATTCGGACTGCCGCCAGACATCCGCGCCTGCCGTTCCGCCTTGTCAGAGATCGTTTGCCGTAGGGTTCGTTCGCGTTCGACCAGAACAGGGTCAGCGCCCTTGCGAATCTCAGATCGAGCTTCACTGAGTAGTTCCAGCAGAGAGCGAGCGCGCCCCCTCTCACTGGCTTCGAGAGCAGCCGCGTCAAATCCTTCCGAGGGATGTTGTTTGTGCAGACGCATTAAAATGTCTATATAAAATTCATAGTGGCTTCGCATCGAGGCCAGGAAGGAAGCGCGCAGTTGATAGCTCTTGACATTGAGGCGCAACGACTCGAGGGCGACGAGCGCTTCTTCAATCCGCTTGCGAGCTTCAACTGCATTACCTCGATCACGTTCCAGTAGGGCGACACCGGCCAGTATCTTCGACTCATTATTTTGATCGCCGATGGCCCGACTCAATTGCAGCCCTTCCTGAAAGCGGTCAAGCGCCTTTTGATACTCGCCCAATTCTCTATGCAGGTCGCCGATGTTTTTCAGCGCGGTTGCCAATTGGCGCGGGTCGCCAACCGAGCGGTGAAGCGCGAGCGCCTGATCGTAATAATCAAGCGCCTTTTGTTTGTCCCCAAGATTCGAAAAACAACTGGCCATATTGTTCAAGGTTATGGCTTCGCCCGCCTTATCGCCGCCCTTGTGGCGCAGCGGGAGTACCTGCTGGTGTATATCCAGCGCTTTTCGATACTCTTTCAGGGCGGCGTAATCAACCGCCAGGTTGCTGAGGACATTTGCTTCGCGATAGTGATCGCCTGCGGCGCGGAAGATTGCCCTCGCCTGGTTGTAGAAATCGGCTGCCTTTTGATACTCGCCTAGCGTGCTGTAGACCCAGCCGATGTTATTGAGCGAGATGGCTTCGTTTGCACGATTGCCCAAACTCTTATGGATTGTCAGTGCTTGATCGTGGAAATCCAGCGCCTTCTGATACTCACCTAAAGAGGAGTACGCATTGCCGATATTGCTCAGCGCGATAGCTTCACCCGATTGATCCCTAAGCTTGTGCCTGCTCGCAATTGACTGACCGCAAGAGTCTATTGCCTTTTTGTATTCCCCCAGCGCGATTTGCGTCACGCACAGATTATTGAGCAAGGTGCCCTCTCTTCCGAAGTCACCCAGTTCACTGGCAATCAACCGCGCCTGATTAAAGAGGTCGAGCGCCTTTGGCGATTCGCCCAAATACTTGTAAGCCATGCCCATATTGTTGAGCGTGATCGTCTCTCCGGCGCGATCCTGAATCGCTTGCTTGCGCGCCAATGCCTGATTGAACAATTCGAGCGCTTTTCTTCTATCCCCAAATTCCGTATGCGCGCGGCCAAGGGTTTCGAGCGTAATCGCTTCAACCTTGATACCTAGAAGCCTTCTTTCCTCGTCCGTTTGTCTGGCAGCAGTTTGCGCAATTGGCACTCCTTGATTGGCGAAATCGAACGCCTTCTGCTTCTCACCCAGATTAATATAGGCATTGGCAATCAGGTAAACCGCCATGGCTTCCCAGTCAGGAGCTTTTGCCGATTGAGAAAACGGGATTGACTGCCGGTATTTCTCGATGGCCTTCTGCCGCGAGCCGACTGTCAGGTTGGATTCGAGTAGCAGGCCCTCGGCAATCAGCCTTTCGGCAGCGACAAGGCTTCGATCTTCCGGTGTGGCGTCCCGCAGTTCTTTGATGTTGATCTGGTAACGACCCTTCGGGGCTGCATCATATGACGAGCGCACTTCCACCCGGTAAGTTCCGGGAGTCTCTGCAACCAGCGTGAACAACTCCACATCTCCTATGAAAAACAGGTCGGATTCGGCAATCTTATTGCCGTCAGGGTCAAAGACCCACAGCGCGATATTTATGCCCTTCTGATCAATGACGATGCGAGCGTATTGACCGGCAGCAAGCGTGAGACGGTAAGGATGTACCTGGCCTCCGGCAAACTCTCGCTCGAGGGGTTGATCCGGTTCAAGTGTGCGAGCCTCAACAGGGCTTTGCGGCGCGGCGCGATTCCGCTCAATCGCTCGTTGCATCCGAGAGGAAAGCGGTAAGATCGTGCGGCGCGGAGACGAAGATGCGGGCACAAGCAAGAGGATCAGCAGGCTCAGAGTCAGAAGGAAGCGGTTTCTGAGCCAGTAAAAAATTGGATACCCTGATCCTAGAATGCTCAGGATTGGCTGTAGCATATTATCTCCACAAGCGGCTCCCGACAAAAACAGCCGTCAGCCTCCTTGGTGAGCAGCGACTTGCCAGCCAGGCTCGACTCGTCAAGATGCGGCGTGACTGAGCGGTTGACTCCGCCATCAGCAGAAACCTGCTCTCCGGCTTCGAATGGCGCAATATGGCCCGCAGGGCAAATTATTCGGCGGGCACCTGCGCCACAGTGCCGCAGCAGCGGCGAGCAATACCACTAGGCGTGAGCGGCTTCACTGTCAACGACACTCCGGCCACTATTGATCTTTGAATGAATAATGCCGCACTCGCTGTTCATAAAACTGCCTGAAAACGGCCATTTTTGAAGCTGTTGAAACGACATTATTTTTTCAAGACTCAATCGCTCATAGCCTAAACTCCCGCGCGCGCGTCCGCAAGTTCGCCGCCCTTCGCTCTCTACATTTATCGCTTTTCAACCCCTGCTTCGGCGCTTTCACGCGCACAGTTCGCGCCCCTCCATCGCCGTTTGCGGCGCC
>CAYXVU010000207.1:0-10736 GCA_964468725.1 uncultured Clostridia bacterium
GGCGAAGTTGAGAAAGCATCTGATCTTGCTCCGTTTGAGGAATGTCCAGTAAGGTCGAGTTGGGCACAGCGTGTTCTCCGAGACGAACCGAATGTTTAGTCACAATCGATTTATCAAAGAGAACCGTCTGTGCCAATCTCATATGGTTCGATTTAGCAAAAATTTGTAGAAAACTGAAGATTCCATTACTCAGTCGAGGTTATTGGGCGAGGAAAGCGGCTGGGAAACGAGTCGAGGCTAAACCTCAGTTGCCAGACCTTATCTCTTCTGAAAACTAAGCCGCAGGGGCTTAGTGCTGGATCGCTCAGGACAGAATATATGATATAAATATCCGATCAGAGTATTTAGTAAGGAAGAGCAAGCTGAAAGAACGATGAATCCTTCAGCATGACAAACGGAGAAGGCGATGCTGATGACTGAAGATAAGGAAAAGATACTCTCTGACATGACCCGCGCAGAAAAGGCTGAACTGCTCCAGTGGATCGTGCGCGACCTCGGCGATGCCTTTCCAGGGATTGAGAGCCGCCCCGACGTCATGGGCGGCCTGCCCTGCATCTCGCGCACCCGCATCCCCGTCTGGCTGCTGGAACAGGCGAGGAGACTGGGAACCAGTGAAGCCGACCTGCTGCGCGACTACCCCACCTTGACGGCCCAAGATTTGGCGAATGCCTGGGCCTATGTCCGCTCCCACCGGGCAGAGATCGAGGGGGAAATTGAGGCCAACGAGAGGGATGATCATTGACGCATCTCTATGCAGATGAAAACTTTCCCCTCCGGGTGGTTGAAGAGTTGCGCCGGCTAGGTCACGATGTACTCACAGCGTTTGAAGACGGCAGGGCCAATCAGGCGATTTCAGATGAGGACTTATTAGCCAGGGCGACCGAAACAGGGCGAGCAGTCATTACACTCAATCGCGTGGACTTCAAACGACTGCACCGGCAGCACCCCAACCATGCCGGGATTATCATATGTACGGAAGACCCAGACCGGGTCGGGCAGGCAGGGCGAGTCGCAACCGCCCTGGAGCAGGCTGGCGAATTGAAGGGGCAACTGATTCGGGTGTACCGCCCATCACGCCAAGATGTCGGTAGTTGACCGACCGGAAATAACAAGCCTTCCGCTAGCACAGTATGCTGTACCGTTTCACCCGCTGGCCAACGCAAGACCGACAGTTTGTAATTCCATTGCCCGTCGCTCAGTCGTTCTACCAAGTCATAAAACTCCTTTTCCGAATCGTTAAGCAGATGCATCGCCTTGGCGCATTCTTCCGTTGTCAGCATCGCTTCATCAGCCGCCCGGTGAGCCATTTCGCCCGCCAGCCTCACGAAACAAAGTAGCAGCAAGATCAGAATCGTCTTCACCGCTTTCATCCGGTGTCTCCTGTCTGAAATCGTTGACCTGCTAACCGATATGGCGACCGCCCCATCAAAGTTGCTGCCCCTCTTTCATTTATGGCCTGCTGCTCACCTGTGGATGTCTATTTCATCAGCTTCATCTTTTCCGGGTCCCACCCGTAGGCGCGGTTGTCGAAATAGCTCAAATTGACGACTAATGCTGGCCCGGCAGCGCGCAGTCCGAAAGTGCCGTCTTCAATTGAAGGCTTGCGCATTCGCACCGACTCAAAGAAGTTGGTGAAATGATCGAACGAATCGTTGTAGCCCGGGGGCGGCAGGTAGCGATCTTCCGTTCCTGTGTAGATGCGTTTGCGGTCGTCGGCAAATTTTTCGTTGTAATCTCTTTGCATCGCCTCTTGCATGGCTCGCGGAAACGTGTTGATCGAAAGCCCGTGCCCTTTTTGACGCGACTGCTTCGACACCGTCACGCCGTTGCCAACCGTTAGCACGCCTTCATCACCGATGAAGCGGAAACCTGAATCTTCAAATTGATTGGGCGGCACGCTGCCATCCGCAAAATTGACTCTCAGAGCCACATTGAAGGCGCTGTGGCCGCCGACGCCATCATAATCGAAGAGGCCTAGCAGCACGTCCGGCACGTCGCGTCCGTCTTTCCAGAAGCGCAAGCCGCCGGTCGCCAGCACGCGCTTCGGCCCATTGGAGCCTGTGATAATGTGCATGCCGGAAAACAGATGGACGAACAGGTCGCCGCCGATGCCTGTGCCGTAGTCGCGGTAATTGCGCCACCGAAACAAACGCACCGGCTCGAACGGGACTTTCGGCGCGCGTCCTAAAAAGCGATCCCAATCAATCGTTTCGGTCGAAGCGTCAACCGGCAAAGAATACTGCCAAGCCGCGATGGGCGAGCGTCGGTTGATCCAGGCTTCGACCAGATTGAGTTGGCCGATCACGCCCTGCGCAAGCAGTTCTTTGGCTTTGTGATAAATGATCGAACTGACGCGCTGACTGCCGACTTGCAGAATGCGCCCCGTCTTCTTTTCGGCATCAATGACCTTCTGCCCTTCTTCAACGAGTTGCACGACGGGCTTTTCGCAGTACACATCTTTTCCGGCGTTGAGAGCGTCAAGGGTAATCTGTGAGTGCCAATGATCGGGCGTCGCAATGATAACCGCGTCTACGTCGGGGCGCGCCAGCACTTCGCGGTAATCGCGCGTCGTGAAGAGTTGATTGCCCCATACCTCTTTGGCGCGGGTCAGCCGCCCATCGTAGATGTCGGCGACGGCGACGAGTTCAACTCCCGGCACCCGCAAGGCGGTGAGCGTGTCCGCCGTTCCCTGCCCGCCGATGCCGATGGTTGCCAGTTGAATCTTGTCATTTGCGGAGGTCGTCTGCGGCGTTTCGAGCAGATGTTCAACCGCGTGAGAACGCCCTGCCGCTCCGGCCAGCAACGCGCCCGCTGATGCCGTCTTCATAAAATGTCGTCGTGTCGTTTTCTTCATGATGAGTCTCCTAATCCAGTCGTCGGTTGTATTCGGTTAAGGAAGCGGAGCGATAATCCACTCCGGTCACGGACAGCCGACTACCGGATACCGGCAACCCGTCTACAGATTGCCTCGTTTGTATTGCCGGACAATGTAATCACACGCGCGCGCCGTGATGGCCATCATCGTCAGCGTCGGATTTTGACAGCCTTGCGAAACGAAGCACGCGCCATCGGTCACGAACAGGTTCTTCACATCCCAACTCTGATTGAAAGGATTGAGCACAGAAGTCTTCGGATCACTCCCCATGCGTGCGGTGCCGACTTCGTGAATGCACAAACCGGGGGGCGCAAGATTGCCATTGGCAAAGGTGATTTCGAACTGCGCTTCGTGCGCCATCTCGCGCAAACTCTCCAGTTGATCGCGCGCCATGGCGCGCTCGTTGTCGGAATACTGGCAATCAATATGCGCTACCGGGATGCCCCAGGCATCCTTCTTCTCTTGGTTGATGGTGACGCGATTCTCTTTGCGCGGCAGCATCTCGCCAAACGCCGCCAGCCAAAACGGAGCCGCACCGTCCGATTCGCGCACCATCTTTTTATACCCTGCGCCAAAGCCGTTGGTGGCCTGAGCGCTCGTCGGAATCAGACCCCGCTGCACGCCGCCCTGTATGCCATAACCGCGCAAGAAGTTCGGATTGCGCTCGTTGACATTTCTGAATTTGGGAATGTAGATGCCGTTGGCGCGGCCATCGTCGTAGTTGTACCCGTACTTTGACACTGCCGGAACCAGTCCGCGCACGCTGACCGAGTAGGTATGATCCATCAAATAACAGCCGAGCGCGCCCGATGAATTGCCGAGTCCCTGCGGGTGTTGGCGCGTTGCGCTGTTGAGCAGGATGCGCGTGGATTCAATAGTCGAAGCGCACAGCACAATGACCTTACCGAACACCTCTTGCGCTCGCTTGGTGGCGCTGTCAATGAAGGCGACGCCTTTGGCTTTGCTGGTCTTGGTATCCATGATGATGTGACTGACGACCGCATTCGTCTTGAGCGCCAAACGTCCAGTCTTGGCAGCGGCAGGCAGAGTCGAACCCGGAGAGGAGAAGTAGGAGGCGGTCGTGCAGCCGCGCTCGCAATGTCCACACCAGTGGCATTTGGCGCGACCGTTGTGATTCTGCGTCAGGATGGCTGCGCGTCCGATGATGACGTGGCGATCTTTCCAACGACCTTCGACGGCCTTTTTGAGCAATCGCTCGCCGCAGGTCATCTTCATCGGCGGCAGAAATTTGCTATCGGGCAAGTTGGGAATGTTCTCCACCGAGCCGCTGATGCCGATGAACGATTCGACACGGTCATAATAGGGTGACAGATCGCGGTAGGCGAAAGGCCAGTCATCGCCGAAGCCATCGCGGCTGGCGGCTTTGAATTCGTAATCGCTCAAGCGATACGATTGCCGCCCCCACATAATCGTGCGCCCGCCGACTTGTCGCCCGCGAATCCACATGAAAGGTTTTCGGTCAGGCGTCGTATAGGGGTTATCCACATCGTCAACGAAAAATTTATTGCCGAACTCATCGCAAGCATAGCAGCGGGATTGAATCGGTTGGCGCTGGCGATACAACAAGGTGTTGGCGACCATATCGCGGTAGGTCACTTCGTAGGGCCATTGATGTTCGGAGAAATCTTTTTCGGGATCGAGTTTGCGTCCGGCTTCGAGCACCAGTACGCGCATGCCCTTCTCGGTCAGGTCTTTGGCCGCCCAACCGCCCGTTGCGCCCGAACCGATTACGATTGCATCATAGATTTGCTGCGCCATCGCTTCTCCCTTATCAGTTGCAGCCCGAAGATTACCGGGTGAACATTGACGGCTATCGCAAGAGAGGAGAATTCAAGAATTCAGCATTCAAGAATTCAGAAAGAGAAAGGATGCGGCTGCGCCGCTTCCCGATTCATTCTGAATTCCTCGAATTCCCTGAATTCCTTCCTCCATTCCTTCCCTCATCCCTTCACTGATGCTCAGGGTGGGTGCAACCGGGATACTCTTTCAGATAGGAGTTGCCTTTGTACTTCAACTCCTCGTGAATACCGATCTTTGAAGTGTAGTAGCCGTCAATGGTCGAATTCTTCATTCTGCGGAAGAAGTTTTCAACGGCCGTTTGCGGACTACGTTCGTTTTTGCTGATCTCGGTGAGCAAAGCGATCTGCTGTTCGGCTGTGGTATCGAGAAAGGCTTTGCCGAACATCTCATTGCTTTTTTGATTGATCGCTTGCAACCCTTCCCGCCAGGCATCTTTCGTCGCATCAGGTGAGACGCTGATGATGGTATCAATGTATTCGTTGACCCGTGCCGCTTTTGCACCGGGCGAATGATCGTCTGCCGGAATGATCTGTTCGCTCAAAGCGATGACCATCCGGTTTTCGGTTTCAGTGAAGAATTTCAGCGGCGCAGGCTTTGACCATCCTTGTTGGGTTGCAGCCGCCGCGTGAGGGTGTTGCGATTGCGTATCGGCTTGTCCCAACACCGGCAGCGTCGCGATTACGCCGACGCTGGCGCTGATGCTTTTGAGCGCCTCTCTGCGCGTCATCTCTTTTTTGTCCGCCATACCGCCTCCTTACTTTAAGAATTCGAAGGTCGAGGTTCGAATGTCAAAGGTCAGAAATTCTGCCTTCGATCTTCGACTCAAATCACTCGTACTCAACAGCCGTCCACAACGAGCGGTCTTGATTCGACCGCACGATGGCATCCACGATGCAGTTGGCGCGGTAGCCATCTTCGAATGTCGGGAAATCAAGGTTGTCGGGTGCGCCGACGGGATCGCCTCCCGCAGCAATGAAAGTATAGATGCTCATCAGCAAATTCTTAAATGCATCCGCCCACCCTTCGCTATGACCGCCGGGCAAATTCGCATAGCGTTGCGCTGCCGAATCGAGCAGGCTCGCGTCTCTGAGCAACAGCGAATTGGCCGCGTCGCGCCGTCCGATCCACATTTCGTCGGGGCGCTCCTGTTGCCATCGCAGCGAAGCTCGCGCGCCGTTCACTTCGATCTGCAAATCGTTTTTATGGCCAGGGCAAATCTGCCCGACCGAAAATGTGCCCCGCACGCCCCCTTCGAAATCGAAGATTACTGTGCCGAGATCGTCAGAGGTAACCAGATACTCGTCAAACCGCTCATCGTCGGCAGCGGCTTGAAAGGCTTCGCGTCGGGCGACTGGCTTTTTGCGTAGGGGAACGATAGTCGAAAGGGCTGCCAGAACTCGCTTGATGCGGCGCCCGGTGATGAACTGCGCCGTGTCGCACCAGTGCGAGCCGATGTCGCCCATCGCACACGAGACCCCGCCCTTTGCGGGTTCGAGCCGCCACGAAAAGTCCGTGTCGTACATCAACCAATCTTGCCAGTAACCACCATGCACGAAGCGCAACTCTCCGAGTTCGCCTTTTTGAATCATCGCCCGCGCCTGTTGAATGAGCGGATGAAAGCGATAGTTGAAGGTCACGGCATTGACGATATGCGCTTCGCGCGCCAATTCGACAAGCTCGCGCGCCTGTACGGCGGTCAGCGCCAGCGGCTTATCGCAGATGACATGCTTGCGTTTGAGAATGGCGTCTTTGACGATGGGGTAATGTAGATCGTTGGGCGTGCAGATGTGAACGACTTCGATGGAATCATCCGCCAGCAACTCTTCGTAATGCGAGTAGGCTTGCGGAATATGTAAGGCTTTGGCTTTCTGTCGAGCGGTCGCAGCATTTGATGAGGCGAGAGCGACGAAATCGACGAAGCCCAACCGTCGGGCGGCTTCGACGTGAAGCGGCCCGACAAACCCCGCACCGATGAGTCCTGCTCTGACGCGTCGCACTGTGCTTTGCCTCGTTGATGGAATGGAGTGCTTTTAGCATGCGAGGTAAGCAGTGTCAATTAACGATACCGCAAGGCACTCGCACAAACGCTCTCTCCTGAACGATTCAAGCAGCTAGCAGATCGGTTTGCACATCGAAAACCGGAGACCACTGAATAGCAAGGTGACGGACTTTCCTATATCTATATGGCATCCACCGTGACTATCCGTCTACTTTGACTCTTCCTCCTTTCGAAACCGGAATGCCCCGCCTGTTCTCACCCTAACTGTTTGCGAAAATGAAACGCGCTGATGGCGACCATGCCGACGGCAAACGCCATCAGCACCAGCAAGTTGGGATAGAGAATCTCCAACCCTGCGCCTTTCAAAATCACGCCGCGCGCAATCGTAGCGAAGTGGCGCACCGGATTGATCCAGGTTACGACTTGCATCCAATCGGGCATCGCTTCTATCGGCGTCGTCGCCCCTGACAGCAACGCCACAGGAGGATTGACAAAGAAGCTTAACAACTGCGCTTGCTGCTGCGATTTTGAGAAAGTCGCCAGAAAGGTTCCCAATCCAATGCCCGCCAGCACACACAACGCGCCGCCCGTGTAGAGCAACACCAGGCTGCCGCGCACCGGAATATCAAAGACCAGCCAACCGACTCCTAACGCCAGCCAAATATCTGCCGACAGCAATAAAAAGAGCGGCGCCATCTTGGCAATAATGATCTCTGACGCGCCCGCAGGTGTCATCAAGAGCTGCTCGATGGTGCCCACCTCTTTCTCCTTCACCATCGAACCAGCAGCCACCAACGATCCGTTGAGCACCAGCAGAATCCCCAACACGCCGGTCAGGATGTACCACGAATTTTTCAGCCCCGGATTGTAGAGCAACGAGACAGGCGATTGTATTGCCCCGCCGTTCGTTGTCTGTACCGCGATGGCTTTATCATCTTCGGCAAGTTGCTCGTTAAACGCGGCGATCACGCGCTGGCTGTAACCGGCGGCAATGCTCGCCGTATTCGAATCCACGCCGTCCATCACCAGTTGCACCTTTGCCGTCTGACGACGCTCGCGTTGGCGCGCAAAATCGGGAGGAATCAGCAACCCGGCATCCAGATCGCCTTCGCTCAAGGCTCGACTCATCTCTTCACCGGAGAGATAGTAGCCGCGAATCTCGAACGATTTACTTTCGGTGAAAGCCGAAACCAATGAGCGGCTGATCGTCGTGCGACTCTCGTCAACGATGCCTAACCGCAAGCCGGTCACCTCCGGATTGAGCGCATATCCGAAGATAATTAACTGCACCGTTGGCGGAATCAACAAGGTGACGATCAATTGACGGTCGCGTTTAATATGGCGCATCTCTTTTTGAAAGAGCGACCACAACCGCAAGTCCCGAAGCCAATGAAGGAGGTTTTTCATGATTGCACCTGCATCTTTCGCAGCCCCCACCAAGCGCGAAAGAGAAACAAGCTGCCGAGCAAGACTAGGGCAACATGCCCCTGCCACACCGCCGCCCATCCGCCGCCGCGCACGAAGGCATCGCGGGTAATTTCGATGAAGTAGCGCGCCGGTACAATGCCCGACACCCATCGCAGTTCGGCAGGAATGTTCGAGAGCGGAAACATAAACCCGGAGATCAAAAACGACAGCAGAAAGCAGAAGGTCGCCACCGCTTGAATCGCCGTCGCTTGAGTCGGAATCGCTGCGCCGAACATCACGCCGAGCGCAACATTGCAAAAGAGAAAGATCACGGTGCCGACCAGAAACGGCGTCGGGTCGCCCGCAAAGCGCAATCCGAAAAGCGGCACGGCGACAGCGACGACCAGCACCCACTCGGCCATCGCAATACAAAAATAGGCCAACGTCTTGCCGAGAATGAATTCGCCCGCCGAGATGCTCGATACATAGACTTGCAGAATTGTCTTCTGCTCGCCTTCACGCGACATGGCGAGGGCGGCCAGCAAGGGCGGAAAGATGGCGAGGACGACGGCAATCACCCCCGGCCCGATATGTTTGTCCGACTCGCGTCCGGGGTTGAACCACAACCGCATTTCGGCCTGTACGGGCGGCGCGCTTGCGTGGTCAGTCGCCACGAAGTTCTGAGTAATCGCTGCCGCGTTGCCGCGAATCCGATTGGCGGTGTTCGCATCCGTTGCATCAACCAACCATTGCACTTCGACATTGCGCCCGCGCGCGATGTCGCGGTCGAAGTTGGGCGGGATGATGATGGCGGCGCGAATCGTTTCGGCAGCCAGCGCCTCTTCGACGCCTTGCCCCTCTTCCAGTTTGACGAGGCGAAAGGTGAGCGAAGTCGCTACCGCGTCAATGTAGGCGCGCGACCGCGCGGATTGGTCGAAATCCTGCATGGCAACGACCATATCTTTGACGCTGAACGAGATCGCTCTGCCGTAGAGGTAGAGCAGAATGAGTGGCAACAACAACGCCAATAACACGGTGAGCCGGTCACGGAACAACTGCGTCAATTCTTTACGCGCCTGTGCAAGGATGCGTTTCATAGCTCAATCCTCCGTTGCCGCAATGCCGTCCTTGCGGGCTTGCTCAACTGTGGCAATGAAGACGTCTTCGAGCGAAAAGCGTTCTTCACTGGCTCGCATCACGCGCACGCCGATTCTGGCCAGCCGCTCGGTCAAACGCCGAATGCCGGTATCAACATCTTCTGCGATGATGACATGCAACCGATCTCCGAAGAGCGACACACGCCACGATTCCATCTCCAACTTGAAGAGGTTGGTTGCGCGTTGGGGTTGATCGGTGATGAGTTCGATGAGATGGCCACCTTGCGCGGCTTTCACATCGGTGGGCGTCCCCTGCGCGACCAATTCGCCCGCCACCATGAAGCCGAGCCGATTGCATTGCTCGGCTTCTTCGAGGTAGTGGGTCGTCACCAGCACGGCGACGCCGCGATCTGCGAGGCGATTGATCATCTTCCAAAAGGCGCGCCGCGCCAGCGGGTCAACGCCCGAAGTCGGCTCATCTAAAAAGAGTACGCTCGGCTCATGCATGATCGAAGCGCCGAAAGCGACGCGCTGCTTCCATCCGCCGGGTAGCGCTGATGTGCGCATATCGCCTTGCGCTTCGAGGCCGGAAAATTCGAGCGCCCACGCCTTCTTCGCCTCCCGCTCTTCAACCGGCACGCGATAGACACCAGCGAAGAAATCGAGGTTTTCGCTGATCGTCAGATCATCATAGAGAGAGAACTTCTGCGACATATAGCCGATGCGCTGGCGCACGAAACTCGAACGCAGACTGCCGCGCTCGCCTGCCAGTTCCATCTCGCCGCTGGTCGGCGCAATCAACCCACACAGCATCTTGATCGTCGTCGTCTTGCCTGCGCCATTGGCTCCGAGCAGGCCGTAAATTTCGCCGTACCGCACTTCGATATTGATGCCTTTTACGGCCTGAAAACCGCCGAAGGTCTTTCGTAAATTATGTGCCCCGATGGCGATTTGATCGGGCGTGCGTTCCCGAAATTTGCGACGCGCAGGAAAAGGCGGCGCGGCCAACTCGCCATTCATCTCGCGCAACATGGCAACGAAGGTGTTCTCTAAGGTCGGCTGCGAAACGCGAATCTCGTTGACGGCAATCCCCGAAGCCGCAAGCGCGGTTCGCGTCTCGCGCTCCGCCGCGCTGACATCCGCTGCCATCACATCCAAGCGGTCGCCGAAACGTTGCACATCATTGATCTCTTCAGCGGTCAACAATATCTCTTCGGCGCGGCTGAGGTCGGCGGCGCGCACTTCCAGCCGTTCCAGTCCGAGGCTTTGCCGCAAGGCTGCGGGCGTTCCGGTTTGATGAATCAAGCCATCGTGCATCAGCGCGACGCGGTGACAGCGTTCGGCTTCATCCAAATAAGGCGTCGCAACAACAATCGTCATTCCTTCAGCCGACAACCCGGCAAGCGTGTCCCAAAATTCGCGCCGCGACACCGGGTCAACGCCGGTCGTCGGCTCGTCAAGCAACAGGAGTTTCGGCTCGTGCAGAACGCAGGCGGCGAGCGCGAGCAGCTGCTTCCAGCCGCCCGACAGCGAGCCT
>CAYXVU010000208.1:0-10732 GCA_964468725.1 uncultured Clostridia bacterium
TCGGCGCAAGGCGCAAGAATTGCCAAAGTATTCGGCGAATGCGCGAGCGCAGCGAAGTGCGTGGTGGTGCAATTTCATAAACTTCAATATCTGTGAATCCCGCCAGTCGTAAAGCGAGTGAGATCGTTTGCGGCGTGTAGATCGTCTCGTGCGTCAAGTCCCCTGCGGCGACAGGGCCGGGTCGTATGGCTGCACCGTTGGGGGTGGTTAAAAAGAGTGTGCCGCCTGAGCGCAATGACGCGTGACACAAATCGAGAAATTCCAATCCCTCGTCACGGGTTAGGTGTTCGACCAGATCGAGCGCAACTAGCCAATCAAACTCCTCCTGAAACTGCGGCAGGAAGGTTTGAATCGCTGCCTCTTCAGCGGGCAATCCGAGCGCGAGAGCCGCTTCTACTTGCTGGCCGGAAAGGTCAAACCCTCGAACAGAAGAAATCCCACGCTGCAATGCCCAGTAGAGAAAATGTCCTGCCCCGCAGCCAATTTCAAGCACTCGTTCAGGTAGCCCGTTTTGCAAGAGCGGCTGAAACAAGTGATCGAAAAATCGCGCATGTTGCTGCGCAGCCCGCAACAGTTCATCGGGGGTTGCCTTTCCCTTAAAAGCCGAAACGTATTCATCGTAGATGCGTTTGCGATAGTTTATTTGATTCCCGGTTTCCATGTTCGGCTTTGGTAGCGGGGACGGCTGCGGCTTCGAATCGGGTAGAGGGGGCAAACGATTTTTTCTGCCTTGTGCGGATTCGTGCCTACAATTTCGATTCAACGCTGAGCGATGCGCTGCGCAACAGATCGGTAATATCGGGATTAAACCTTGAGAGGGAAAATTGCTCTGTAGCGCGGATTCTTCCGGCCTCTCCCATACGCTTTCGTATCTCCGTATCACCGAGCAATGTACGCATAGCCTCTCGCAACTCTTCCAAATTATCCGGATCAACGTGCAAACCCGTCGCCCCATGAGCAACGACCTCGCTCCCGGCGTCGAAGCGACTAGCAATGCAGGGCAGCCCGTGCGCCATCGCTTCAGCAAAGACCAACCCAAAGCCCTCTCCTTGGCTCGGCATTGCGTAGACAGCCGACTGCTGGTAAATCGCTTCGAGTTCTGAATCAGTCACTTCGCCGGTGAAACGTATGGCTTCGGCAACGCCCGATGCGCGTGCAAATGCTTCAAAGTCGTTGCGCCCTTCTCCCGCCCCGACGATACAAAGTTCGGCATCGGGAAACTCGTCAATGATTTGTGGCCAAATGGCAATCAACTGACGCTGCCCCTTTAGCAATCCCCTGCCCCATAATCTGCCGACCACCAACACGCGCAATCGGTCGGGCAGAGTAATCGCAAGAGGTTGATCTTTTTCTTCGCCATTAAGTTCGCGCGCTGGCAGGTAAATGACTTGTCCGGGGATGTCGGCAAACTCCCGATGTACAGTATAAAATTTCTCAAGCGTGAAGTTTGAGTTTGCAACCAGATAATCACAACCGCGCAGTCCCCATCGAACTCGACCGGGCAAGGCTTCCCACGCTTCTACGCCATGCAAAAACATGGCGAACTTGCCGCCGGAAAAATGCTTCACAACCCGACCAACGGGAGCCAAACTGATGTGCGTCGCCAAGATGATCGAAGCCCTTGCCCAGTGACGGCGACGAAGAGCCGAAACAGTAAAGCTTAGCCGCGACCCGTTCGCCGCGTATGAATTGGGGTATGCGTCTGACCAGCCTCGAGTTGTTTGATCATGCAAGGAGATGATTGTGCCTGCGATGTCTTCAGATTGCGCGGCTTCAATGATGAGTCGGTTGACCATCTGCATGCCGCCGAACCCGGAGTCGGCAACCACCGAAACGAGTAGCATCATAAGTATAGAACGAAACCGCAGGCAAACAACGAAACCGATGGGGATTTAAACTAGGTCGTTTCGTAAAAAAGTAAAATTCCAGTTATCGATATTCACCAAAACATATCCCCAAGAAACAACCTCTTTTGTCATGCGATAAGTCTTTTGAACTGGCATGGGCTGATCGAACTCAACGCAGAGAACCTGTATGCAGCTAAGTTCGTCTTCTATCACGGTTCGTAAAACCTCATACTCAGCCCCTTCAATGTCAATCTTGAGAAGGTCAATTCTATGATGCCCCAGTTCTTGCATAATTCTTGACAGCCGTTTACAAGAGGCCATAAAGAAATGGTTCGTGCCTTGTAAATTTACAATAGAGTGATTGACTAGTTGTGAATTCCGGGACGCATAAAATTTCATCTGTGTATTTTCCGACCATAAACCATAATCAAAAAAGTTAAAACGCAAATTATCCGATGCGTATTTTTGAACATGTGCGACGGCACGCGGAGTAGGGTCAAAAGCGTAAACATTGCAATCAAATTTTTCGATCAACTCCAAATCAAAGCTAATATCTTCTCCAACACCGCCGCAATAGCATATCCAATCTGCGGTTATTAAATCAGTTGGAACAACCCATCCACCCGTATGACTACCTAGCTTTTCTAAGTGATGGAGGGTTCCCTTCACTAATGATCGTAACAAGCATCCGTAGATAAGCCGCCGCGACCGATTGAGAATCCCTTTGCGAATTCTTGATAAACTAAGCATGAATCTCTGCAAATTTACTTCTCCTGTTTTCGTCTAGAGGATCGCTCAAGCAAAGATTATTTCCTCTAAAAGGACTAGCAAGTGTAAATGGTTCGAAACTTCCGGCGCCATTTCAATTGGAGCCGTCGGCGGTATTTGCGGTATTTTCCCCACTGGCCGCCGCGCACACTCTTCGTCGCACTGCCATGTGAAGCGATTGTAGGAAAGACATAGACGCCCAAGCCTGCAGCGTGACATTGCAAGCAATAGTCCTCCACATAACAGTGGAATTCATTGAACCATTTTTGATCGAATCGAATGCCTTTGCCGACATCGGTTATCAAACTACAGGCATCGAGGCAACAAACCAGTGTAGGCTCGCTGACTTCGTGACACCAAAGATAGTCGCCTTGCCAACTTCTTCCGACAATCCCGAGCGCCCCCCATTGAAGATCGCGTTGTTCAAGGAAGTGAATGGCTTTGAAGAGATCATCCAGAAAACTGGCTTCGAAAGCGATATCGGGATGCAAGAATGCCCGTAAATTGACGCTGGATAGTCGCCCCAGTACGTTATACAAAGAGGCGATATTTGTCGTCAGCACATTGGCTGTATTATCGAGCGCAAAAAGCGCCACCTCCTGATCGAGTTTTCGAATCGAAGGGCGCAGATATTGATCGAGAACCTTTTCGTCGTTAAACACGACAGAGATGGAGAGTTTCGCTTCTGACAAAATTCACCTAGTTAACGGAGCTGGCCCAATAGTGCGCGTTGGAGAGGATTGTCGCATACGCATAAGCGGCTTGAGAAAGATTCGGATAATGAAAGTAAAGGCCAAAAGCATCAAATACCACAACACGAGATTAACCACGCCGCCAAAGTGAGAACCGCTGAAGATGGCCTGAGTAAAGAGAGTGACCGCAAAGGCCTGCCCGAGTAGATTGCGCTTTTCTGAATAGATGGATGCCGATTGCCAAAACAGAAAATAGAGAAAACCGAGCAAGGCCATCCCCAGCACTACCCCAAACCAGCCAAAATTTAGAAACAGCTCACCCGGTATCGTCATATTGATGGCGTTGCTGAAGCGCGTGTCATCCATTCGAAATCCTCTGCCGATCTTTTCAGCAAACCACTGCCCCGGAACAATCTGCGGCTTGTCGCGCCAGATAATCCTCGGAATAAAGACATAGAGAAGGTAATCGAGCGTCTCGCCTTCGTAGTAACCTTCCTCGTGAACGATTCGACTGATCTGAGTCAATTGATTGAAGGTTGAGAGGCGAGCGAGTGCGGTCATAGCCCCCCAACGATCAAAATCATCATCCGAGACATTTTGATTTTCGGCAAAGGGTGATCGCTCAACGATCTGCGTGAGGCGTTCGGCTCCGAAAATCTGCCCGCGCAATTCGCCCAATGGCTTAAAGACAAAAATAAAGCCAAAGATTAAAACCAGACCGAAGGCAAATCGTTTTGCGGTGATCGCTTTATGAAGAAGATAGGGCAAACATAAAGAGGCAATCGGCCAGACGATATTGTTCCGCATATTACTGAACATCGTGAAGGTAACGACATCAAATGACATGACCCCAATCGGAACCCACCGCGACCAAGTTGGCATTTGCGGAGGTTCAGAGTCCAACCACCGCATGGTCAACACAAAGATGGCGATATTGGGGCCCATTAAGATAAAACTGTCTACCGTACCCAAAGAGAAAAGTGATCCCAAATAACGAAAAGTCCATCCGATCAAAACCAGAACAATGGCCATGATGAAGATAAGAGAATCCGGCGATTCAACCCCCACTTTCGGTAGAAGAGATACCCGTTGCCGATGTCGAAAAATCGATTTTGCCCAATCATAAACCAACAAAGGAATGACTGCGCCTAACGCCGCCAGTAGTTGGGAGTCGAAAGCAAACTCCATCACTTCGTACTTAAAAAATAGTTCATGATAGATACCTTCTTCTGCGAGATAGCCCGCTAGGTTGCCAAGCCCAAACCATAGTCCGGCGAACAGCGCATAGACCGACATGGCACTTAAGGACGCCGATTGCCGATCAAAGTAATCTCGAAGCGCATAACTCAACCCCACTAAGAATGTTCCAAACGCTACCATCTCTTTCGAAATTAGCAATGCGCTGATCCCGAGAAACAAGAGGCTACTAAAAAACAACAGATTTCCGAATTTTCTTTCCATACTTGTTTGATACTGCTCCGAAAAATTATCGCTGCCCTATTGTATAAAGCTGTTGAGCTGCGTCAATCAATAATTGCGCGGCAACGGTGACATCTTGCCCCTCCGATATTTGCACAGCCGATAGTGACATCCGTTGATACCGTTGTTGATCGTTATAGAGCAACTGTATTGCCGCTGCGAGTCTATCAACATCTCCACAAGGATACACAATCGCATTGCGATCCGGCTGTGCGGTATCTTGATTGCCAACACACCCAACGCGGTCACTGATGATGACCGGCAAGCCGAAAGATGCCCCCTCCGTCACGACGAGAGGATGCGGGTCGCGCGCCGACGAAACCGCTAAGACATCAGAGGCGGCAAAATAATTAGCGATCCCTTCTTGATTGACAAAACTGGTTAAGGTGACATTTGAAACCGCTTCTTGTTGACAAAAGGCTTCGATGCTTTGCCGCTCGACACCTTCTCCAACCAAAACGACCCAAACCGGGTAGCCACGCTGGGCTGCCAATCCGCCCGCATGCACCACATCAAGCGGACGTTTGCGGGTTATATACTTCCCGCAAAACATGACCAAAAATGCTTCTTCCGGTATGCCCATCTGCTTACGCAACTGTATTCGGGCGGCTGCCCGATCACCGACGCGCGCCAACAACCGCCGCCGATCAATCGGCAAAACGCAAGGGAAGAGCCGGTCTTGCGGTATTCCATAGTTGAGGTGGTATTGCAGATTATTGTCGCCAACATAGAGCGCGCCGGACATCTGTTTATAAAAATGGCGAACGATAATGTCCTTCGGAATCCGTTTCCACGCTGCCGGAAGATCATTTGCGTTTGAATCCGAATACAACAGCACCGGACAACCTCGCCGGTTTGCCCATTGCAGCACACGCCAATTCGTCCGTCGTGCATAGCCGAAGAGTTGAACAACATCCGGGTTGAACTCATCTAACGCTTTGCCGACTTCGGGATTATCAACGCTCCAAAAATCCAGCTTCTCTGGCCGATTGCGAATCGGAAGAAACTGATGCGCGTAGCCTTCGACCAGTGGAATATCCCATTGTACTGGCATGTTGAAATCAGGGTCATGATACTGTTCAATCCCCCAATCGCAACAGAAGAAAACCTTCAACTCGACGCCAGGCAGTTTCGCCACTTCCTGATGCCACGGCGCAAAATGTTGAATCGGGTGGCTGACGATTACAGCCAGTCGCAAGCTCATACGCCAACCACCTGCTGCCGGATGGCCTGCAAGGCAGCAGCCTTTTCAAGAATCACCAATGCCCGCTGGTCAACTCCATAACCGGAATCGAGCGACCGCCGCCGCCCCGCTTGCGCCAGCACAAGGCGTTTATCTTCGTTTTCAAGATAGTAACCGATCTTTTCAACCATCTCTTCCGCTGTAGCAAAGCAGGCGCACTCACTGCCTTCTTCGAAGTATTCCGGCAGTTCTTCCGTGCGTTCGTGCAGCATAAATGCGCCGGTCGCGGGGATATGAAATGTCCGTGACGTGATGCGATCTCCGCTCGATGCGCCTTGACGCGCTTCGCTCAAGATGGCCAGATTGATCTTTGATGCTACCAACGCCTTCGCATACTCAAGGCCCAAAACGTGTTTGCCTTGCACTCGCTGGCCGAGCGTTGCCACTGCCTGTTCCCATTGCGCTCCCCAAATTCTCAGATGGAGTTCGGGCAATGAGCGGCTTACCGTTTCTAAGTACTGCTGCTTCTTCGGTGACCACGTTCCGATAAACGACACCTCACAGTCATATCTCCGATGATCGTCTTCATCCAATGCAACCGGCGCATGAGTCTCCGGGTCGAAGCTATGCGGCAGAAACGAGGCGTGCCGAATACCGAGCAATCGTTCCATATCCTGAACGCCGAAACTTTTTGTCGTAAACACCCAATCGTATACCGGCAAGGCTTCAGGAATGAATTTGCCGTGCGCTAAGAAGCTCACATCCGGGTAAAAATTGATGGCGACCGCCCCCATCCGACGCATCGCCCGAATCGTTTGAGCTGTCACATAGCGCCCTTTGAAGACGAAAAAGAGCTGCGGCTTCAGTTGCTCGGCTTCGCGAATCAGCGCGTTGTTGAACTCAGCAACCAACCGCGACAGTAAGAGTCGCCGCACGACGCGCAACGGTCGGCTCTCCCATCCGCCGGGTATGAAATTCTCCGGCGGCAGCACTTTGACCGAATGCCCCAACCGTCGAAATGCGCGAACATAAGCATACGCATTGCTGCCTTGCCAAATGTCGGCAACGGCCAAAATGCGAATCGGCGCTTGTCTCGAATCCATTTTGATGACTGTTCCGCCTTATCAGGCAATCGTCACCGGGCTGACCGCAAATGCCTCCGCCCACAAACGGACACAAAGCGCACGCCAAACCCGATGCGATGCCTCGCCTGCACCGTTCCCACCCGATAAATCATCAAGCGCTGTTTGCACGGCATCAGCCTGAAAAATCTTCATATCCCGCGAGAACTCATCGGTCAACTGCCGATGCACCCACTTGAACTCGGCGCGTAACAGATCGCGCATCGGCGTGTGAAAACCGATCTTGTCACGACGATCCAATACGACCTCCGGCAATAAATCGCGGCAAGCTTCACGCAAAATGTATTTTTGTCGCCCCTCACGCAAAAAGGCTGTGAAATCGAGCGCCCCGACAATCTCCGCTAAGCGATGATCTAAAAACGGCATGCGCCCTTCGATGGAGTAGTGCATACCGCTACGGTCGTCATAATGCGTCAAGTGAGGCAATGCCACACGCTCGATGAATTCCAGCCACACGGCGTGCACATCACTCATCGCAGGCAGCTTGGCATCGCCATCAACAGCCGCCTCGCGGAGTGCGGGAGAAAGCCACGAACGACGATGAAGGCGGGCACGCGCACGCGCTTCTTTCTCAACTCTGGGGAAGAACGCAGAAAGGCCGATTCGCAGCATGGGCTTGATGCTCAGGTGCAACGCCCGCGCCTCATTGATTACCCAACCGACGCGGCTCTCTCTGAGCGAACTCGCCAGCAACGACTGCAACATCTGTGTATAGCTGAAGAGAATTTCGTCGCCGCCTTGTCCGCCAAGTATGACCGGCACGCCCGCTTCTTTCGCTGCGCGCATTAAAACGCCATGCGCGATGATGGAAGGGTCGCCGAACGGCTCTTCCTGCGTGCAAATCGCTTCTGGCAACGACTGCGAAAGGCTGATGGTTTCCGAGCGAATCCAATGAACCCGTAAGCGATTTGGCCAATGCGTTTCGACGGCTTTGACATAGCGGCTTTCGTCATAGACGCTACCTGCGGTTTGCGCTGTAAAGATGGGAATCTCTTGCTGGTCGCCAAGTCGCGCCATCGCACCAACCACAGCGCTTGAATCAAGTCCTCCCGATAGCGTCGCACCAACCGGTACGTCAGACATCAATTGCGAAGCAACAGCGTCTTCGAAGGCTCTGCGAAACTCCTTGCATACGGTTTCGTCATACGGTCGCCGTTCCTGTTTCGGCGCTATTGGCAAACGCCAATAGCGAACCGCTTGTGGCTTGCGATCCGTTTCGCTGATGATTGCCCAATGTGCAGGCGGAAAGGAGAAGAGGTCGCGGAAGAATGTGCGGTCACCGAGATGCCCGTAGTTGCCGGTCGCCAAATATTCGGCTACAGCAGGCGGATACATGGCGTTCGCTTCGTCGGGTTCAAGAAGCGGTTTCATTTCACTGGCAAACCGGAAACTGCTATCCGTACAGGCTCGCCAATAGAGTGGCTTCTGGCCGTAGCGATCTCGCGCTAGAAGGAGGGTGTGCTCCTTTGCATCCCAAAATGCAAGCGCCCACATCCCAACCATCTCTGAAAATGCCGCTGTCCCTTTCAAAGCCAGAAGCGCGAGCAGCGTTTCCGTATCCGTGCGACTGCGAAACAACCAATCTTTACAGTAGCGTTCGCGCAAGTGGCTGTGATTATAAACCTCTCCATTGTAGGCAATCGTCCAGCGACCGCACGGAGAGGTCATCGGCTGATGCCCCGCGTGTGACAGATCAACGATAGCCAAACGGCGGTTGCCTAATACAACTTCTTCACTGACGAAGAGGCCTTCATCATCCGGCCCGCGATGGGCAATCAAGGCATTGCCCCTTGCGACGAATTCTCTGCCTTTGATTCGGTCTATACCGAAATAACCGACGATGCCGCACATTGAATTTCTCTCTGCGCCTATGTCTGAAGGTTTGCCGACGGGCTTTTCGTGCAAACGAAGATGGTGTCATCTTTCAACCGGAGCCGGGAGAAGGCATCGGATGAACAATGATCCTGCGGGTTGATGGATAACACCTGAAAACCGGCAGCCGCCAAACGCGAGGGAAGATCGCGTCCATATAAGCGAACGTGATCCTCTTGACCGAAGGCTTGCAATCGTCCAGCAGGTGTCGTGATCGTCCAATCTTCGTACGTTTCTGCACGCTGTAAATCCTGCGGTACTTGAATCAACAATTCGCCTTCTCTGGTTAGTAAACCTTTCAACAATCTTAAGGCCAATGCGTCATCGGGGATATGTTCGAGCACATGGCTGAGGATGATTTTCGAGTATGCGCGCGCTCCAAGCTTTGACTGAAATTCATCCGGCGCATTTAAATCAACCAGCACATCAGCAAACGTAGAGGCAATGTCGGCTGACAGGTATTTTATGTCTATTCGATTTCGCAGCCGTGTTTGCAAACAGGGTTCGGGAGCAAAGTGCAAAATTGCATCGCCCGACTGCAAGCGGTCTTGAAGATAGAGCCAAAGGAATCGCTGGCGCGGGCGAGATTCGCAGAAGGCGCAAATATCATTGGGCAAAAAGCGCAGCGCCGAATGATCGCAGCAGGGACAGAAAACAGCATTGCCTTTGAGTCGCACGCTGTTCATCATCCGTGCAGCGTGCTTCTTCAACGCGATATAACGGCGCATCGGATGCAATGCACGGATTCGATTTTCAAGGCTCTTAAAGATCGGCATCATTCTGCTTCAACCCGACTGTATGATTCAGCACATCAGCCAATCGCAGAGCCTGTGCGCGGCGTGAAAATTGCCTAACGACTTGGCGATTGGGCTGGTAGGCAACCCCTGCACCGCGTTGCCACTGTTGCAAGGTTCGCTGTAAAAATGCAGCAACTTCTTCAGATGTTCGTTGGATCGTTCCGGTCTGGGTTTCCGTAATCAATGCGTCGAGCATCCCTCCATCGCCGGGAACGCAGAGAATCGGTTTGTCAGCGCCGAAATACTCGAAGGTTTTAGCCGGATAAAAACCCTTCCGAAAATACCGATCATGGTGGCGCGACGAATCAACCGATAACAGCAACAACATCTGCGCGCGCATCAATCCTTCAAGAGCACGTTCACGCTCAATGGGCGGCGCGCTGTCAATCATATCCATTACGCCGAATTCCTCTGCCAATTGTGCAACCTGCTGGTGGCTGACGCCGCGATACCAAAATCGAAAAAGCGAGAATACTGAATCATCGAATTGCTGCTTTGCCTTTGCCAGGCCTTCGAAAAAAATTTCCAAACGTTGTAGCCGATCTATGCGCCCTGCATAAGCGAGGGTGAAGGTAGGGCTGCTCGACACGTTGCTTGCACGAAACTCATCAGGATCAAAACCATTCGGGATTTCGTAAGCGGGCAAGCCGAATAGTTCCCCATCGAGTTTCGTCCAGTAAGGATTGACGTTGATGGTCGCTTGCGCGCTGGCCAATAAGCGTCGAGCGATTGGCCGATAGATCTTTCTCGCAAGCGGGCGGAGCGGTTGCAAAATCGGGTCCCGAAAATCCGCCACCCACTTCACGCCATACCTTTCAGCAAACCAATTGGCGAGAAAGAGACCGGCATCGGGCGTGTGTTCCGCCAGACAAGCATCCACTTTTATCGTTTGCATGACGGCATCGGCGGCAACCTTCGCGCAGGGCTGCCAACTCTGCGAATAATCGCCCGT
>CAYXVU010000209.1:0-10717 GCA_964468725.1 uncultured Clostridia bacterium
GTTCGCCCCACTTCATGAATGCGCGAATAGCTGTGGGAGCGGTGTAGAAGATGTTGACTTTATGGCGCTCAATCATTTGCCAAAACCGGTCGGGAGCCGGATGATTCGGAGCCCCTTCATACATCACAGCCGTCGCCCCGTTTTGCAACGGACCATAAACGATGTAGCTATGTCCAGTCACCCATCCGATGTCTGCCGTACACCAGTAAACATCTTCGTCTTTCAGATCGAAGACCCACTTCGCTGTGATATAGGTCGCCACTGAATAACCGCCAGTCGAGTGCAGCACGCCCTTGGGTTTTCCGGTGCTGCCTGACGTGTACAGGATTAAGAGCGGATGTTCGCTATCGAGAGCTTCGGCTGGGAAATGATCGGAGGCGTTGGCCATCAATTCGTGCCACCAATGGTCGCGCCCCCACTGCATATGAACGTCGCTGCCTGTGCGTTTGAAGACCATCACGCTTTTGATGGTTGGGCAAGAGGGCAGGGCTTCATCTAGAGTAGCTTTGAGAGCAATCTCCGCACCGCGTCGGTATGCGCCGTCTTGAGTGATGACGGCGACAGCTTCGGCATCGTTGATGCGATCTACGAGAGCATTAGCCGAGAAGCCGCCGAAGATAACCGAATGCGTCGCGCCGATACGGGCACAGGCGAGCATGGCGATAGCCAGTTCGGGAGTCATTCCCATGTAAATGGCTACGCGGTCGCCTTGGCTCACGCCGAGCGAGCGCAAGACGTTGGCGAACTTCGAAACTTCCGACAGCAGTTGTTGGTAGGTGAGGGTGCGAACTTCGCCGGGTTCGCCTTCCCAGATGAGCGCCGCTTTATTTCTACGCCAAGTCGCAACATGCCGATCCAAACAGTTGTAAGAGAGGTTGATCTGTCCGCCGACAAACCACTTCGCCCATGGAGCGTCCCATTCGAGAACTGTATCCCAGGGGCGGAACCAATGGAGTTGACTAGCGATTTCGCTCCAAAAGGCTTGCGGGTCGTTGGCGGCGGATTGATAGAGGCGTTCGTACTCGTCGGGACTGCCGATATGTGCGGACTGGCGGAAGTCGCTCGCCGGTTCGAAGACTCGATGTTCCTTCAAAATCGAGTCAATGTTCGCCTGAGACATGCAACCCTCCTCAATCTGTTATTAGGAGAAGCACTATACACAATGGTCGTCCGAGTCTCAACGATGACGAGAATTGCGATCAGGGATGCGCTGTCGAGCGCCAGCCTCCAACCGGCGCACAATGACCGGAAGTGGCCCATTCAGGGTTAGTTATTGCCGTTTTGACCGGACGAACATTTCTGCTCAACCAGGCGTTTGAGTGCCTGTGCGTCTTGATCTCCAATGTCCGATTGCAGCGCTTTGTTGAGGTAGTTTTGCGCGTTTGCACAGTCATTCTTCAGCACATAGATACGCCCGAGCAAGACATGTGAAGCCGTGAGTTTCGGATTCCAGAAGACCGAAGCCTTTAAGGCGTTGATGGCTCTGTCAAAATCGCCCCGCCGTTCATAGACACGACCGGTCAACAAATGGGCTTCGTAATTTTGAGGCTCGTTCCTGAGCAGCTTGCCCAAAATCACCAATGCCTCTTCGTCGCGGCCAGCAAAAAAGGCTTTGCGTGCGCCCTCCAATGTGACATCCGCAACCTGAGTTTGCGACGGCGCAGCGGTCTGGGCGTTGACCCGCTCATCTTGATCGCGTTTGTAGCGATAGTAATTCGCTTTACTGAAAGTCGTCTTGGTGCGCCCGACCATCGGAATGCCTTTCGTCTCCCATTGTGCGAAGGTGGCGAGCAACTTTTTGGCCTGATCGGAAGCCTGCGTTGCGTCGGCCTGGTCGCCGCTAAAGGCCAACGCTTTGCTGAGAAGATACTGCGCTTCGCCATCGGACGGTCGCCGTTCGAGTTCTTGTTTGAGAGCTGTAATCGCGCTGCCATACTCTTTCGCCAAAAAGTAGGCATAACCGAGATTGAAGAGCGTATCCGTATCACGGGGAGCCGCATCGGATGCCGGTTTGAGATGATTGACGGCGTCGGCATAGAGCTTCTGTTTGATGAGCATCACGCCGATATTGTTATAGACCTCAAAAAGCGGCAGAGAAGTCGCCAACTTGCGTTGCAACTCCAACGCTTTCGCGGTGTCGCCGAGGGCATCGGTGGCAACACCGAGATAGAACTGCGCTTCATCATAACGCGGGAATTTGTCATCAATCAGCGCCAGATGTTTCGCCGCTTCTTGATATTCACCAGCTTCGTAGCGCAGGCGAGCCAATTCGAAGACGGCGGACAGATAATGGCGAGTGGTCTTTTGGTTGTATTCTTTGATCGCGCGCTCCAGAAAGGCAATTTTGGCATCGCGGTCGAGCGTCAACGTCCCTTTGATAAAGTTTTCAAAGGCGCCAATTGGGGCTTGGGTCGCTTGCGTAACCAAAAGATCGCGGGAGAAAGGCAACGCCTGATTCTGCTTGTAAAGAATCTCATAGGCCAGATTGCCTTGCAGCTTTTGCACCTCCAACAAGTCGCCGCCCATATTGAATTCGCCAAGTAGCCGACCTTCGCGGATATTGATGATGCGCGCGTTGACGTTGATCGTGCGTTCGACCTTCTTCTCTTGCGAATTGGCTGGCTCTGCAAGGTTGACCTCTGACGGATCGGGCTTTTTATCCGGTTCGCGCTCATCATTGATCCGGTAAGAGCCGAGCACGACGAGCGTTGCTCCGGCGCGTTCCGCAATTTTAATCATAGTCGCGCGCGTCAAAATCGCCGTCGGTGGCAACCCCTCTTGTTTGTAAGATACATTGCGCTCCTCAGAACGAATGGCGACCAGCCCGGGTTTGTCTAGGAGTTCGGCCAGCAGAGAAGCAAAACCTTCACCAAGCCAGTTGTACTCCGGCTTGGCCGATAAGTTTTCAAACGGCATGACGACCAGCGTCTCGGAAGCTGTCCCCGTAGCCTGTGCCGGTTTGGGTAGCGACGTGATAAGCAATAGGGTAAAGCATAGAAAAATGATTCGTTTAAACATCGCCAAAAATTATAGGCCAGCAGATGAAAATCTGCACGCTACGAAGCACCATCCACGCGCAGCTTGCGAGCCCCAACCACTTGACAGCAGTGCCAGGCAACGCGTGACGCTGGCTCGCGCCGCGCCATTCTCCGCCGTTCGCTTAATACAGTCGGCTTACGAGATGGCGATGACGCCGCCACCCTTGCCGGTCGCTTCCGCATTGCTGTTACCGCTTAGCCTTAACTTGCTTGCCGACCCGCAAACCGGGCAAGCACCTCTCTATGGCATTTTTCAGGAGCTCGTTTCGCTTTAACTGCCGCTGTTCTGGCCTAAGCAACCTCCGTTACTTCAGATCAATAGCCACTAGCGTCTTGCGATCACGCAGGTAGAGTTTTGTGCCTGCCATCGTCGGAGGCGTCCACGAAGTTTTGCTGAGGACTTGCGCTCGGGACTGAATGGTTAGCCCTTCGGGGGTCGGGATTGCGAGCAACAGTTCGCCATCTTCGTTGAGCATGATGAAGCGGCCATCGGCATAGAGAAAATTCACTTTGCCCGCAACTCGATCTTGCCATACCACCTCGCCGCTCGTTGCCTTTACAGCCATAAAAGAGACCTGGCTAAAATCGCCGCTTGGAGCATAGATGGTATCGCCAATGCGGATCGCATTCCCGACATGAACGCGCAGTTGTTTTTGAAACCAGACCTCTTCAACCTTGGTCTGCTTGCCATTGCGGGTCAAACGTAAGGCCCGACTGCCGCTATCGTAAGCGGATGAGCAGAAGAGCAGGTTATCTGCTCCCCAAATCGGCGTACTGACATTGGTCTTGGTACGGTTTTTATGCGGATGGCTCCACAATAGGTCGCCGGTATTCGGGTCAATGCCGATGATATCATCTTCCATTATCACCACACACTGCTCTTGCCCGTCCACCTTGATTAAGATGGGAGAGGCATAAGAGATTTTAAAATCGAGCTTCTTCCACACCACCGCGCCAGTCTGTTGATGAAAGGCCATGATCGAACCGCCCGATGCGCCAACTGGGACGATGACCGTGTTTTTATAAGCCAGCGGACTAGCCGAGTAGTATTCGTCCTGCACATGCCCATGGAGTTCGTTGTACAAGTCATGCGACCAAACGACCTTTCCTGTCCGCTTATCCAAACAGTGAAATTTGCCGGTCGCGCCTGCTGTATAGATCAAATTTCCAACAATAAGCGGCGTGGCTCGCGGCCCGGGCGCGCGCGACATGTTGACGGTGATCGGCGCCTGATATGCGTACTCCCACACGGACTTGCCGGTGGCCGAATCCATAGCAATGACGACTTCTTGCTCGCCACGCTGATACAAGGTATAGAGGCGTTGTCTTTCTGCGGCTACGGAGGAATAGCCTTCGCCAAGTTCACGTTTCCAAATCGGTCTTGGTCCGCTGGTTGGCCACGCTGACGCCAAACCTTTGATTTCCACTGTGAAGTTGCGATGGGGGCCGCCCCACTGCGTCCATTCATTCGATTGTGCAGAGACTACGTCATTGATGGCAAAGAAGCACAAGAGGAAAAGTCCCATTAGCCAGGCGAACCGGGCGTATCGTTGAATTTTCATCACAATCCTTTCCTAAAGAGCAGTAAGTTGGGGTCGTTTACCGTTCCCCTTTGACATCTGTGCGAGGCGATTCCTGATTGCTGATTTCCGTTGAGGCGACCGCGCAATCTTTTCGCTGTACGGAAGTTGTGTATAGAGGTTCCCGTTATTTCTCGTCCACTGGTGTTTACAGTAGAACGAACTCGAGTTGGGAATGTGTGTAAAAAGATGTAAAGGGAGAGGGTACCTTCATCGTGAGCGCACAATAAACTATTAAAAGGCCAAATAGACGGGCACTGAGAGGATCAGCAACTGGTTTGCCATTTTGTTTGATCTGATAAAACAGAACCAGCCCGAAAGTCTTACCCTTTGGGCTGGTTGTCCCTAGCAGAAAGTAAAAGATGACTCGTACGGGATTTGAACCCGTGTTGCCGCCGTGAAAGGGCGGTGTCCTAGGCCCCTAGACGAACGAGTCAATTGTCAAAAAACTGAGCCAAACTGTGTGCTACCAGCTTGGCTCAGATGCCACATAGTAGCGAAGTGCCTTTGAGTTGGCAAGGTGCGAAAACAATTTTCCGGCTGGGTTTGTACAAGAGAATGTCATTGACCGAAACCGATCCGGCTGTTATCAATTTCTCTGTCGGTTCTGCGACTATTTCGAAAGGTCAATCCATCATTACGATAAGGTTCTCAAGATGTCTAAATTGATTGCCTGTAGGGTTGCCATCGCCCTACTGTTTGCCTTGTCTCTATGGGGAAACCAAACCGCGCAGGCCAATTGGTTGGTAGAAACCTCAACGCACTTTATTGAGGTTCCGGCCAGTGCGGGGGCGCAAACGCCAACCATTCGCTTGGCTGCTACTCTTTATGAACCACGATTTCTCCCGGCTGCACCTGCGGTCATCTATATTCATGGATGGGGCGGACGACGGTTGACCGACTCCGATAACCTCGCTTCGACCATTGCGGCTGCCGGATATGTTGTTCTCTCTTACACGGCGCGCGGTTTTGGGGAAGGGGAGTCCGGTGGGCGCGTAACTCTGGCAGGCGCGGATGAACTGAGCGACCTTGATCATATTATTGATTGGTTGCTCAACGACCCGGCGCGCGTCATCAATCCGCGTGTGACCAAGATTGGCGTAGTCGGCGCTTCTTATGGAGGTGGTCATTCCTTTCAAATTGCCAATCATCCGCGGGTCAGCGCCGTTTGCCCGCTGGTCGGTTGGACTGATCTGGAACAAGCGCTGTATCCCAATGGGGCAATCAACTATCAAGTCGGACTTGGCCACTTCTACAGCGGCTTAGAAGGCCGACGCGGAGCCTATAACTATGACCGTCTGCAATTCGAAATGTTCGATGCGGCAGCCGAAGGCCGTCCCTTGTCTGAATGGGCGCGCGAGGCGCTGGCGGAACGTTCGATTGCCGAGCGCGATGCAAAGGGACAGACCATTTTGAAACCCGGACGCCAGCCGCAAGCCCCGATCTTCATCATTCAATCGTGGGATGACTACCTCTTTCCCGCGACGCAAGTTATGGATGTCTATTCACAGATTACGGCTCCCAAGCAACTCTATTTAGGGCGTTCGGGGCATCCTCCCGGAGGGCACAGTTATGAGGGCGAAGAGTTGTACATCGCTACGCAACTCATTCGTTGGTTCGATCACTTTTTGCGTGACATCGGCGGCAAAGATTCGAAGACGATTTCGAGCGCGCCTTCACCCTTTGGCTTTCAACTCTACAACACCGCAGCCTTCTCTCCGAACGCTGTGACGATGACGCCGCTTTACCTGAAAGCCAATGGCATCCTTTCTCCCAACAAAAAAGGGAAGAAGAGATCGGAAACGCTCGGTGGCACCTTTCGACCGGAACTCATTCGCCCATCCTATCAAGGTTCGGATGTTCCGAAAGAGAGCGAGATGATGAGCGCCAAGGTGGAAGCTTCTGGTTTACTGCCACAACGACTGATCTATACGCTCCCGGCGTGGCGCTCGGAGACAGAGATTTTCGGAGCGAGTGAAATCACTCTCTTTATCAGCAGCGCGACTTCTTCGACGGTGGACATCATTGTTCGGTTGTTTGATGTCGCGCCCGATGGGGCAGAGGCCGAAATCAGTGTGGGGGTGATGCGCGTCAGCGGATTGATGACCGATGAAATCCGGCGCGTGAGTTTTCGGGATTTTGGCGATCACTGGGTCTTTCGTCCCGGCCATGCATTGCGCGTGAAAATCTCCAACCTCGACTTTCCGGCTTTTCGCCCGCCCGGTGTGAATGACAACTTGCTTTCCCATCTTACCCTCCAGTACGGCAAAATCAGCCCTTCTGTCATTCACATCCCGATGCGAAAAAAGTAGTCGGGCTTGTTTGCTTGTGGGCGTTCGGTATATGGTATAGGCGCTGTAAGGGTTGCGAACATCATAATTGGCGAGGTGGTGTTATGCGAATGAGGCATGGAGAAAGGCAATACATTCTAGATGTCTTTCGCGATGAATTAGAAGATGCGAAACATCGAATCGAAGAGCGAGTCGCACGGTTCGGCGCACTTCCGGCCACCCACACGGAAGACGCCTTTGATGGGGTTCGACGCTTTTACGAAGATTTGGTGGATAAGTCATGGACGCAAGCCGATGAAGATGCATTGCGAAACCTGAGCGATCTGAGCGACGGAGAGATCAAACGTCGCATGCGCGAAGCCTTTCGGCTCTCTCCCGTTCATCCGGTGCCGAGCTTCTTTTCACTCATGAACGTCTTGCGCAAAGGCGAGGCGGAGAACAAGAGCGAACTGTCAGGCGTTCAGGATGTGCAAACCGGCACTTCTTCATTAGATCGCGAACGGCTGGCTAATCTGCTCAGCGATGAATTTTCTTTAGCGGCGCAGGAGATTACGGTTCGATTGAGCCTGGATGAGAGCAATGCCAAGCTGGTACGCGAAGAGATTGAGATTGCTCAAGGCCATGTCATCAGTCGCTTTACACCGTTGGTTTGAAGAGGCACACGGAAAGACGCTAACTGTCTGATCGAAGAAATGGTGACAGACCGAATTCTGGATTGGAGAGGAGAGAGAAGATGGCAGACAATAATTATAGTTCGATTGGCCCGCTCAACAGCGCCGCGCAAAAAGAGGGGCTGCCGCTCGTTGGAATGATCTTGCTGGCTATGGTCATCACCTTTGTGGTGGTTTGGGTTGTCGGTGAAGTGGCCAATCAGTTTTAAACAGCCTGCGAATTCGTCCCCCGAAAGAAAAAATGTGTACCCAACCTGCGGAGCGCAAGGAGACGTGCCCATCGAATCGCTGAATTACTTCAACTACTTCACGGAAGTTGAAGAAGAGTTCGTGCGTCGTCGCGGCAAGCCATTGCTGGTTTCGCCAATGGATTGGGCTTTGATCGAAAGCTGGAAAAGCGCTGGCATCCCTCTGCACATCGTTTTGCGTGCCATTAACAGCGCCTTTGACGCTTATGACGCGCGCAAACGCAAATTCCGCAAAATCAACTCCGTCTTCTATTGCCAGCAAGAGGTCGAATCGAACTTCGCACAGTATCAACTCTCGCAAGTTGGGGCGTCTGCAAATCAAGAGGCATGGGCAGCCGAATCACAAACGGATGAACCGCACCCCCTAGCGTCACCACAACCGGCGTTTCCGAAGGAGGTGCTAGTCGAATTCTTTGCGCGGTGTAGCAAAGAGCTGGCTGAAGCTGAACAGGCTGCTACGGATGCCTCTCAAATAGAGATCAAAGATGCCATCTCGCGCGCACGGGCGCGGCTGAGAGTCATTGCCAAAGATATTGATAATCTGACAACCGCAGATGCTCAAACCCTTGAACGAGACCTCGACGGTTTGGATCGGTTACTATTGCAGGCGATTCTGCAACGCGAAGGTGAAGCTGGAATGCAACGTTTACGGGACTCCGCCGAAGCGCAAATGAAGCCCTATCGCAAGAAGATGGAACAGAGTGTTTACGAACAAACGATTACTAATTTTGTCTCACGAAATCTGCGAGAGAAGTATCGCCTTCCGCGCCTCAGCCTCTTTTACCTCTGAATCCCGACTTTTCTGAATGCGCCGGTCTGTTATAGTGAGCGCGTGAGCGAATCATTGGCAATCGGAGATGTGATCGAAGTCGTAACCGAGCGAATCGCTTATGGTGGCGATGCTGTGGCGCGCTTTGGCGGCATCGTCGTCTTTGTACCTCTCGCCGCGCCAGAGGAGCGATTGCGTGTGCGGGTCATCGAAAAGAAGAGACGCTTCGCACGAGCCGTAATCGAAGAGGTCATGGAACCCGGTTTGAGTCGCCGCTCGCCCCCCTGCTGCTATGTCGGCAGATGCGGCGGTTGCCAACTTCAACAACTTACTTACGATGCCCAACTGGCTATCAAATCCGATTTCATCCGCGACAGCCTCTTACGAATCGGAGGATTAGACTGGCCGCAGCAGATCGAAGTCCGACACGCTGCCGAGTTCGGTTATCGGCTTCGCGCGCAACTCAAAGTTGAGAAGGGGCAAACTGCGCGAACTGTCCGCATCGGTTTTCACCGCATGAATTCGAAGGCGGTGTGCGATATTGAAGAGTGTCCAGTGCTCGTGCCTCCGCTGAATGACGGACTCAAAGCGATTCGTCAGTGCTTTCAGCGCAAAACCAATCAGCAAAGTCCCCTTTCCTCTGAGATTGAGATTGCCGCAGGCAACCATCAAGTGGCGAGTCAGCCGGATTTTTTTGGCCGAACGGCTGCTGACATAGAGATTAAAGTCGGAGAGTTCGTCTACCAATTCAGTCCGCAGACCTTCTTTCAGAGTAATGCTTTTCTTCTGGATGAATTGGTAGGCGAAACCGTCGGCAGCGAAACAGGCGATTTGGCGGTTGATCTTTATGCAGGTGTCGGGTTGTTCACCTTACCGCTAGCGAAACGGTATCAACGGGTCATCGGCGTCGAATCCGACACCCTTGCTGCTGCCTATGCGAAAAGCAATCTGGCGCGCAATCAAATTGCAAACGTTGACTTCTATTCTCAACGCGTTGAAATGTGGCTTGCCGAGAAGCAACGCAGGTTACCACTTTCTCCTGTCGAATTGATCGTTCTCGACCCGCCTCGCACCGGCGCTGCCGGTATTCTGGAAAGTCTGGCCGTTTTGCGTCCGCATCGCCTCTGTTATGTGTCCTGTGACCCAACAACACTGGCGCGAGATGTTCGTGTGCTCACAAAGTTGGGCTTTCAGTTGACGCGGGTTGTCGCTTTCGATCTCTTTCCGCAAACCTACCATGTGGAGACCGTCGCGCATTTCCAACTTACTTGATGAGGTAATTAAGCTTTCGATTTCAGGACGATCAAGGTCACTTCCGCAGGGGCTTGATAGCGCACTGGCGTGAGCGTTAAGCCGAGGCCGTTATTGATGCTGATGAATAACGATTCGGTTCGATAAAAACCGGTGATGTAATCGGTTTCGAACATCGTGGGCGTTAATGACAGCCCAGGTAGATGAAAGACCATCTGCCCGCCATGTGTGTGACCACCGGCTACTAGATCATAGCGATGGTTGAGCGCATGACGGATGATCGCCTCGGTTGGTTGGTGAACCAGTAAGAGGTTCACCTGCCCATGTGGTCGCTGCTCTTCAAGAGTTTTCAAAGCGAAATCAGGCGGGCGCGTGCGATAGACATTGGTCAACCCGGTCAATGAGATAAAACTCGTACCAACGGGCACGATGGTTGCAATGTTATCGAGTACGGTTACGCCATTCTTCTCCAAGTTGCTTCGAACGGTTTGCGGGTCGGAAAAGAAATCGTGATCGCCGAGACAGGCGTAGACGCCATGTTGAGCGCGCATCTTGCCCATCGTTTGCGCCCCTTTCTCGATGTAACTCGTTCCTGAAGTGACCAAATCGCCGCCGAAGACGATCAAATCTGCCTGTAACCGATTGACTTCATCCACATAAGCCTGCAACCGATTGTCGCCGGTTCGGCCATCGGCTTGCAGGTCGCTAATGTGGACGAGGCGAAATCCCTCAAGAGAAGAAGGCAGATCCGCAATCTCCAACACGGTCGCACGCGTACGCAATGTGAAAGTGTCCAGGTAAACCCGTACGACCGTATAGAACACAATTAGCGAAATCACAGCGATGACAAACCACGCCAGCGGTCTGCG
>CAYXVU010000210.1:0-10603 GCA_964468725.1 uncultured Clostridia bacterium
GTCGCCGACACTGCGTTTGCTAATGAAGACCCCATTGGCAAACGCGTGATGTCCGTCAATGATGCCGCAACCCGCGAAGATTTCGAGCAACAGGCAAAATGGCCGAAGATCGTCGGCATTGTCGCTAACGTCAAACACTTCGGGTTAGAAGGCAGAGATGCGGCTGACCTCTATGTTTGCTACATGCAGCGACCGCGCCGCACGAGCGATATGACCATCGTCTTGCGCACCCAAAACGATCCGAACGACTTGGTCGCTGCGGTGCGCAACGAAGTGCAAGGGCTCGATCAAAATCTGCCGATCAGTTTTGAAACAATGAATAGCGTATTCTCGCGCTCGATAGCCAATCGTCGGTACAGCATGATTTTACTCGGCACCTTCGCCGGGTTGGCTCTCTTGCTTGCCCTGATCGGCATCTATGGCGTGATGTCATACAACGTCTCGCAAAACACTCGGGAAATTGGCATTCGAATCGCTTTAGGCGCGCAGACGCAAGATGTTTTGCGGCTAATTATTGGACAAGGGTTACTGCTGACTGGCATTGGCGTCGGACTCGGATTGGGTGGCGCATTCGCCTTAACGCGACTGATGGCAAACCTGCTGTTCGGCGTACCAGCAACCGACCCTCTGACCTTTATCGCGGTTGCGGTCATCTTGATGAGCATCGCCTTGTTAGCCTGTTATCTACCGGCTCGCCGGGCTGCCAAAGTAGACCCGATGGAGGCGCTGCGCTACGAATGATTTCTCTGTCGGCTGTCTCTTGCCAGTCGTCTTCCTTACCCTTAGCGACGATTGGCACGGGGCAACCGACAACCGACGGAGGACAAAAACCATGCTCACTCTGTGGCAAGACTTACGCTTTGCGATTCGCACCTTTGCGAAACAACCCACCTTCACTTTCGTCGCTCTGCTCACACTGGCTCTCGGCATCGGCGCCAATAGTGCCATCTTCTCCGTCATCAATGGTGTCCTGCTCAAACCCATGCCCTACAAAGAGCCGGAGCGTCTCTTCAAACTCTGGGAATCGAAAGAAGGCGGCTTTCAAGGCACCATCTCCTATCCCAATCTCAAAGACTGGCGCGAACAGAATCAGGTCTTCACTCAGATTGCCGTATATCAAACCGCTAACCTGTCTTTGCAAAGCCAAGACAACCCCGTGCGCCTGCGCGCCGCCACCGTCTCGGCAGGGTTCTTCGATGTCCTCGGCATCGCTCCGCAACTCGGTCGCACCCTGCGCGAGGGCGAAGATCAAACGGGCAACCATCGCGTCGCCATCCTCAGCGATCAACTCTGGCGCAATCAATTCGCTGCCGATGTGACGATTCTCGATCACCCCATCCAGTTAGGCGGCGAGACCTTCACCGTCATTGGAGTGATGCCAGCAAACTTTCAATACCCTTCGCGGACGACGGAAATCTGGATTCCGCTTGTCATCCCACCTCAACAACAGCAGCAGCGCGGTAATCATTTTCTCTTCGGTTTAGGTCGTCTCAAAGATGGGGTAACGCCGGAACGCGCTCACGAAGAGATGAACGCCATCGCTGCGCGCCTGGCGGAACAGTACCCCGATGCACAGGCCGGTCGCGGCGTGTTGCTGATTCAAATTCAGGAAGAGGTCGTGCGCTCGGTGCGCCCTGCCCTGCTCGTCCTGCTCGCCGCTGTTGGCTTCGTGTTGCTCATCGCTTGCACCAATGTCGCCAACCTCCTGCTCGCGCGGGCTGCCGCTCGCCGCCGCGAGATCGCCATCCGCCTGGCTCTGGGAGCCGGTCGCGGGCGGTTGATTCGGCAACTGCTCACTGAAAGCATTCTCCTCTCGCTGCTCGGTGGGATGTTCGGACTCTTCCTCGCCTATTGGGGAGTGAGCGGGTTGATTCGACTAGCAACGGGCATCTTACCCCGCGCAACTGAGGTTTCACTTGATTGGCGAGTGGCAGGCTTCACGTTGGGGGTAGCAGTGGTGACGGGCATCCTCTTCGGATTGGTTCCGGCCTTGCAAAGCGTCAAAGCGAACCTGCAAACCGATTTGAAAGAAGGCGGCGCCAGTACGGGCAGCCTGCAACGCAGTTTCGTGCGCGGTTTATTGGTCATCTCAGAAATCGCTGCGGCGATGGTGTTGTTGATCGGGGCGAGTCTGTTGCTGAAGAGTTTCCTCCACCTGCAACAGACCGACACGGGGCTGCAAGCAGAGAATGTCTTGACGATGGGCATCTCGCTGCCGCAAGCAAAGTATGCGACACCGGAATCCATCACGAGATTCCATCAACAAGTGCTGGAACGCGCTGCCGGTGTTGCCGGTGTCCAGTCGGTCGGCATCATTAGCCTATTACCTTTACACTCATGGGGCTGGAACTCTACGGTTCAGATCGTCGGTGAAGCCCCGCCGCCGCCAGAAAGTTCCGATTTTGTCGAAGTGCGAGCTGTCAGTCCGGACTATTTCCGCACCCTCGGCATCCCTGTCATGGCCGGACGAGTTGTGGATGACCGCGATCAAGCGCAAGCAGCCCTCGTCATCGTCGTCAATCAAGCTTTTGTGAAACGCTACGTGCCCGACGCCGACCCCCTCTCCAAATCGGTTTTGTATGACAACAAAACCTATCAGATAGTGGGAGTCGTCGGTGATGTGCGCCAGTCGGGCATCCAACAAGCATCGCGCCCGGAGATGTACTGGCACTATGCTCAAGTGCCGAGCAATGGGTTAAGAAGTAGTGTGAGTTTGGTCGCGCGAACAATCGGAGAACCGACAGTTGCAACCACAGGCTTGCGCGAAGCGGTGTTGGCCGCCGATCCGGCACAACCGGTTTACAATGTGCTGACTATGGAAGCCGTGCTCGATAATGCCGTCTCCAACGAGCGCTTCAACCTAATCTTACTCGGCATCTTTGCCGGTCTGGCACTGGTATTGGCTTTGATCGGCGTTTACAGCGTCATGTCTTATCTGGTTGTGCAAAACACCCGCGAAATTGGCATTCGCATCGCCATTGGCGCGCGCACATGGGATGTCTTGCGATTGGTAATCGGTCAAGGTGGATTGCTGGCACTGTTTGGGGTTGGCATCGGGCTGGGCGGCGCGTTTGCGCTCACCCGCTTGATGGAGACCCTATTATTTGGCGTCGCAGCGACCGATGCCATCGTTTTTATAGTCGCATCGGTGTCACTCTTTGTGGTTGCTTTGACGGCCTGCGCAGTGCCTGCATGGAGGGCTGCGCGCATTGACCCGTTACGAGCATTGCGCCATGAATGAATCTCCCCGCCGCAAGCTACGGGGTATCAATCGGCAGTCAACTTCTAAGGTCGCTTGTGAAGCTTTCGTACTCGCAAGCAACTGGATAATTCTTTCGCAGCAAGCTGCGGGAAACTAACCCCGTAGAGAAATTAGAGACGGTGCAAAAAGAAGACAGCGGCATAGGCATTCTACGCATAGGAGTTGCCATTTTGCTTGGCATTCACGGCGTGACGCGCATCGTCATTGGGGGAGTTGTTCCGTTTGGAGAGTTTCTCAACCTCAAAGGGTTTCCGATGGGAAGGGGGTTAGCGTGGGCGATCACCGGATTCGAAATCGTTGCGGCGTTGCTACTCCTGATGGGTCAGTTCATCATCCCAACCAGCCTGCTCTTTATCATTGAACTGACGATGGGCATCGTTCTCGTACACGCTTCGGAAGGATGGTTTGTCGTCGGCGCAGGGCGCAATGGCGTTGAATACAGCGTGCTGCTGATCGTCTCCCTATTCGCGTTGATCGTTTCAACACGCAACCGAGCGAGAAGAAAGGAAGGAGAATGAGGGCGAATTTTTTTCTTAGACTGGTGATCGGGTTGAGCCTGCTCAGCCTCGGTTTGATGGCCGAGATTGATCGGGTTGCAGGACAGGCTGGCGGACGCGAGATGGAAGGAATCTATCAGGGTACGCTGGAAACGACGAGCCGAAAGTTGAGATTGGTACTCAAGATTACAGTGTCAAGCGATGGTAATCTGACGGCCACGCTCGACAGCCCCGATCAACGTTTGAAAAATTTGCCTTTAGAAGGTGTCATCGCACAGGATCAAGTGCTGAGGTTTGAATTTCGCGCCGGACAAGCGCGCTATCGGGGGCAGATTAGTACAGATGGGAACTCTATTGAAGGCGAGTGGTCACAGGCCGGGCAATCCCGCCCGCTCCATTTTTTACGAACCGACAAAGAGATTGAAATTGCAGCGCGTAGACAGACTCCTCTCCCTCCATTTCCGTACCGGGTCGAAGAGGTTAGCTATGAGAACCGAGGAGCGAGTGTCAAATTGGCGGCGACGCTTACGCTGCCGCAAGGCAATGGGCCGTTTCCTGCCGCCATATTGCTGACTGTCGCTGGCCCCAATGACCGCGATCAAACACATTTCGATCACAAACCGTATGCGGTGCTTGCGGATTACCTGACGAGACGAGGTATAGCCGTCTTGCGTGCCGATGATCGCGGCATTGGCGGTTCGACGGGCAAACTCTTCGAGTCCACCATCGCCGATTTCGCCGAGGATGCTTTAGCCGGGATGGCGTACTTGAAATCGCGTTCCGAAATTGACGCGCAGCGAATTGGCTTTATCGGCAACAGTGAGGGCACAATTGTGGGGCCGCTGGCGGCTATGCGCGCCGGAGATGCGGCCTTTGTTGTGATGCTCGGAGGATTGGGAGTAAGCGGCGCGCAAGCCATTCGCGGTCAGGTTGAAACGCTGGCGGCAGCGGAAAATTTCTCACCGGAGCAAATCCAAAAACTGCTTGCGCGAACGGATGCGTTATTTCAGATTCTCTTGGAAGAAAAAGACGACGCGAAAGCCATTGCGCGTCTGAAACCATTGCTCAATGATCGTCAGGTTGCGATGCCCGCCAGTTCGCGTATTCTCATGCCTGCCGATCTCGATGCACAATCGCGCTTACTGGTCAGCCCTTGGTATCGCTATCAAATCGCTTACAATCCGAAACCCGTACTCATGAAATTACAGTGTCCGGTTCTGGCGATAACCGGCAGTAAGGATTTGTTCCTCAATCCACAACAAAATCTGCCAGCGATAGAGGAAGCTTTGATGCAGGGCGGGAATCCCGATTTTACGATCACACAATTGCCCAATCTCAATCATGTATTTCAAACGGCGAAGACCGGGAGCCCGGTCGAATATGCAACCATCGAAGAGAGCTTTTCTCCACTCGCGCTGCAAACCATCGGTGACTGGCTGGCCGCACGAATCTTACCCGCAAAGCAACCGCCTAGTAGTCAATCGCGCGCATCTCAGCCTGCGTCTCTTGCGGAAGGCGTCAGCCAAACGGTCTTCGATTTTCGGATCAGCTTTTGGCTGAATCTGCATCACGTTCTGTATGAGCAGGCGCGGCGGCAATCAGTGAATAAAAAAGCGGCGGGCGGCAGACAGCTACCCAATTTGATTGATTCAGCGAGGTTGACACAAGGGGAGCAGAAAGTATGGCAAGCGGCTCTCAGTTTTTACGAGGCTTCGATGATTCAACGCGATTTGCTCTTCGATGACAGCATGACGGAGATCAAGTTGCGCCTGTCTGAACGCGCTCAGGCGGCAGACCTGCAAGCATCGGGGTTGCCAAAGGAGTTGGTTGTGGCGCTCGAACAGGCTGCGCCGATTTATCGTCAACATTGGTGGCCGGAACATCAACAGGCCAACGATGCCTTTATTGAAAAAGCAAGCCAACTCATTTCACGCTTCGGCAGCGCCTTGCCGAAACAGCTTGAACGGCTCTTCCAAGCCAAATGGCCGGAGGGCAGGATCAAAGTGGATGTCGTTCGCTATGCCAATTGGGCTGGCGCGTTCACCACTAACGACCCGGCAACGCATATTACCATTGCCAGTTTGGATGATCGTCACAAAGACTACCTCGCCTTAGAAATCCTCTTTCACGAGGCGTCGCATGCTCTGGTGGGAAATCAGATCGGAGCGGTTGGCGAGGGCATCGCACGCGAGTGCCGCGCACAAAACAAAACCGCACCCCGCGACTTATGGCATGCCGTCTTGTTTTATACGACGGGCGAAATGGTCAAACGGAGATTGGCGGAAGAGGGCATCCGCGACTATCAGCCATATGCCTACCGACAAGGATTGTACACACGCTCGTGGCCGCAATTGATTCGCCCGCTTGAGCAATACTGGCAACCCTACCTTGAGGGAAAAGTAACGTTCGACCACGCCCTACGCGATGTGGTCGCGGCTCTCTAAAACCGCAGCTAACTTTTTGGCCAACTGATGGGCGAGCGGTTCATCAATGATCGTCGTATGTTTGCCCGGCACATCGAAGACTTCCCACTGCTCGTTGAGCATTGCTCCCCAACCCAATCGCGCATCGGGGTAACAAGTCTCGCGCACTTCCCTGGCGCGAAAGAACGCGACAGGGCCAGGATAGGTTCGAAATTCATACTCTTGCGCGGCGCGCAAATGCGCGGCTGACAGATCATCTCGGAGGGCAGTAGCCAACTCGTTGTGTAAGAACGGCCACCGATATGAGGCCTGCCACATCGCGCGTCTGAAGACGATTTCCAGATTGAGCTTCTCTTTCAGGTACTGCTTTGCGGCTGTGGGACGCATCGTTTTGATGTGCTTCCAATGTATGCCTAGCACTTGGCGCAGTGGTAAGCGTTTCGGGTAGCCCGGCCCGAAGGTGTCGAACAAGACGACCAGCGCAACGCGCTCACCTGCGGCGACGAGTTGCTGCGCCATCTCATAGGCAAGGAGGCCGCCAAACGAGTGGCCGCCGAGATAGTATGGCCCGACGGGCTGCACGACGCGCAGTTCTGTTAGGTAGCGCGCAGCCATTTCGGCAATCGTGAAGTAGTAGGGTTGCCGTTGCTCAGGGTTTTGCGCTCGAAAGGCATAAAATGGGCGATCCGCTCCAAGCTCTCGTGCAAGCGCGCGATAGCCAAAGATGCCGCCGCCGACGTTATGCACGCAAAAGAATGGTGGCCGCACACCGCGCGCATTGAGGGTCACCAAAAAGGTGAAGGGACGCTCTTTCTCTCCTTCGCCCAAACTTTCTGCCAGTTGGCCAATGGTTGAATACTGAAAAAAGATCGATGGGGAAAGCTGATTGCCGAATTCCTTTTCAATAGCCGCGAGCAATTCGATGGCGCTAAGCGAATCGCCGCCCAGATCAAAGAAATTATCATCCGCCGTGATGCCTCGCACCTTGAGTACAGGCTCCATCAAACCGATCAGTCTCGCCTGCTTTTCTGTAAGCGGCGTGGCGACACGGTCGAGTGCAGTGAAGGTTTCGGGAGATGGCAGGGCTTGCCGGTCTATCTTGCCATTGGGTAGCAGAGGAAGTTCGGCAAGCGGCAGAAAGAACGCCGGAATCATGTGAGCGGGAAGTTTTTTTGCCATCGCTTCGCGCAAGTCAGTCGGAGCGATTTCGCAGGTAGGCGTTACGACATAGTAAGCAAGTAAGCGATCTTCTCCGGCGTCTGTCTTCCGTCCAATGACGATGGCAGAGTCAATCGCTTCTAATTCCAGCAAAGCATTTTCGACCTCTGCCACTTCCACGCTGAAGCCCCGAACCTTGACGCGCGAATCTTTGCGCCCCAAATGTTCGAGTAGGCCATCTGCGCTAAGCCTGCCCAAATCGCCCGTGCGATAGATACGCCGCTGCGGGTCATCAGCATCTTGTGAAAAAGAAGCGGCGGTCAACTCGGGTTGATTCCAATAACCGGGGCTCAAGCACGGGCTGGAGACAGCCAACTCACCAACTTCACCGGCAGGCAGCGGGTTGCCTTGGTCATCAAGAATCAACAGGCGATTGCCTTCGACGGCGTACCCCGCTGGGACGAGGTTGCCGGATAGTTCAGTCGCTTTGTTGATGTGGTGCATCGCAATGACATTCGATTCGGTGGCCGCCAGATGATTGACCAATTGGCAATGGTCAGCGCAATGCTCTTTGAACAATTCGACATCGCGCCTGTAAACCGGCTCGCCTGCCAAATCAATTGAGCGCAGGCTGGCAAGCTTCTCGCCTCCGTTAAGGGATTCGCACAGACGCCGAAACACCGAAGCAATCGAGTGATAAACTGTCATCTTTTGTTCGCTAAGCCAATCAGCCAGTTTGCCAAACCCTTCACGCTTCAGATTGAAAACGTGAATACTCGCGCCGTTCAGTAACGCGCTAAAGATGTCTGTTGTCGAAGCGCCGACAGCTATTGAAAACAACAAGGTCAGCCGATCATCCGCACGCAGGCGATGCCCTTCGGCATAGTTTCGCAGATTCCCCAGTATCGAGGCGTGTTGATGAATCACTCCTTTGGGCTGGCCGGTTGAGCCAGAGGTGTAAATCAAAAAGGCTAATTGATCGCTTGTCGTTAGGAGGCATGGATTATCGGTCGGGGTTGTGTCGCTGATCTCTTCGAGATTGATGACCGCCGTTGCGCTTCCCGCTAGCTGGCGGGCGAAGCCAAGATGTTTCGAATCGGTCAAGATCAATGCAGATTGGGTGTCTTCGGCAATGTAGCGGATGCGCGGCACAGGAAATTCAGGATCGACCGGAACATAGGCATTGCCCGATTTGAGGACGCCGAGAATTGCCGCAACGGCAAGCGCGTCCCGTTCCAAAACTAGCATCACGCGCGCATCACCCGTGATGCCGCGATGCAAAATGGTATGGGCGATGCGATTGGCGGCGGCATTGAGTTCAGTGTAATCCCAACTCTGAGAGGGCGCCACAAGGGCGAGCGCCTGCGGATTCTCAGCAACATGCTTTTCGAAATACCAATGGAGAGGCCGAATGCCCGCTTGTTGGATCAACAGGCCGAGAACACTGCGCGGCGCAGTTTCCGAGAAAGCAGAAACCTTCAGGTCACGCGTCTGATGGTGGCGTGAGGGAACAGGCGGATTCATAGCTACTCACAGTTTCGGGGCAACCTGCGTAAATTCAGTTGTGGTGAAAAGTGAACGCTCGAAATTCAGGCTTGAGAGTACCGCTTCACACGGAGTCGGTCAACTATGAATCGCCTGTCCCTTTGAACGGTTAGCCGCTCAAAAATACAAAAGCCGCGTGAACAGCAGGCATCACGCGGCTGATTTGGAAAGTTGGAAGGAACAACCTATTTTTCGAGAATCGCGTTGAAGGTCTTCTCCGACCCGGCATCAATGCGAACGCGACGTTCCCAATCTTTATAACCGGGGCGTGCAACGCGTATAGTATGTTCGCCAACCGGCAGCATCTCTTTCGAAGGTGTGCTGCCGATATAATTGCCGTCAATATAAATGTCCGCGCCATCGGGTTCGGACTTGATATTAACGGAGGCTTGCCCGCCCGCTTGCGCCACGCCGCCTTGCTGAGCAGGTTGTTGCTGCTGTTGACCGCCCATCGCGCCCATCATCATCTGGCCATAACTCATGCCGAGGCCCAACCCCATGCCCTGTCCGGCGGCTCCACCGGGTTGTTTGGCAGCGTCTTCGATGGATTTCGCCGCCTTGAATTGCATATAGGCTTGCATATCGCCGATTGCGCCCATCGCGGCGCGCTCGTCAATCATCTTTTGCACCTCTTCAGGCGGGGTGATGGCCGACACCAAGAGGTCAACAAGCTCTAATCCTTGACGGCTGAAGTCTTCCGCAACTCTCGATTTCACGGCGATGGCCAGTTCGTCATAGTAAGCCGGAAGGTCGAAGATGGTCTTCAGATTTTCGCCCAACAGGTCATTGAGCCGCGCAACGATGATGTCGCGCAAATACGCATTGGCGGCTTCGGTTGAGACGATGCCGCGAGTGCCGACCACTGCGCCGACAAAGAGTTGAGGGTCAATAACACGCATTGAGTATTTGCCAAAGGCGCGTAATCGCACCATGCGGAGTTCCGTATCACGAAAGGCGATGGGCTCTTTGGTTCCCCATTTCAAGTCCTGAAAGGTGTGGCGCGCAACAAACATCACGCTTGCTTGAAAGGGCGATTTGCCACCGAACGGCAACGACAACAGGCGAGTCAGCAAAGGCAGGTTCATGGTCGTCAGCGTGTGACGCCCCGGCCCGAAGGTATCAAGGGCTTTGCCGTCGCGGAAGAAGACGGCATTTTGATTCTCTTGCACGATCAACTGTGCGCCCAACTTGATGTCATCGGAACCCTGTTCGGGAATGCGATGAACGATCTCCATGCCGGTATTGTCAAAATAGTTGATTACTTCAATGGCCATCCCAATGTCTCCTTTTCAGATGCTTGCTATGGTTTAACCTTTATGGTGATCTCGCCGCTCGCCGTCTTGCCGGTCAACGACTGACCGCCTTTGCCGAGTTTGCCGCTGACGCGCTTGCTGGCGATCTTCTCTTCGATATTCAAACCGAGGTTGTCATCTACCTCAATGCTTCCCGTCGTAGTGCTCAAATTCACATCGAGGTCAGGGAGCGAATTGAACCGCAACTCGATTCCACCACTGACTGTGTTAAATTCGAGCGGTTGATCGGGAATGATTTTATCGAACTCCGCTGTGATGCTGCCGCTGACCGTCCGGACGCGGGCAACCCCTTCCATGTTCGACAGCTCAATTTCGCCGCTTTTCCCATCAATGACCACTTCGCCTTTAACGCTGGAGACGTCAATCTCACCGCTGGCGGAGTCAATGGTCACTTTCCCTTCGATA
>CAYXVU010000211.1:0-5744 GCA_964468725.1 uncultured Clostridia bacterium
AAAGGCCGCGAAGACGAATCGGGCGACTTCACCAAAGGCGCTGAACTGACGGACGAACAGGCGCAACGCATCATTGACCTGCTGTCGGTCACGGCAGCGACGCGCGTCGAGGTGTGCGACCGCTTCGCCCGGATCATCGAGGGCTCGGCGGTCGGCGAAGAGGGCGTAGCCGAATTGCGCGACATGGATCGGTTTTTGTCTGCCGCAGGCTATGGCGAAGATCGCGTGGTTTTCGACCCGACAGTGGTGCGCGGCTTGGCCTACTATACGGGGCCGATCTTTGAAGCGGCTTTGACCTTTGAAGTGACGGACGAGACCGGGCAGAAACGGCAATTCGGTTCGGTTGCTGGGGGCGGGCGTTACGATTATCTGGTCGAGCGTTTTCTCGGAGAGAAGGTTCCGGCGACCGGCGCTTCGATTGGCGTAGATCGGCTACTGGCCGCGCTCAAACACCTCGGACAGATTGATGCCTTCGATGCAGCGGCTCCGGTCGTCGTGACCGTGATGGATAAGAGTCGCTTATTCGATTATCAACGCATGACGTTTGAATTGCGCCGCGCAGGCATTGCGGCGGAGATGTATCTGGGTACGGGCGGCTTTCGCAAACAGTTGCAATATGCAGATGAACGCGGCGCGGTGGTTGCCGTCATTGCCGGGTCGAATGAATTCGATGCTGGAAAGGTTGCTCTCAAAGACTTGCGCTTAGGCCGAGAGCTTTCGAAAGCGATCACCGACCGCGCCACCTGGGCAAAAGATCAACCCGCGCAGATGACCGTCGCCGTCGAAGATTGGATTGCGCAAGTGCGCGCCATACTTGAGCGCTACACATGAAACGCCCTGAGCGCATCGCCGGAACGAAAGACTATATGGGAGCCGAGGCCACGCGCCTGCTGCGCCTTGGCGAAGCCTGCGCGGCGAACTTCGATGCCTATGGCTATGAGCGCATCGTGCTGCCGATCTTCGAACAGTCCGACATCTTTTTGGAACGTTCCGGCGAAGAGATTCGCTCGCGCATGTACATCTTCAGCGACCCGCGCAGCAAGGCGGAAATCTGCCTGCGACCGGAGATGACGATCTCGGTGGCGCGCGCCTATCTGGAAAGGATGTCCGCGCGGCGTTTGCCTGTGCGACTCAGTTATCAGGGCGATGTTTTTCGCTACGAAAAAGTCCGCGAAGGCCGCTATCGCCAATTTTTGCAAGCCGGAGTCGAAATGATCGGCAGCGACAATCGTATTGCTGCCGATGCGGAGATTGTTGCACTTGCCGTTGCCGCCACACGTCGCGCTGGCCTTGATGAGATTCACTTGCTGCTTGGCGATTTGGAGCTCGCCGCCGAATTCATCAACTCGCTGCCGGTCACCAACGAAGTGCGTGCCCGGCTCACCGAGACTTTTTGGCGGCGCGGCGCATTCGATCGTTTGCTCAGACGCTTGTCCGAAAGCATGGCACAGGGTCAGACGACGGATACTACGGCGCGCGAGCTTGGCGAATTGCTTGCCTCATTGGGCGAAGCACGCAGCCGCGCGTTGGTGCGGGAGATGTTGGCGCTCTTCGTTGAAAAAGAGGTCGGTCACCGCAGCCTGGACGAGATTGCCGAAAATTTTCTCAGCCGCTTCACTGCTGCCCGCAGTCTGCAAATTCCCCAAGACTGCCTCGACGCTATGGAAGAGTATCTCACCATCGCCGGAGCGCCGGATGTGGTTCTCAGCCAGGTGGAGAGCTTGCTGGCGCGGCTTGGCCAGACGACGGGCGTTGCGTGGGAAGCGGCGCATCGCCGCTTCGAATTGCTAAAAGCGCAAGATGCGCTGCCCGCAAACGCGCGCCTGGATTTAGGCTTTCGGCGCGGCATCGAATACTACACGGGATTCATCTTCGAGATTCATTGCGAGCGGCTCGGCGCTGTGAGCCAAATCTGCGGTGGCGGTCGCTATGACCGTTTGCTCTCCTCACTTGGCGCGACCCGGCAGATTCCGGCTGTGGGCTTTGCGCTTGGCGTCAATCGTCTGCTGCTGGCGTTAGAGAACTCGACTGCCAAAGAGGTCGGCGAAACGAACCAAGTGGATGCGGTGATGGTCTGCGTCGGAGAGGTGGAGGAATCCTTTGCCTGGCGCGTTGCCGACATCTGTCGGAGGACAGGCTGGCGCGTGCGTGCCGACTTCGAGCCGCGCAAACTGAAGGCTGTGCTTGGTCAGATCGCCGAAGAGAGAATTCCCTTTGCCATCCTCGTCGGCGAAGATGAGGCGCGCAATGACAGCGTGCGCATCAAAGACATGCAGGCGCACAGCGAAACCGTCATCGGCATCCGTCAACTGGAAGAGTATGTTTATACTCACCAAAAGAGAAGTTAATGGCGACTAAAGCTGAAGAGATCAATCTGGCGATTCCGAGCAAAGGTAGCCTCTACGATGGCACGCTGGAGTTTCTGCAGCGCGCAGGATTGCCGGTCAAGTATGGCAATCAGCGCCAGTACACCGCGCGGCTCGGCGGCATCGAAGGCTTTACCGTATTCTTTCAACGCGCCGAAGAGATTCCTGCGAAGGTTCGCAGCGGCGCCGTTGATCTCGGCGTTACCGGTGAAGACCTCTTCCGCGAACAGGCTGTCGGCTCCGAAAAGCTTCTGCTCGTCATGCGCGACCTCGGCTACGGGCACGCGCGCTTGGTCGTCGCCGTGCCTAACACATGGATTGATGTAACGACGATGGAAGAGTTGGCTGAACTCGCCTTTTCCTTTCGGATCAAACAGCAACGCACGTTGCGAATCGCCACCAAGTTTCCCAATCTAGCGCGCCGCTTCTTGAGCGAGCACGGGGTTGTGGATTACACCTTGGTTGAATCGCTCGGCGCCACCGAGAGTGCGCCCGCATCAGGCGTGGCCGATTTGATTATTGACCTGACCTCTTCCGGGCAAACGCTGGCCGAGAATCATCTGAAGACGCTCAAAGATGGAACTGTCGTCGCTTCGCAAGCCTGTTTGATGGGCAGCAAAAGTATCGCCAGTTGGAACGCCGAACGGCTCGAACGACTGGCAGCCTTTCTTGATCGGATCGAAAGTTATCTGCGCGGCAAAGAGACCTACAGCATTCAGGCTACTGTGCAGAAAGCCAAACTCACAGAACTTGTGCGCTTCGCGCCGACCTGGAGAGTCATCTACTCCTTGCCGGTGGCCGAGACTGCAAGAGTGACTGTTAACGAATCGTTCGTCGAAATTCGCATCACCTGTCCGCGCACCAGTCTTGATCAAGCGATTCGCCGCCTGCGCGAAAGCGGCGCCGATGAAGTCATCGTCACACAGCCCGCTTATGTGTTTCGCGGCCACTCGGAAACCTTTCACCAACTCAAACGCCTGCTCAAAAAGGGCAGCTTCGACGCAACCCAACCCGAAGCCTAAGCAATTCGCCCATCGCCAAAACCGCTCTGCCGCTTCTTAGTCCTTGCGGTTTTGCACTCCAAACCGCCCCCAAGGGTTTTTAATTTGTTATTATCGCCTGTCGGATAATTTTCTAGTGAAATTTATAGATAAGTGTAGTAGAATCGCCCCGTCCATTAGGCACAGCATCACCCAGTCGCCAATCTCCTGAGGCGGTTGTGAACGACGGCTATTCGATGTGGGGTAGCGCACGGCTCCAACTAATCCGTGCATGCGGATTCCCACAAAGAAGGTAAGCAACCCTGCGCTTGAGTCGCCATCCCCCCCTGATTCAGGTTCGTAGGAGAGTATCACTGTGACTGGCAAAATCACCGAACGGATCACCGCACTGCACTCTGAAGCCGAAGCCCGCACCGATTGCCAAGCTGCAGTTGCACCCCTCTTTGTTGGGGGTAAGGCGACCTGTAAAGGCGACAACTACAGATGCTCAATCACGGTGAACACTCCTTTTGAAACGGCGAAAAGAGCAGCGGGAAAGCGATGACGCAAAAGATCGCAACCCACACGAACTACCTACTCCGCGCGCCATCCTCCTTGAAGGGAGTGAGTGCTGCGGCTGAATGTAGTAGAATTTCACTCGTCCGCAACCGAGACCAATCCTGTGCTGCCAACCTATGCAGGCGGATGGAGAAGCGGAAATTGTTGGACGCAAAAGGAAGAATCTGACAATTACATTCGCATACGAAGTCTGACAAAGAGCGTTAGCAGGATCATCAGCATCGTACCTGTACCGATTCCTTCAAGGCTGTCCGGTTCGCTGGAAGAATCGGGTTGAATCACGGTTTGCTCTGCATCATTGCTCGGACGCGCACTGAGGCCGAAGCCGGTGCAGACGCCGCCTTCGAAGTCGCAGTCTCACCGCCCGAAACTGGGGCTATGGTGACCGGCAAAAGCGACTATCGCGGGCGGGGCTGAGCTCAGACGAACCTGATTTCGAGAAGGCGAAAACAGAAGCGGAAAAGCTAAAATGCAAATCACCGCAAATAACACAGATCGTTTTCTCATAACATCACTCTCCTTGAATGGGATGGCTGGCGCTGAACCAGCAGTCAGTTCAGTTGGCTTGTGTCAACAAATTATTTTGAGTCGGGTAGCGCATTGTTCTCATCTCTCAAACACCCGACAAGCATTCGTTCTTCTGACAGACAGACTGATCCGACTTGCAGAACATTTCCAATCCCTGCGTGATACGGACTTGCTTGAAGAAGTCGGTCGCGTTTTGATGCAACTGCCGATAGATGACGCCCAAAAGATAGGCCAGTATTATCAATATGTAGCAGTCACCTGGCGGGGACAGATAGACGAAGCGAAGTGGCGGTTCGAATCTATTGCGAGCTACGCCCCGATAACCTACCGCGCCCGTGCTCTGCAATGCTTGGGAGACCTTGCTTGGCAACAAGGAGAACTTCAAGAGTGTCTGAAGTTTCAAACAGAAGCGTTGAAGGCCGCGCCAGATACTCTGCGAGGCCTGCAGGCAAAGTTGGCAGCGCGTTTCACGATATCCATTCTCAAGAGCGTTTTGGGAGATCACGAGGGGGCATTATCTAATCTTGAAAGTCTCGCGCCGATGGTACGGCTCGTCGCGCAAAACTATCCGTATTACTGCTATTCTTATCACAATGCTTTGGCTGTTGAACTTGGGGAGTTAGGCCGCGTTGAGGAGGGTCAAGCAAACTTAGCTGTCGCTCTCAACTCGCCCTACGCCTTATCGCACCCTGAATGGTGCAAGACCCACGAAGAATTAACCGCCAAGCAGCGGAAAGCCTCTTCATCACAAATTTCCTTAGCTTGCTCCTCAGCGGCAAAACCGTCGCCGGGTGAGCATCCAGGCCAAAAGAGATTCATTACCATCTCTCTTTTAATTCGCTTGTCCCTCTCGAAAGAGAATTTAATCCTCCTCGTTACGACACGGACAGCGACCCGACAATCCGGCCTCGGCTTCATACTCGATAGAATTTTTGGGCACATCAAACCCAGAGGCCCGCCTCTGCCTTCAGGAGGGTCTCAATGACTATCTTCCGCACCACCACAACTGGCCGCACTCACTGGATCAAAAAAGTTGAGATTGGCGTGTTTGCGAAAAGAAGTGGAGTATGGGGAAAAATTTCTCCGCCAAGTAGCAGGAAGCGAAGCCTTCAGTGGGCGGCCATTGAAGGCGCCCGAGCAGAGGTTTGCCTAGCTGGCGTTCGTTCTGCCTGTGCCATTCTTTGCTTGTCCTTGAGATCAAGGAACTTATGGTGAAGTAGAGTTTATTATAGTCTTCGTTGATGCGCGTCCCGCGGCCGATGATTTGCTTAAACTCAGTGGGCGATTCGAT
>CAYXVU010000211.1:5754-6912 GCA_964468725.1 uncultured Clostridia bacterium
ACCGTTGCCTCTTCACCCGTGATCGGCTTGAAGAGACCCTTCAACCTCGCGCTCCTGCCTCTCGCTTCGGGTGTTCTACTTAATGGACAAATGAGGCGGGCGGTTAGTTTTCAGTCTGTCCGCCTTATTACAGAGGTCCGCGCTTCGGCGTGCAGGTGTTGGTTTGCCCATCGCTACTATGCATTCGGGAGAGGGCATGAATATACCAGAAAACCGCTCATTTACAGCAAATCTTCAGCAAGAATTTACGCATAGATCCTTGGCGTGTCTGGGCGGCTTGGCTGTCGCCGATTGTCCGATGGCGGTCAGATGCGGAAAGCCTAACGCCTGTCCACAAAGGAAGCGTAGCGCGTTGGCGTGCGTTGGCCCTGTACCACCTCGGTGGTTGCGAAAAGCAAGCGGCGCGGGGCCTTCGCACACCAACGGCTACGCTCGACGACAGGCGGTTGCCGCAACCGACTACAGACCTCTTCGCCAAGCGCAGGTACAGTCTACGCAGCCAGGTTGCTTGCTTGTGCCAGCAAGCAGTTACTCTCGTGCGCCGCCCTCCGCGATTGGGTTTGAGAGCTTGATGATCCTCCTGTAAGGCGAGGCGGAGTCTCACGGTATGGGCTTCGCCTCATCGCAATGCGTATCCGGCAGACGCGGCATCGCCTCCCTTGAAATCGGTCACCGGAAGCTGTCCTATGAAGGAATGAACGAGGCTCAATCAGAAAACTATGAAAAGCCAAAAATCGAGTGACCCCGCGCGATTTCTTGAGTGCGAGATCGCAGAAGCAGACTTGGAGCCGGACGAGGGCATGGAAGTTTTCGCTGACAAAGCCTCCGATGGCGAACCACCAGTTACGAGGCAAGGTTACGATGTTCTGAAAGAGGTGATCAGCGAGGAGGGAACTGGACAGTTTGCACCGCTGTCGGAAAGTCGTTTGCGCTCGGCGCTCATTCGCTGGTGTCAATGTGAGCCAAAAGAGTTTGTCGCAGTCATCTCGGTCTTGCGCGATGGGCGTCGGTCGCTGGGGAGCGATCCGATGTGGGATCGCCTCCTCGAACTGGCCTGCGAATATCTGCCGCTTGCGAAACTGGCGGGACGCACACGAGGGCATTCCGGTTAAACGCTCTCACGGGAATCAAACTGCCGACAGTCCATGAGGAAGGAGT
>CAYXVU010000211.1:7012-10587 GCA_964468725.1 uncultured Clostridia bacterium
TGAGGAAGGAGTACGGTTCCGCGATAAGGACTTCCGCGCGGAGAGCATTAAAAACATCAGACGTTTGACTGGCAGAGGCTCGCAACGCGTAGTTGCGGCGCTTTGGAGAGTATATTCAAGAGTCGCTTCAGGTGGCTGTGCCCTCTGTCGGTCAAACGTTTGACTAGCCGATTCGCAACGCAACAAGCGCTCCATAGAAGAGCACCCCTGTTTTGACAGAGGTGCAGAGTTGACGAAGATGATGTGTAAGCGGGGGAGGCTCTGCACGTCATCGGCGTCCTCTGCACCTCTGTCAAAACAAGCGAGTAGGAGAAGTCGTTATGAGCGAATCAGAAGATCAGCGTGTGCCCACAGGCGACCCGCTCGCTATCTGTGTGCGCAACTGTCTGCTCGATCATAATCAACCGCAACAAGAATTGGCGACAATCTGTTTTCACGTGCGGTGCGCCTATGCGGAAAAACGTTGGGGCAGAGCCGAAGACGCGCTTCCCCAGCCTCAACCTTTTATGGTGTAACGCCGAGTAACCATCGGCGACAAGTTTCCATTCCTTTCGATAACCCAAAGAGTTTGTGTAACCTCTTTGCCCACTGCCGCGATCTCAATCCTGCCTTCACATCTTCGGTGGTTCGTCGGGCTGGCAACTTTCAAGGAGCGCGCGATACCGCTCAGGGATATCTACCTTTTTCCACGTATTCATATTAACTGCGACTTTGATTTGCGATGATTTGGCCAACAAGACGGTCTCGCCTTGTCGGTAGAGGCGAAATTCGAAGACAACTGAAGACGCCCCAACACGAGAGATGAAAACGGCGATTTCAATCAGGTCGCCATATTTGAGCGGTTGGTAAAATTCCGTCGCATCCGTGATGGTCGGAAACCCTATGCCGTCATCTTCGATCAACCGATGATACGGCACACCCATATAGTTGGCGAAAAAGTCTTCCTGCGCAAGATGCAGGTAGTGAAAGATGACCGGGTAATAGACGATGCCCGCACGGTCTACATCGCCAAAGCGCACAGGGATGGTCGTTCGGTATGCCATAACCGTGTTCAGGGAACAATCAAGGAGGAACGGCTGAACGTTGAAATTTGAACGCTGTGATTCATCACTTGGCATTCCCAATTCATCATTCACCCGGCTTCGTTTCTTTTAAGTAAATGCCGGGGCGCGCGATTTCCATCAAACGTTCGGGGTGCCGCAAATTTTCGAATCCGAATTGGCGATAGAGTTCGTGCGCGTCGCGTGTGGCCAGCGACCAACGGCGAAAGCCTTGCAAGTCGGCGTGGGACATGATGACTTCCATCAGCCATTTGCCGAGTCCTTGCCCTTGATGTTCTTCGAGGACGAACACGTCTGCAAGATAACCGAAGGTGGCATAATCGGTCACCACGCGGGCAAAACCGACTTGCTGCCCATTGTGATAGATGCCGAAGTTGAGCGAATGATCAATCGCGCGGCTGACCAGATCGAACGGGATGCCCTCCGCCCAATAGGAACGCCTCAGAAATCCGTGAATGACAGCGAAGTCGAGCCGCGCTTTGTCTGTGCTAATGAGATATGCGCCGCGTTGCCACTCTTGAAGGTGATTCATCGTTACTTTCCTTCTGCTGCGAGGGTTTCAAGAATCGCTGTGACCAGCATATCTGCTAAAGCCTCATAAGTGGCATTACCCTCTTCACCTGAGGCTGCGCGTGGGTCGCCAAAGTAAGCGCGCACGCCACCCGCCTCTATGAAGCTCTGCGCGCCCTGACGAATCTTTTCGGCTATCGAAATCGGAACCGGTTCGAGCGTCGTTCGAATGTCATCGCGCACTAACTCCGGTCGCGCCGCCATCACCAGCGAAGTCTCATACGAACCGGCGTGGCAATCGCCGCGCCGGAACTCTTCGGTCAGCGTTGTTGCCCAACGCCTGCGCCGTTTGTCAGGGAAAGCAATCGCACGCCCCGTCTCCTCTGTCACCTGTGCGATGGCGTCGGTGATGGAATTGACGTGTTCCGGTTCGAGGTGCGAGTTGGCGATGGCAACCAGCCGCGCTCCTTGTCTGTAGAGCGCGGCGCAGATGTCGCGGATGACGGCGGCGGCGGTCTCTTTGCGAATCGAGATCGTGCCCGCAAAGTCGGCGCTGAAATCCGTCACGCTATAAGCAATCGGCGGCAATACATAGGCGGCAATGTCTTGTTCACGAAGTTTGAGCGCCGCGCGCCGTGACATCTCTTCGGAGATAATCACATCGGTCGCCAACGGCAAATGCGGGCCATGCGCTTCGGTTGAACCGACCGGCAGAATCAGCACCGCGCCGCCCGCGATGGCCGCCCGCGCTTCTTGCCAAGTTAAATGATGAAATGCAGTCATCTCAGCAACTCGATATGGTGACCTCTCTCACTACGGCTTCAACTCTTTACGGCTGATCTTGCCGCGATCATTTTGGGGCAAGTCGTCGCGGAATTCGATCCAGCGCGGGTATTTGTAAGGCGCGAGGCTGCCTTTGACAAACTCTTTCAATTCGCTCGCCAATTCTGCGCTCGCTTCGTGCTCTTCGGCGACAACGATGAAGGCCTTCGGTTTCACTAATCCTTGATTGTCGCTTGCGCCGATCACTGCGCACTCGCGCACTGCCGGATGCTCTAACAAACGGTTCTCAATCTCGGTCGGCGAAACGAAGATGCCGCTCACCTTCAACATCTCGTCGGTGCGTCCGCAGTACCAGTAATAACCGTTTTCGTCTATACGAAATTGGTCGCCCGTCGTACACCAATCCCCGGCAAAAGTCGCTTTCGATTTTTCATGCGCGCCCCAGTAACAGAGTGCCGCCGAATCGCCTTTGACGCGCAGCGTACCCATCTCGCCGGTTGCCACTTGGCGGCCTTCCGCATCAACGATCTCGGCTTCGTACCCCGGCACAATGCGCCCCAAACTGCCGGGCATGACATCGCCGGGATAGTTCGAAATATAGATATGGAACATCTCCGCCGAACCGATGCCATCAAGGATTTCGATGCCGAAGGTATCTACCCAACGTTTGTAGAGTTCCGGCGGCAGGGCTTCGCCCGCTGACAGACAGAACCGAATCGAAGAGAGGTCATAACGCTCGCTTGCGCCTTCGACTTGCAGCATGGCGTTAATCATCGTCGGCACGCTGGTCAAGATCGTCGGGCGAAACTTTTGAATCATCTCGAACATGGTCTCCGCCGTCGAGCGTTCGGAAAAGAGCGCCGCCGCGCCGCCCACCGCGAAGGGAAATAATAGATCCGTTCCCGTCGCGTAGCCGAAGAAGAGTTTCGGCACGCCCAGCGTGATGTCGTGTTCGTTGATTCCTAAAACCTGTTTGGCGTAATGCTCTGTGTTGTAAGGCAGATCGTGTTGCAGATGAACGGCGGCTTTCGGATGACCTGTCGAACCGGAGGTGAAGAGCCAGATAGCCAGATCATCGCGCGAAGTCGGCGCGGTCTCTACTTGCTCTGACTGTGCCGCCGTCAACTCTTCATAGGAATGGATGTGCGAGTGCCCCTGTAGGCTGCTGACGCTGCCGGATTTGGTTGTGCCGACGACGAGCGTATGTTTGAGAAAACGCGA
>CAYXVU010000212.1:0-10573 GCA_964468725.1 uncultured Clostridia bacterium
TCAGCAAAGGGGAGAGGATGTTATTGAGATCGTGCGCGATGCCGCTGGCCAGCGTGCCCAGGCTCTCCATGCGTTGGGCGCGGAGGAATTGCACTTCCAGCACCTTCTTTTCCGTGATATCCGTGTTGATGACGAGGATAGATTTCGGTCTGCCCAGTTCATCGCGCAGCAGCGTCCAGCGGCTCTGCACGATGATCTCTTTGCCCTGTCGCGTCTGATGATGCACCTCGCTCGACCAATGACCAGTCTCGACCAGCACGGTTTTGGCAGCATAATAGCCTTTATCAATTCTTTTGTAGTGTAGGTCTTCAACGTGTTTCCCGACGGCCTCTTCAGCCGTCCAGCCGTAGATGCGCTCGGCGCTTTTGCTCCAATAGAGGATGCGATCTTGCAGATCACGAACCATGACGGCGTCGGTCGCCTGATCGAGCAAGGCTGCTTGCTCACGCAACCGGTCTTCGTCTGCCTTGCGGCTGCTAATATCGCGGATGATGGCGGTCAGATACTTCTTTCCATCTACTTCGACTTGCGAGATGGAGGCTTCAATGGGGAATTCTTCGTCGCCCGCGCGCAGCCCGAAGATGGTTCCCAACTTGCCCATGGCACGCGATGTAACATTAGTCTCCTGAAAATTTCGCAGGTGCTCTCGATGGGCGGTGCGGAAGCGGTCGGGGATGAAGCGGTCCATGGGTTGGCCGATGGCGACCTCTGCGTGATGGGAAAACATTTGCTCCGCCGCTTGATTGAAGAAGGTGATGCGCTGCTCGCTATCAACGATGATGATGGCATCCATCGCCGAACCCATGATAGAAGCCAACTGTTTCTGACTATCGCGCAGAGCAGACTCCGCCTGCTTGATCTCTGTAATGTCGCGTAAGAGCCAGTGTAAAACTAGCGGCTCGCCTTCGTAGACGCGACTGGCGGTTACGCGCAAAGCGGCGGCAAAAGGCGCATGCGCGGCGCGCAGCAGACGCGACTCCGATTCTCGTGTGCGCTCCTCCTCTCCCAGTTGTTCCAACCAAGCTGTGAACCGCCGCCGCTCTTCTTCGACGACGAAGGCAAGCAACGAAGATCCGACGAGCTGCTCTTTCGGCAGATTTAACATCAGCGCCGCCGTGCGATTGGCCTCCTTTATGCGCCCATTCGCAGCAGTTACCAGATAGCCGTCCGGCGCGTACTCAAAGAGGTGGAGATAGCGTTGGTGCTCGGTTTGCCAATCGAAAGCCGGAGCCGATGTGGGCAAAGCCTTGCTGGGTCGCTTTGCCTTCCGGCGGCGCAGTGAGACAAAGACAGGCTGTCGCTGACTGGCGTTCGGGTCGCCGACGCGAATAGTGACCCGAAGTTTGACGCCCTTCTGCAATCGCGCCTTTGCTTTGAAGGTAACCGTTTCGCCGCGCGCTATCGCTTCGTGCAGATGGGTGATAAAACGATTCGACTCCGGCAAAAAGAGGGTGTCCAATGAGACGCCGAGCAACTCATCTTTGCGATGCGCCAGCAACCGACAAGCCCGCTCGTTGATTTCGACAATCGTCAGGTCAGAGTCTAAAAATAGAAACGCCACGTCGGCGTTCTCAAACGCAACCTGGTAGGCGGCTTTCTGTACAGATGATAAGGTCTTCGATTTTCTCGTCGCCTTTGTCAATTTCAAGGCGTCTCTCCTTCGATCCCTTTCAAGGACTTGCCAACTCGCTCAACAGCAAAAACAGGGGTTGGCTGGCGTACGAATGTTTCAACGTCTGTCCCGGAAGGGCAGCTATTATACCGGAAGATCGCCGTTGAAGGCACGTTGTCAATTTATCAGGGAAAAGGTTGCGGGTTGCCTGGCCAGACAGCTTTCTATGAGGCATGTTGATCGGAAAAATTACCCACCGATGACTATGGAGGCGACGGAGGTTCATGTATCAAGTGAACGGCTTCGAGTTCAATCAACCCCTTTGGGGTTGGTTCTGACCGAGAGATGAATGACCCTTCACAGATTGTCTGCGCGGTCATTCGCCTTTCGATTTATGGATGCGCAACCGCTGGACGGGTGTCAAACACGACAACGATGGTGCCAATGGGCGTAATCCGGCTGAACGCTTCTGCGGCAAATAGGGGGATGCGAATGCAGCCGTGACTTTGCGGCGTCACGGGCACAGACAAACTGCCGTGAATCGCAACCCCACCGCAGATATAGTTCGGGTAGTAGAGCCGCCCCAACTTGCTTTTGTGCCAGCCGGATATTTTTCGGCAGATAGTGAATTTCCCGGTTGGAGTGACGGCTCGCCGCTTTTTCCCATCTTCCACATAGACCTGACCGCTGCCCGTTGAAACCGGCAGAATGTGCGAAACCTGTCCGTTGACAGCAATCACCAAGAGGACTTGTTTATAGAGATCAACTTCGATGTGTGGGTAATGCATTTCGCGCCCTTGCGGCGGGCGAGCCATCAAAATCGCTGCCAACTCCGCACGGTCGAGGACTCCCGTAGGTTTGCGGCCTTCTACTTTCTGAAAGGCAATCAGCGCTTGGCGCGAAGCCGGATCTAACACTCCGTCCATCGGGCCTGTCCAATAGCCCAGTGCTGCAAGGCGTTCTTCGGCGAGGCGAATCTCATCGCCGGTTAGCTCCTGACCAACTTTTACTGGCGGCGTTGTAGTTTGCGGCGGGGATGACCGCCCTGGCAGGGGCAAGCTGCTGAGCATCAGGCAGGCAGAGCCAACGAGCAGAAGTTGGCGAAGGAATTGCCAGTTGCGCGGCGGTAAATTTTCCCCATCCCTATTCATCGCTTAGTAGAAGGGTGCAATTTAAGAGCCACGAATGAGCCTGCGGCTGACCAACCGGAAAAGAGGCCAGCCGAATAGGATGGTGGTATGGTTACTTGCCTGAGTGGCTGAGACTGCGGTAGCCGCGAGGGCGTTATTTATCTAATACCGAGTTGCGAATCAATCTGAGAAGGTTGAACAGCGGTCTCTGACCGCCTCCCTGGCATTGGGCAACGGCGGTCAAAGACCGCCTCTCAACGGCGTTTTCTCATTTTGTTGAGCAATTTGGTATAACAAGTGCTCGGTAATCGAAAAGGGTAGAAGGTAAACTTCGGCCTACGCCTATCTACCCGCGAAAGTGTTGATGCGGAGCCTTCCTCGAATTTTGATAACCGGGCACTAGGCATCCAATCCTGTCCACTTCTTTGAGGTCTGCGGCGTAGGACTCGGAAGCCGTTCTTCGACACCGGTGATCTCTGTGATGCGGATGCGAAAGAGAATGGTCGCTTCTGGCTTTTGGCTGTCAAGATTCGATTCGACCGGCGTGAGGTGCGGGAAACACAGCAGGATTTTCTCCAATACCTGCGCGCGTTCGTCCTCAGCCTGCACCTCTTCATAACTGCCAAAGGCGATGGCGCTACGCCATTGATAGGCGCTCGTCACCTCCTCCACTTGCAGACAGGCGAGCGGGTTTTGCCGCAAGGCGCGGATTTTGCTGCCCATCGCCGAGTGGATATAGATATGGTCGCCGTCAAGGATGTAGTTGACCGGCACGACATAAGGCCCGCGCTCGGTGATACAGCCCAAATGACCAGTACGCCCGGCGCTGAGCAAGGCTTTCGCTTCGCTTAGCGATAGTCGGTGAAACACGATGTTATTCCTTTTCCTCCGCCGGTTGGCGAACAATCTCAACCGAGCATTTTGCATGCGCCGCGACGGCTTGTGATACGGAGCCGAGTAGCACGCGCTTGAGTCCTGTATATCCGTGTGAGCCGAGAACGATCAAGTCTGCACCCCACGCCTCGGCTTCGTCGAGAATCGCATTTCGCGGGTTGCCTTTGAGCACCTCGCTGCTGACGGTTAACGCGGCGGCGTCCGGCGTGGCAAAGTACTGTTTGGCGCGTTCGATGGCGGCGTTCGCCTGCGTGTTAGCCGTCGAATCTACATCGTCCCAAAAGTCAGCCGGAAAGGTCAGCGATTCGGTCATGTAAGGATAGAAGGGCTCGACGGCGCAAATGATTTTGACTTCGCTGCCGCCCGGCCACGGTCGTTTGGCGACCGCTTCCGCAGCGGCATTTCCGAATTCCGAACCATCAACAGCTAACAGGATTTTCATAACTCACCTCCTTACAAAATACATGTCACGCGCCGCCCTTTGCGTCAAGGCGGGTCGCCGTGTAGAGGGCGCAACGGGCGGGCAATTAGCAGCGCACTTCGCGACTGCCGCAACACTCTGTCCGTATTGGAGCCAAACAGCGTGTGCATGCCGAAATCGGTGCCGCTTGCGCCCATGCAGATCAGATCAATGCGCTGTTCTTCGGCATAAGTCAGGATTTCCCGATAGGGCAGTCCGGTACGCAGCGCCTGCCGCACGTTATTAGCCATTAAGTCGGCGGACGCCATCAAGCGATTGAGGCGATTGGTCGCCTCTTGATAGTTCGCATTGGCGCCAATGGGGAGAAACGATAATTCGGGAACCGCCTGTTGCTGAGGCTCAGGCAGGACGTGCAGAAGATGAAACTCTGCTTGATAGGTTGCTGCGAACCACCGGCCATAGGTGAGCGCTAGTTCCGAGTCGCCCGAAAAATCGTAGGCCACTAACACCCGCTGAAAGGGTAAGGCGGTTGTGGGATTACCGCCGTTCCGTTCATAAGCTTTGGTGATAAGCACCGGGCAGGGAGCCAGCCGAATGACAGCCTCTGCCGTCGAATCCAGCAAAGCGGCTTGCGGTCTGCGTCGAGAATGCATGACGATGAGGTCTGCTGATAGCTCTGCGGTCTTCCCCGGGATGGCCTCTTCCGCATCTCCGGAAACGATTTCAATGCTCCACGAAAGCGGCTCGGCGACGGCGGAAGGCCAGCGTTTCGTAACCAGCTCCTGAATTCTCTTCTTCATCAAGTTGCGGCGTGCCTGCCTTCCCCAAGAAGGCTGTTCGACACAGTGCAGAATGACCAGCTTAGCTTGGTGTTGGTTGGCTAGGGTGAGAGCGCACGGTAGGGCTGCATCCGAGTTTGATGAGAAGTCTATCGGGCATACGATCTGTCGCAACCGTATCCGCTCATCTGTTCCTTTGGCTGTGTGCGTCATAACCTTCCTTCAACACACCTCTCCCTTCGAGGGAGGACTCTCACGCTATGGTGTTCAATGAGCAATGCCTGTGCCAGCGAAGAATCGCAATCTGCCAAGCAGATAGCCGAAAAGGCTGGGAAATAATGACCAGAGCAGCGGTGAATATTTCGCAGCCTCAGGAGCAATGAAGGCGGATAGGAATCCTCGGTCGGCAGCGCTTAGCGGCGCAGGCCGCCGTTTTGTGAGCATCGTGGCAGGCGGAGCGAACCCCTTTATTCGGCGGCGTCTTCTAACTTTTTAAGGCGATAGCGTAGCTGGTCGCGGGAGATGCCCAGCAGCTCGGCGGCGCGCGTCTGATTGCCGCCACTGCGTTGCAGGGCTTGCTGCACCAATTGCATCTCTAACTGTTCGAGAACGATGCCTTCGGGAGGAAACTCGAACTGCAAGCGCGAAGCGCCGGAAGCCGCCGAGGGGGATTCGGTCTGTTCGGCGGGCGCAGCAGAGCGAGACGGCTCGGTCTGTGCGGTCAGGTCGCGGCGCGCGGCGTCACTCAGCATAGGCGAAGAGGAAGCGGCAGCCAGCCTGTCCTCTTGTTCAAAGCCGCGCGGCAGATATTTCGTCGTGATGAGATCGCCTTCCTCTAAGATCATCACCCGCTCAATCACATTGCGGAGTTCGCGCACATTGCCGCGCCAGCGGTGGGCGCGGAAAATCTCTTTGACTTCAGGCGTCAGCCCACGCAGGTGTCTGCCAAACTGTTTGTTCAACTCATGGATGTAGTGGTCGGCCAGGAGGATGACATCTTCGCCGCGCTCACACAGCGGCGGAATATCAATTTGAATGACCGAGAGGCGATAATACAAATCCAGACGAAAGGCCCCCACCTCACTGGCGGCTTTCAAATCGCGGTTGGTTGAAGCGATGATGCGAACGTCGAGCGGCACATCCTTCAAGCCGCCAACCCGGCGAAAGGCGCCGTCTTCGAGAACCCGTAAGAGTTTGGCTTGCAGACTGAGTTCCAACTCGCCGATCTCATCCAGAAATAGGGTGCCGCCTTCGGCCTGTTCGAATAATCCTTCCTTGCGCGTTTTCGCATCGGTGAACGCGCCCTTTTCATAGCCGAAGAGTTCACTTTCCAGCAGAGTCGCGGGAATCGCCGCACAGTTGATGGTGATGAAGGGATGGTCAGCGCGCCGCGAGGCGTAGTGGATGGCTTTGGCGATTAAATCTTTTCCGGTTCCCGATTCGCCCTGCAAGAGTACAGTTGCAGCGCCGCTTTCCGCAACTCGGCGCGCCAATTGAATGATCTCTTTGAGAGCGGGCGAGTTGCCGATGATCTGGTCGAAACTGAAGTGCCGCGACCGCTCGCGGCGAAAACTATGCACTTCGGTGCGCAGGGCGCGCGCTTCGAGGCCGTTACGCAGCGTCACCTGTAACTCTTCGAGGCGGATGGGCTTGCCGATAAAGTCATAAGCGCCGCCACGCAGAGCTGAGATCAGATTTTCAACAATGACCTCCGATGTAATCATGATAACAACGGCGTCGGGCTGGCGCTGTTTGATTTCGCGCAGCGCCTCTAACCCGGAGCCATCGGGTAAGTGAATGTCAAGCAGGACAAGGGCCGGGGAGTGCGCTTCGAAGGTTGAAAGCGCCGTGGCGACGGTGTCCGCTTCTACCACCTGATAGCCCCAACTGCGCAAGGCTTCGGCCAGAGTCCACCGCACGACCGGTTCATCATCGACAATTAAAATCTCTTCTTTCGCCATATCTCTCTTGGTCATTAACTGCGGGTCAAGCGCCCGCCGGATTCCCTTCGTGCGGCCATCTTATCGTACTTGTCGGCAGGTGTGAATCGCAGCGCAACCGAGTCTCCTGTGCCCCTCCGTCGCTTCGTCTTCTCGGTCAACGAGCAACGGAGTAAGGCCGCAGCGAAATTCGGCAGGGTAAAAGAGGCCTTACGACTGCCTTGCAGACCCTCCTCTGCCAACAGCAATAAGCTGGATGCCACAGAGGTTGCCCTGCTAGCTGATCGGTAAAAACAAAAGCTGCCCTTAGCGGCAGCTTTCGGTTCTCTAAGGTTCGGCTAACACCCGTCGGAGTTACGGGCGCGGCGGTGCGATATAGCGTTGCGGGTCAACTGGCTGATCATTTTCGCGCACTTCATAGTGAACGTGCGGCGCGGTGGAACGCCCAGTGCTTCCAGCCAGCCCGATCTGCGCGCCGCGATTGAGGCGCTGCCCGGCTTCGACGGTGATTTTAGAAAGGTGCGCGTAGCGCGTGACAATGCCGTTGCTGTGATAGACCGCCACCAAGTTGCCATAGCCGCCCATCGGCGATGCCCAGATCACCACGCCATCGGCAGTGACCGAAACCGGCGTGCCGAATTCGACGGAAATATCCAGACCAGGGTGGGTTTCGCTGCCTCCGCCAAAGGGATTGCGGCGCATACCGAAGCCGTCCGTGATGTAGCCGCTTACCGGCAAACCGCTAGGGATGGAAGCGAGGCGTAATTGATCGCTGCGCAGGCGGTCACTAATCTGGCGAATGTTGCCCTCCAGAGTATCAATCGCTTTATCAAAGGAGGCGATGGCCTCCGGGCCACCTGAGCCGACCTGCTGGCCGACCTCCGGGAGCGGTTCGAGCTTGGCCTCGCGCGCCAACGATTTTGACAGGTCTTCAATATAGGAGACTTGCCCTTTGATCTTGGCATAGGCGCTTTCATAGGATTCATTGGCGCGTTTGAGGTCTTCATTCTCTTGCTTCAAGGACGAATAGGCATAGGTCAAGGCGCCATGGCGATAGACCGTAAATCCGGCATAGATGCCCAGCAACGCCACCAATACAAATACCCCGCAAACGGTTTGGACGGCTCTTTGATTAAGGCTTAAGCGAAGGACTTTGGAAGAAGTGTTGGGTGCGATAATGATGGTATATTGCCGACTATCAACTGACATCCTGCATCTCCTTGGCTCTGTCGTTCAGAGTATGGGGGGATGTTGCCAATGTCCCACAACAACACCCGAATCAATCTGAAAATGCTTCTGTCTCAGGGGATATGTTCGTTAAACAGACGCGCAGGCTATCATACAGATAGAAGCGATGGCAATAGCCGTCGGGCAGGTAAAGCGGATTTACGAATTTCGCAACATCTTAGCCAACGAGCGCAATACGGGGCGCGCTGCACGGCGAAGAGCGGCGCGCCCTGCCTGCTTGGAGGCGGAGTTACTCGTTAGGCCTGTGCCGCGTTGTTCGGTGCGACGATTCTGTAGATCACCCATCCGACCACCGCAATGATGGCGAGGAAGAAGGCCAATTTGAGCAGTCCGACGACGATACTAAACAGCCCGAGAATAAAAGCCGCCAGTTTCAATGCAATCACGAATGCGACGATGGAGATCACCGTGCCGATAACCGTTTTGAGAAGAGCCATATGCAATTCCTTTCTCTACCTAGGGCGCTGTGACCAGCGCCCTATCATTGGAGCGCGTGCCAGCCTGTGCTTGGCGCATTTGGCTGGCGCGTAAGGTTATGGTTTTGTATGACGTGCGCAATCTCACTTGCGGCCCGAAGCCTAATGCTCCAAACAGGGAGTTGCGCGCTCGTTGAAAGAGATTGTCGAAGCCCAGTTGTTTGACTTCGCCTTGTTCACTTTCCGCATCGAAATGAAATTGACTCGACTGCGGCAAGGTGAGGTTGATCTCGCCATTAGTATTTTCGACGCGAATGTCGCCCGCCAGTTCCGTATCGGTTGTCAGGGTAACGGTTCGATAGCTGGTCTGCACGCGCACGCCATCGCGAAAATTCTTCACCGATACCTCCGCATGCGAGGTTTCGATTTCCACATCGCCGGTCAACTCTTCTCCTTGTACGGCGCTCCGCTCGGCGGTGATATGGGTCTCGCCGCCGATGTAGGCAAGTTTGATCTCGCTTTGCGAGGAGGTGACCTGCAAGTTGCCGGACAGCCTTTCGACTTGTACGTTCGAGTTGGGAGCTGCGAGCGTCACGTCGCCCGCGCGCGCGATTTTCACGTTGCCATTTTGGGTGCGAATGTCGGCAGGCTGTTCGATGTCTTGCGCATTGATCTGGCAGAAAGGCGCATCAACATTGACCGTGCCGGTGATCTCGCGAATATCCACTTGGCTATTGCTGGCGCTCAACTCAAGGTTGCCGCTGATGCGGCTGACGCGGGCGCGTTTTGCGCCGCTGATTTTGACCGCGCCGCTGATGTTGGCAACCTCGGCATCGGAATAAGAGAGCAGCAAACGGGTTTCACCCTTGATGGAACCGACCTGCGCTCTGCCGTAACTCGATTTGACCGTCAGATCGCGTTCCAATTGATTGACCGACACCTCGCCATAGCTGTTGGTGACGGAGATTTCGACGTAGCTGGGCACTTCGACGACGAGGTCTGTGGTAAGGGGCTGTTCATACTGTTCGCGGTTGGTGGTAACTTGCCAGCCTTCCGATGTCGGTTCGATTTGCAATTGAATCTGTTTGGCAATGAAGCGCGCGTTGTCTTGCGACCAGGCGCGCACGCCTTTGGTCAGCGTAGTGCGAAAATCCGCCGCGCCGCCGATCACCTTCACATCGCCATGACTGTTGGTAATTGTCACCTTTGCGCCCGGCAAAAGGCGTGCGCCGACAAAAGCCGGATCCGTGAAACTATATTCTTCGCCGACGATGGAATCGCGCAACTCGCCGAAGATGCCGAGCAACTCCAGCGACGACAACAAGGAGGGGTTTTGACTGGCGATGCGATTGGCCAATACGCCGCTGGTAACGATCAAGCCGATGATGAGAATGCGCCCGAAGCTGAACAGACGCGGGGGCAGTCCGTCAGCGGGGCGATGCGAATAATAGCGCAACAGTTCAACCGCAGCGAAAACGCCGAGTAGCAATATCCAATAGCGACCGTACAGTTGCAGCACGTTCCACTGGGCATGAAACCGACTGGCCAGAAACAGAACGCCAATGATCGTTAAGACCATGCCGCCGAACGGCGAACGAGGCTTGCGCTCGATGACGAACCCCATCACGCGCACGATGCCCGCGCAGATCAAACAGAGCGGCCACAACCGCATCAGCAGACCGGCGACCCCTGCGCCTGCCGGAACAAAGACCAAGACGACCCCCGCCGCCAACAATACGAGACCGGTAAATAAGACAGCCCGATTTTTGCTCTTGCGCGCAAGCTGACGCGACTCGGCCACTGACAATTGGGTGGCCGAGACCTTGAAATCTGCAGCCGGTGATTTGGCTTTCGATTTGAACATCAGACAACCCCTGACCGATGCTTGTAGCCCTCATCGGTCTTAGCGGTAATCTTGGCGGCGCGAATAGTTGCGGAAGCCCTCGCAGTGATCTTCTCCGTCGCCGGGAATCAGCGCGTAGGGCAGCTTGCGCACGCTGTCGCTTTCGTAGCCGCGTTCGCGCGAGCGTTTGAAGTAGCGCGTAACCAGATAGCCGCCGAACAGGATCAGGGCGACGGGAACAAGCCCCGGAAGCGAGAGCGAAAAGCCGAGCGGTTTGGCAACCTGAATGA
>CAYXVU010000213.1:0-10570 GCA_964468725.1 uncultured Clostridia bacterium
GCCAACCTCGGTTTCAATATCTACCGCGAAACGGCGGGCAAGAGGCTTCGCCTCAGTCGCAGCCTCATTGCCGGAACCGCTTTGCTGACGGATGCACAAATTCGACAAGCGACGGAACCTCGCTATGTCTGGTTCGATGAATTTACAGCGACAGAGAGTGACACTCGCTACTGGATAGAAGAGGTAGACCTGAATGGTAAGACCACTCTGCATGGGTCAATCGAACCGCGCTCCGACACAGAGCATCTGGCTGTGCGCCATCGGTCAACAACCTTCGAAGAACTGACCCCGCGCCGTGCTCGCCAATCCTCGCCTTCGCATCCAGATGCTGAACCCTTGCGCGACTTTGCTCCTCTTCTCGCTTCTTCTCAACTCCCGTCCGCATCGCTTGCCGCTATGCCTGCCGTGAAGTTGATCGTGCGCGAAACCGGCTGGTATCAGATCAATGCTCAAGAACTATTCGCAGCCGGGCTGCCTCGCAATGTTGACCCGCGAAGGCTTCGCCTCTTTTCTATGGGGGCAGAGGTTGCACTCAGGGTTGCAGGTGAAGCAGACGGCTCGTTCGACGAAGCCGATGCCATAGAATTTTACGGCGTCAGCGCAGAGACGCTTTACAGCGATGCCAGCATCTATTGGCTGATCGTCGGCGCGCAAGCCGGTACTCGCATCCCTGCGCTGAAGAGTCCCGCGCGCGCGCGTCAGGAAAAGAGTTTTTTGGCTACCATTGAACGACGTGACCGGACGATCTATTTTGCGGCGTTGAAGAACGGTGAAGCGGAGAACTTCTTCGGTGCTGTAATTGCTCAAGCGCCGGTTGATCTAACCTTGATGCTGCCTAACGTTGATTTCGAAATCGAGAATGACGCGGTTATTGACATCAGTTTGCAGGGCGTGACCGATCTCCCTGATTTGCAAGCCGATCATCAAGTCAGCGTCATCCTCAATGGTGTGCCGCTTGGTGTGATGGCCTTTGATGGTCAGCAACAACAGCAGACGAACTTCGCTGTTCCGCAATCGCGATTGCGAGAAGGCGAGAATGTCATCACGCTCAGAGGAGGCGAAGAGGCGATTGACATTTCGATTGTTGACGCCATCCGAATCCACTACTGGCATAGCAGCAGGGCGGATGAGAATGAGTTGTGCGTCAGTTTGGCCAAAGGCGTGACGGAGCAGACGATCAGCGGCTTTACAACGCCGGATATTCAGGTCTTCGATGTGAGTAACCCGTTACGACCGCGCCAACTGCTCGGTCAGATCAGTGGGCGAGTTGGAGATTATACCGTCTCTTTCTCTTTGCAAAGCGCGCATCGTGTTTACCTGCACACGAAAGAAAGCAGCAAACGACGGGCAGAACTTCAGACCAACCGAATATCGGATTGGCAGCGGCGCGACCGGCAAGCCGATATGGTCATCATCGGTCAACAAGCGTTGCTCGACAGTCTGAAGCCTCTCGCTGCTTTGCGTGAAGATCAGGGATTGCGCGTTGCAGCGATTGATATAGAAGACCTCTATGATGAGGTGAGTTTTGGCGTCAAGAATCCGCTTGCTGTGAAAGACTTCTTAGCGATGACGCAACGCCAGTGGGCGAAGACGCCGCGTTTTGTGCTGTTGGTTGGCGATGCCAGTTTCGACCCGAAGAATTATCTGGGTGGCGGATTCGATGATTGGGTGCCGACAAAATTCATTGACACGAACTTCATTGAAACGGCCAGCGATGATTGGTTGGTTGATTTTAATGATGATGGCTTGCCAGATTTGGCCATCGGGCGGTTGCCTGTGCGGACGGCGAGCGAAGCGCAAGCACTGGCGAATAAGATCGTTGATTTCGAAATCGCAAATAGCTCATCCGAAACCTCCCTACGTGTTTTGTTGGTGACCGACCGCAATGAAGGCGCGAACTTTGAAGCGATGGCCGCACGCGTCAAAACGCTTTTGCCAGCGTCCTTCACCGTCACGGAAGTCTATCGTGGTCGGTTAGACGATACGACTGCGAGAAGAGAGGTATTAGACCACCTCACTCAGGGGCAGACAGTCGTGAATTATATTGGGCACGGTTCGGTTAGCGGATGGCGTGGCAATCTGTTGACCACAGAATCGGCGGCGCAATTGCATAAGGCGAACAGCCCTGCCATATTCATCCTCATGAATTGTTTGAACGGCTATTTTCATTCTCCCAATGAGAGTCTTGCGGAGACCCTGTTGCGCTTGCCCGCAGGGGGAGCCGTTGCTGTATGGGCATCGTCGGCTCTTACTTCGCCTGCCGCGCAAGGGGAGTTGAATGAAGAACTCTTTCGGCGACTGTTGCGCCCCGAAGCCGGGGAGGATAGCCCGTCGTTACGACTAGGTGAAGCGGTGCGTCGAGCCAAGCAAGCGGTCAGCGATTCCGATGTGCGACGCAGTTGGATTCTATTTGGTGATCCGGCGATGCGAATCTGGTGATCGGGCATGTGAGAGGGTATTGCCAAGCGAAGAAGTTACTCAATCGCTGCAAACTTCAGTGCTGAACCTTCGCCATTTTGAATCGGCGGGGACGCCCGAAAACGGCGAAGGTTCAGGCACTGTTGTCTGGCTCAAGTTCCTGCGACCTTGAGCAGCGACAGACTAACTCACTATCGGTAGATTGTGACGGGAGACGACCAACTCGTCAGACCTCCGGCATCATAAGCCAGACACTGCAAGGTGTGCGCGCCGCGCTTGGCACTTTTACTGTCCCATTTGGTTGTGAAAGGCGCGCTGGTTGACGTGGCTTTCAATATGCCGTCTACATACATCTCAACTTTCGTCACCTGCTGATCGTCCGACGCATTGACCAAAACAGAGATTTTCCCGCTTACCAATGAGCCGGATTTTGGTGAGGTGATGGTCACGCTCGGCGGCTGATTGACGGTATTGTTGACAGTAACCGAGATGCTGGCGGTTGAGGTATTGCCCGCCAAATCGCTTGCGGTAACGTTCAATGAATGTTCGCCATTGGTCAAGCTTGTTGTATCAAGCGGCAGGCTGTAGGGAGCTTGCGTATCCTCTCCGAGCAGGCTTCCATCTACACTGAAACGCACCGAACTGACGCCCGTATCATCGCTAGCGGCAGCCGTGACGGTGATTGAGCCGGAAACTGTCGCTCCTGCCGATGGGGAAGTCACAGAAACCGGAGGCGGCGTTGAATCCGGCGGCGCATCGGGCGGTGCGGCTAAGGCAACTGCTTGCGCCACATTGAGCCGTCCCCACCCATAATTCGTATCCCATCCGGCATCGCCGCGATCATCCGCCGCCTGGCAGAGCACATTTTGAACCTCATCGGGTGTGAGTGCCGGGTTGATGGATTTCACCAGCGCAGCCGCTCCCGCCACAATAGGGGCGGCAAAAGAGGTGCCGGTTGCGGAGATGTAACCGCCGCCAAGCATCGTTGTATTGATGCCCGACCCCGGAGCCGAAAGATCAAGGTTGTTGCCCCGGTTGGAGTACGAAGCTAATACATCGCTCGAAGTTGTCGCATTGACCGTCAACACGTAAGGGTTATTGGCGTTGGAATCGAAGGCGCCATCATTGCCTGCTGCGATCACCACGACGCCGCCTTTGTTGCGAAAATACTGCGCGGCATTGGTGACGGTAACGTTGTTGGAGAATTTGAAGCTGATGTTGGCGACGCGTGCGCCGTTATCGGCTGCCCAGACCAATCCGGTTGCAACGGTTGAGGAGTAACCGAATCCGTTCAGGTCGCTGATGCGAATGGGCATGATCTTGCACCCCCAAGCGACAGAGGCAACTCCCTCCGAGTTATTACTCGCAGCGGCAGCGCTCCCGGCTACGGCGGTTCCGTGCCAGAGGACATCTGAGGTATTCGAATTGTTATCGAAGGTATTCCACCCGGGAACCAGCTTCGATGTGAGGTCGGGGTGGTTGCTATCAACGCCCGTATCGAGAATGGCAATGGTGACACTATTGCTGCCGGTCGTTGCCTCCCAAGCCATCGGCGAAGCGATCATTGGCAGATGCCATTCATTTGGAAAACTCGGATCGTTGGGTGTCACTTGCGCGGGCGGTAGGGCGATGTCAAGTTCAGCAAACTCCACTTCGGGTTGTAACTGGAAAACCTGCCTGTAGAAGGCTTCGTCCATACCGGGATAGAGATCAACAATTTGGATGCCTGTGCCCTTGATTTCTTTGGTGGAACGCGCCCCAACCCGATTGGCTAGATTGCGAGCCTGGCTTTTGTTGACCGTCTCGCGAAATTTAACCAGAACACGATTCGGAACTGCGAGCCCTTGGAATCCCATATCTTCGAGCAAGCCAATCTCGACAGATGCGCTGGCCTGTGACCTCGGCAGCGCTGTCAATAAGAATATAAACGAAAAGACGATAAGTAGAAGACGCTTCATAACGACCACTTCCCCCTTCTGCAAGTTCACCTGATGATTCGGAACCGACCCCAATAGCGATTGATTAACGGTAAGGGGCAGGGGATTGAATGAGGGAAGAAGCGTCAGACTTGCTGTGATCCACGACGTGTCCTGAGAGGACGGCTGCCATTTCTCGGTTCAGGTAATCGGCAAGCTGTGTGCCAGTAAAAAAACTCGAGCGCATCCAAGTCAGGCAAAGCCCCTGTTTTTTCGATCCGGAGGTTTTGCTTACTTAAAAGGGGAAGGGATGACCGTTTGAAAAGGACTTTCACACCTTCGATGGTTTTCGACTGATAAGCAGGGCGAACGAAATCGGGTTGTTAAGATTCTTTACAGACTCATTCGGAACTTACCCAAATTCGCCTGCCGATGCGGAAATGGCAGCTTTTGATGCGGTAAGCAGGATGGTCGTTCGGAACGGGGGTCGCCGCGACTTGCAGGGCAAGTAACCGCTACTCTACCCTCGCATCTTACCCGAACAGGTGGCCATAACTCATTCATAAGAAAAAGCAAATTGACAATCCCCAAAAATCCTCATAAACTGCGATTTGGTTCCCTGCGCTAGGTTGTATTTGGTAGAAATTTTGAAAAATTTGCATCATTCATCATTTCTCTTTCGTGCAATGAAAGATTTGATGAAGCCTTTGGAAAACGTCACTTCCTGTTCCAGCAGTTTTCCTAACAAAGGTGCTGTTTGGCCTCTCAGTAACTTCCCAATGATGCAATGTCGAAGTCACCACATCTATTTTTGTGGTCTTGTAATACCCGAATGCCCTTAGGAGAAAGATTATGTATTCAGACGCCCGAATGCCCAATCCTCATCAACTTGAGACGCCCGCTATAGCAACGAAGCTTCTCTTTAGCCTGCTTGCTATGGTTTTGAGCCTGCTATTAGCCCCACAGGCTGCGGCGCAAGTGCCGTGTCCGAACCCCGCCGGTTGCCCGAACACCACTGCCACACCGGCAAATGGTAAGTTCACAATTGAATTTGTTGGCGTTACGTGCACAACCAGCGGGAACTCAACTTGGACATACCGGGTGACCTGGAATGGCATGGCACCAGCCCTAAGCCATTTGACCATTGGCTTATGCAACAGTGGCCCGGCGCCAATTACCTCAGCCAATCTGGTCTCTGCTACCATTGACGGATCATCGGCCACTGCGGTTATCGGGACGGATGGTTCCACAGGGGTTTTCGGGATTAAATTCGACCCGCCCGGGACTTTGGTTCCCAACGTGCCGAAAACCTATTCGTTCACTCTGAATCGCGTTGACCTGTCGGTTGCTCCTAGTTCGACGCGGCTCAAGGCGGGCGGTGATAATAACCCCGTCACCATCTGTGGGCCGGGTTGTCCGGTCTTTCCGGGAACCGGCTGTTTTGCCATCGCCGATAGCCGCAATGGCGTCTTACTGGATGGTGATAGCGAAGATCGGCTCGTCATTATCAATCGCACAACCGGGGTGACGACTAACGTTGGGTTGACCGGCACGTTCAACATGGAATGCTTGACCATGCAGCCGGAGACCAACGAATTATTCGGAGCGACGCAGACCGGATCGGGCGGGCGGTTGGGCACTCTGAATCAGTTGACTGGAGCCTTTACGGCCAAACCGCAATTGATGGGCACGGGAACGGGTGCACTGGGCGCTATTGCTTTTAATGACCCAGACGGCCTCTCCTTTGATCCGACAACGGGGTTTCTATATTGCACAATTCGTCGCAGTGGCAGCGGTCAGAAAGACATTCTCATCCGCCTCGACATCACGACCGGCGCCCATGTGGATAATGCTTTCGGAGCCGGTGTGGATTACGTCGTCATTAACGGGCCGGGGTTCCAAGACGATATTGACGACATCACCTTCAATTTGGCAGGACAGATGCTCGGCATTACGGCGGTCAGCCCCGGCGGAGACGCGCTGGTATTAATTAATAAAACGACCGGCACGGGTACGGTGATCGGCCTACTGGGCGTCAACGACATGGAAGGTCTAACCTTAGGGCCGAACGGTATGCTCTTCGGTTCGACGGGGAAGGATAGTTCGCCTTCGACCAATAGCAATCGAATGTGGATTATCAACCCGTTCACTGGGGCAGCCAGCGTGCCGGTTGCTTTCACCCCGGCTTCTTCGATTGGCGCAGACTTTGAAGGGCTGGCTTGTGAGGTGCCGCAAGCGCCGACCGCAGTCGAAGATGTCACTTTTGATGCCCACTATCACGGCAATTCTGTGACCTTGCAGTGGCGCACCAATTATGAAATTAACAACCTCGGCTTCCATGTTTACCGCGAACTGAATGGGCAGATGACCAGAATCACACCGGAACTGATTGCCGGTTCCGCCCTGACGGTTGCGAACGGAATGGCGCTCAATAACGGATTTGCCTATACGTGGACTGATACGTTTGCCGGTAATCCGTCGGCGGCGCGTTATTGGATCGAAGACGTGAGCATTGAAGGCTATACCAAATGGCATGGCCCAACGGCTCCCGAATTCTCGCGTGAAGACGGTCACCGTCTTGGCAAAAACCCCATCTTATTAAGTCAAGCCAATCGCGCGGCGAGCGTTACAACGTCAGACGGGAACAACGGCGGCATCGTCAGCCCTTCTGCGGCGTTGCCGTCGAACAACCAAGCCCAGTTGGCCGCACAAGCTGCGATTGCCGCGCAACGCCCTGTGAAACTCTTTGTCAATCAAGCAGGCTTCTATCGGGTTACTCAATCGGAGTTGCTCGCAGCCGGGTTCACGCCGAACCTTAATCCGCGCAACTTCCAAATGTTTGTTGACGGCGTGCAAATTCCGATTCGTGTAGTCGGAGAAGAGAACGGTAAGTTCGACCCCTCCGATGTTGTGGAGTTTTACGGAGTCGGGTTGGACACGCGCTATACGGGAACGCGTGTGTATTGGCTGGTGCCGGGGACTACTGCCGGTTTGCGAGTGAAGGCAAGCCGAGATTTACAAGGGACTCCAACCGGGCAGGGTTTCGCCTATCGGACGACCATCAAGGAGAAGAAGATTTACTTTGCCGCCCTGCTCAATGGCGATGATGATAACTTCTTCGGTTCGATCATCACGGCAACCCCTGTCGAGCAGGTGATGACGGTTCATAACCCTGCTGTGTCGGGTGATGGAACGTTAGAGGTCTTACTGCAAGGAGCGACTCCGGGGGCGCATCAAGTAGCGGTTTCCCTTAATGGAAATTTCCTCGGAACCGTTGACTTTTCGGGCATAGGCAAGGGCTTTTCCAAATTGCCAGTGCCGCGTTCCGCTTTGCAAACGGGCGCCAATACGGTCAGCCTGATCGCGGTTGGCGGCGGCAGCGATGTCAGTCTGGTCGAACAACTGGCTTTGACCTACCAGCGCACCTATAACACCAGCGATGACTCGCTGGCGCTCTCGGTCAACGGCGGGCAACGCCTCTCGATTGGCGGCTTTACCTCCAATACCGTCCGCTTCTTTGATGTGACGACCCCGGATGCCTTTGAAGAGTTGCCGGTCAAAGTTGCCAAATCAGGAGCCACCTTTGTCGCAACGGCGACGGCGACGGGCTTCGGCGGACGAGAGATACTGGCCATCTCCGATAAACAATATCGGAGGGTAGCTGGAATTGAGGCTGACCAACCCTCCACACTGCGTACACCGGGCAATGCTGCTGACTTCATCATCATCGGCGGCAGTGATATGGTCAGCGCACTTGCTGCCCTCAAAGCGCAGCGCGAGAGCGAAGGGCTGCGAGTCGCTTTGGTGGATGTTAAAGATGTCTATGATGAGTTCAGTTCGGGTCATAAAGACATCAATGCCATTAAGAACTTCATCTCTTACGCGCGCACAAATTGGGCAAGCGCTCCCCAATACCTGTTGTTGGTCGGAGATGCCAGCTTTGACCCGCGCGGCTATCTTGGGATGGGTCTGGTTGATGCTGTGCCGACCAACTTGGTGGACTCGGCTCTGTTGGAAGTATCCAGCGACGAACCGTTCGGCGATGATGACAATGATGGCGTCGCTGAGCTAGCCATCGGGCGTTTGCCGGTGAAGAATGCAACCGAAACGGCAGCCCTTGTGCAAAAGATTATTCGCTATGCACAAAACGGCAGCAGCGGTAATCCGCAAACGATGTTGGTAGCCGACCGACCGGATTCGATCAATTACGAAGAGCATAGCTTGCTCTTGAAGGCCAAACTGCCTGCCGGTATGCCGGTTTCGGAGGTCTATCGCAGCCAGATGAGTGATGCCGCTGCGAAAGCCGCCATTCTGGAGGGCATCAACGGAGGTTCGGCGCTGATTAACTATTCGGGGCACGGCTCGGTTGATACATGGAAAGCGAATCTGCTGACCAATGCCGATACCAAAGGGTTGACCAATACGGATGCGCTCTCCTTCTTTGTGATGATGAACTGTTTGAACGGCTACTTCCACAGCGTGAGCGATAGCCTTGCCGAAAGTCTGTTACGGTCGGAGGGCGGCGCCATCGCTGTTTGGGCGTCGTCGGCGCTGACCAATCCGGGGGCGCAATCGCTGATGAACCAAGAGCTTTACCAGCAGCTCTTCGGCGGCGGGTCATTGCGTATTGGCGATGCGGTCTTACGCGCTAAAGAGGCGGTCGGTGCGCCCGACGTGCGACGCAGTTGGATATTCTTCGGCGATCCGACGACGCGCCTTCGAAGCGCGCAATAGGTTGTCCATGCCCTCCTCTTACGTCGCAAGCCTCTGGCTGCCTTTGCCGGAGGCTTGCGGCTTATCCTTTTTTTCAACCACCAGGTGCAGGCGCAGACAAGCTGGGAAGAAGAGCGGAGAGTGGGGCAAGTTACTTTCTGCTGAATCGTTTATATTGACAATTGTGGAGCTGAGGCTGTAAAACGTTGGCGTGCCTGCCCGCGAAGCTGAACCGGATGGCCCGTTTTGTGTACGGAGATTGGCGATCTGACGGCAGGCAAGGACGAGTTGTTTGATAACGCTGGCCGATAAGACGCACGTTTTACAGCCCCTTGGCCAAACGACTTCGCAGCCCATTGACTCCCCCTAGATAATTTTTCCTGTATTCGCCTTTTCGAAATGCGCGCCTCTGTGCGTAAAGGCGAGTGGAGAAGCGAAAGCGAATGACGGAAGCGCGGACAAGGTTAATCGGCAGCAAGTTGGAGGGCAGCCGCAGGTATCAATGGGTGAATCTGTGAGTTTAAATACGCGGTTTAGTAAGAGCGATGATTTCGTCACTCGCAAGGTCGGAGGCGATACGCTGATCGTGCCGATCAAAGGCGGGATCAGCGATCTGGAAGCGATCTATACATTGAATGAAGTCGGTTCGCTCATCTGGACGCTGATTGATGGCGAGCGCACCGCCGAGCAGATTGTGTACGCCATCTGCGCCGACTATGAGGTGAATCGAGAGACGGCAACCGCCGATGTCTTGACTCTCATTACGGAACTCGAAACGGAAGGCATCATCCGACAGAAGGATTGAGCATGGAAACCGTAACCTATACCAGTTTTAGCAGCGAAATCCATAGTATCTCAAGCGCGGAACGGATTCCGGTCAATGCCATGATCGAGGTGACGAGGCGTTGCCCGCTTGAGTGCGCCCACTGCTATAACAATCTGCCGATGGATGATGCTGAAGCTCGTAAAGGGGAGATGACCTACCCTGAACTATGCCGTCTGCTCGATCAGATTGCTGACTCCGGTTGCCTGTGGTTATGTTTTACCGGCGGCGAAATCTTCGCACGCCGCGACTTTCTCGACATCTATACCTATGCCAAGCGGAAGGGCTTCATTGTCACGCTCTTCACCAATGCCACCTTGATTACTGAAAGCATCGCCGATTATCTGGCCGAATGGCCGCCCTTTGCCATCGAAGTGACGCTCTATGGTTACACCAAAGAGACCTATGATCGGCTGACCGGCATACCGGGCTCTTATGAAAAATGTCTGAAGGGCATCCAACTGTTGTTGGAGCGCAACCTGCCGCTGAAGCTCAAAACGGTCGCCGTCAGCATCAACAAGCACGAAGTTCACGATATGAAGCGGTATGCTGAAGAGTTGGGCCTGCCGTTTAAGTTTGACGCGATGATGAATCCGCGCATTGATTGCTCGCAAAGCCCGCTCGCTGTGCGCCTGAAGCCCGAAGAGACCGTCGAACTGGATTTTCAAGACCCCAAACGCTATGCGGAATACGAATCGTT
>CAYXVU010000214.1:0-3992 GCA_964468725.1 uncultured Clostridia bacterium
TTGCTGCCAGTGATCGAGCAAATGGGCGGTTCCATCGAAAATACCGCCGATAAATATAAGCGCCTCGGCATTCAGATGAGCGGAGAGGCGGCGCTGGCAGCGGATGCGTTGGGTGATAAGTTTGATGACTTGAAATTACAGGTCATGGCGACCGGGGTGGCGATTGGCAATGACTTAGTGCCTTCGCTTATTAAGGCGACCGAGAATCTTGGTTTTGCGTACAAAGGGGCGCTCGATCTGATCGGCGGGCTGGAAGGAATTAAGCGCATTGGCACGATTGTAGTGGATGTCCACGCGAGGGGACTGGATAGCCTTTCTGCCCTACTGGGCATTCCAAATCCAGTTCGCTTGGGGCAGCAACTTGGCAAGAGCTTAATCAATCGCGGACGTGACGCGGCGATTGCGCAAAGCTGGGGCGTAGACGATGACCCGATTGCACAGAGGGTGTTAGAGAATCAAGTGCGTAATCGAAAGGACAAACCCGGTGCTGATGCAGGCGGTGTATTAAGTTTATTTGAGAAGGCCAAAAAAGCGGGCGGCGGACGTGGAGGTAGAGGCAGAGGCAGTACGGAGATTGACGATAGCAAGGCGTTGCGTTCCGCTCTCTTGGAACTCGAACGCGCCGATAAGCAGGCCGAATTCAACCTGATCAAAGAGCGGCTGCGCGAACAGGAAAGCGCCTTGCGAGACAGCTATCAACTGCGGATCGTAGACACGAAAACGTTCTTTGCCGAGAAGCTGCGCCTTGAGCAAGACGCCTTACGCGGCGAGCTTGAACAGAATCGGCAATCCATCGCCATTACAGAAAAAGAAGTGCGCGAGGCCGCGCAAACCAGCAACAAAGCCAAGCTTTCTGAGGTTGTCCGACTCACCACGCAGTTGAAGCGGCTACGCGGTGAACAGGCCGTAATTGAGGCGAAAATCACTGCGTTACCACAAGCGAATTTGAATGCGCAGCAGTTGGAGTTTGAGAAATTGGGCAGCGCGTGCGACAAGCTCACGCTGGATTTGAAAGAGTTGCAGGGGGCTGAAGAGGAGGTGTTTAGCCTGAAGATCGCGCAGGAATACGGCGATGCGATCAAGCAGGCGGCACAGGCCGGGCGGCAGGATATTCTTGATCTGATCGAGACGATTACGAAATTGAAAGTGGCGCAGAATGATTTACTCTTGCCCGCCAAAGATGCTGCGGCACGGTTTGACATCAAGAATTCCCAACTTGCGACGCGGCAAACTGAGATTGATGCGCTCAGGAATTCAGGGGCGCTCAGTGATGTGCAAGCCGAAACCCTCAGCATTAACCTCAAGCGGCAATATCGTGATTTATTGCTCTCCGAATTGGAGATTCGGAAACAATCCCTTGAGCGGCAAAAGGCGCTGATACCGCTGAAGGCGTTGGAGTTCGACAAGGAATTGGCGGCATTGAATGCGCAAGTAGCCGGTGTGCGTGCGCTTGGTTCAGAGCTTACGAAAGCCGAATCCATCCAGCTACGATTGGCACGACAAGGCACGCTGGATTACTCGCGGTTGAATGATGGCGTGCTGGAACTGTTGGCCTCGCAGAAGGGGTTGACAGAGACCTTTGCTGACTTCCGCACGAATCAGGTGAAGGGCGCGTTCGATTTGCTGGACGCGGGCATTGATAAAATTACGGAGAAGTTTGGCAAGGCGGGCGATGCTGTGCGGCAACTGATTAAAGACTTGGCACGTTTGGCTGTCACGAAACTGTTTGAAAAATTCTTAGGGATCAATACAGGCAGGACACAGCAAGGCGGCTTCGGCCTTCCGGCGCAGCAGAGCGGCGGCGGCATCCTCGGCTCCATCTTCGGTGGCGGTGGGAACTCAGGCGGTGGAGGCATTCTCGGTTCGATCTTCGGCGGCGGCGGAAACGCTGGCGGTGGCATCTTCGGCGGGTTGCTGGGGCCGGGCGGGACTGCTCCGTTTGCAGGGAATTCATCAGGCGGTGGTTTGTTCGGCGGTGTGTTGGGGAGATTGCCAGGGTTGAGTGGCATCTTCGGTCGGAGTGCGGGGGCGGCGCTGCCCTCGACACGGGCGATAGGCAACATCATTCCGACCGGCCTTGATCCCGTCAGCGGTGCGCCCATCTTCGGCGGCGGGGCCACCACAGGCGGCCTGGGCGGAGTCTCGGCGCTGAGCAGTCTGGGCGCAGGCGGGTTGTTATTAGGTGGCGGCTTGCTGGGGAAATTTGCGGGCGGCGACAGCAAGATTGGGCAGTTGCTCGGCTTTGGCGGCGGCACAGCTTTGGCAGGTGCAGCGGGCGCGGCAGGCTTGTTTGGCGGTGGGATCGCTGCTGCTCTACCTGCCTTATTTTCTAATCCCTTCACCGCCATCATCGGCGCAGGGCTGATCGGCGGTGCATTGTTGTTCAAGTTCCTCGGCGGGCGCGATCTGAAGAAGCTGCGCTCCACGATTCAGGGCGAGTATGCGGTGGATGTGAAAGATAAGAACATCCTGAAAGAAGTCAAAGAACTCGGCAAGCAGTCGTTTGGGAAGGGTTGGGATAAGAAAATGCTGGAAACGGTGCGGCTGGAACCCTCCAAAGAAATCATCGCCAACTATGCCAAAGCGACGAATCAGAAAGGCAATGGCAAGCTGCTGACCTCGACAGAACTCGGCGATCCCCTCAATGCGGCTAACCGGTTTGAGCGGCGCGCATTTGGCGGCCCTGTCCTGGCAGGTGTGCCGTACTTGGTCGGCGAGCGACGACCGGAAGTGTTCATCCCGGATCGTAGCGGGCAAATCATTCCTTCGGTGCAACAAGTTCAACAGCGCGGCAGCGGGGGCGGGAATGATCCGCGAGACGCCGCGTTACTCGGCGCGATCACGCAATTGATTGCCATGCTGGCGCGCTTTCAAGTGGTGTCGCCGGGGCAGGTGCTACAAGCGGGCGCCCGCGAACGCGGTGATGTTATCGGGCAATCTGTGCTGGGTTATCAGCGCCAGAACCCGAACTTTACGCGCCAATTCACGCAAACGCAGCACGCAGGACAACTGTAATGCCAACGCAATATGCCAACGATCAACTGACCTTTGAACCGCTCAATCTGTGCGGCAGCTTTGGTTTGTCGGTAGGCGTGGGTTTTCAGATGTTGAGCCATCAATACGTGGGCGGCTACCGCGAAGACCTCCGCACCGGGCCGCGCAATGGGCTGCGCAAGTACAGCTTGAAATACAACACGCTGTCGCAATCGCAGCAGGCGACGGTGAACGTGGGCAATGGCGCAGAGGTACAAAACGCGGCGGATTATTTGTGGGATTTCTATGTGCGGAAAATGAACAACAACCGTGAGCCGTTTACGGTTCACGATCCGCGCTCCAAGCAACTCACGCTGGTCGTGTTCGCTGATGATGATTTGAGCTATGAAATGTTCGCCGCCTATTTGTACAGCACAGGCGTGAACTTGCTTGAGTGCCGCTTACCGGGCTTCACCTTGACCGACGATAGCGAGAACCCGCAGACGATTTAGTTATGCCGATTACCTCGTCAATGCCCAACGACAAGCTTGCCGCGCTGAAGGCGATTGCGCGCCCGATTTGTGGGGAGGTGATTCTTGCCAAATGGCCTGCGCCAGATGGCACGGTGGTCTATGTTCCGTGGGAGTATGACGATGATCCGGTTGGCGTGGCCAAGAGCTATCACGGGCTGCGCGATCAATTGCAATCCCAGTTCAGCGCCGCCTATCCAATTCAAATTCGCATCCCCGGCGAGCGTCAGGACTTCTATCAATCCATCCTGGAAACGGCAGACATTGGCGATGACCAGGTCTCCATCGAGCTATTGAATTTTGACGGCGAACTGACGCGGCTATGCAGCAAATACGGCTATGACGTGCAACTTGAGATTTTGTATTGGTTGCCGGAAATCGGCTGGCTGTCGAGCGAATGGTTTGGGCAGTTGCGTGCGCCCGGCGCAGGCACGCCCGTGAGTGAGCCGCGCGTGAGTCTGACGGCAGCGATTGGCTTTCGCACGGCGC
>CAYXVU010000214.1:4002-7731 GCA_964468725.1 uncultured Clostridia bacterium
TATCCCGCGACGGATGAAAGGCGCGGCGCTCTGTGCGTATGTCTTTGGGGGCTTGCTCTCTAATGCTGACGATATTTTGGACGCAGGCTGTGTGTATGCTCGGCATCTCGGCGGTTTTGGAAATCTCAACGGCGCACAGCCGTACACGGATTGTGAATTGACCAAGCCTGCGTGCATCGCGCGGCAAGGCGACGATCTGAATTGGGGCGGCAGTGAGACGGTCATTGATTCGTATTTCGTCGGACAATCCAAAGGCTCGCCCGTCCTGGCGACTGTGGTCGGCAACGATTCGCGGCTGCGCGAGGCGTTTGGGGTGTTGCTGGGCGGGCCGTGGCGGATGAAGAATATCATCCCCATCGCCTATCGCCCGGAAACAAACGTCCGCAACCCCAATCAAGCGGCGCTGTCCTCGCTCGTACCGGTATCGGAGGGGCCGTTTGCCCCCGGCACGATCACGGACGTGAAGGTCAATAACCAGTACGTGAGTTGGAGCAATCTGCAAATTCGCTACGGCGAAGCGCGACAGGGCACGACCGGGTTTTCTGCCAACGTCAATAAGTACAGTCACATTGCGTTGTTTTACGCGAATATCTTCGGGAATTGGAGCAACCTGCAAGCGGGTGGCGTGAGCGCCGAATGCCTGGTCACACAAGGCTTCAATCAGACCCGCGTCTACAGCGACGAAACGACCTTTGCGCGCCAGCACACCACGAACCCCGCTTGGTGCATTCGGGAGATGTACACGAACAAACGCTGGGGCGATGGCCAAAGCCACAATCGGTTTGTGAATGCCGATTGGATTTATTGCGCGAATTGGGCCGATCAAAACATTTCGTGGACTGATCCGAGCGGCAACACGAACACGGGCAAGCGCGCCGAATTCACCTGGTTCTTGCAGTCGCGCGCGACGCAGCAGCAAATCTATGATGCCTGCTTGTGGGCAGGCTTCGGGTTGCCGTTTCAGCACGAAGGCAAAATCCGCATTCAACCGCTGGAAAAGGAGCCTGACCTGGCTGCTGTGCCTGTGTTCTCTGACCTGGAAACCGCTGAGCAACCGACGATCCTGGCCAACCCGGACGGCACAAGCTCCGTGCAGTATTGGTGGAAAGACCCGCTGACCGAATTGCCTTACGAATTGCAGGTGAATTTCTACGACAGCGACAACGAGTTTGTGAGCCGTCCGCTGACCTTCGCGGCGCGTGCGGAGCAACTGCGCGAGTCGGCGATCTTCGGGCAATACCGCTTCCAGCAAAACCCGGAATCTATGACCGCCCTGGGCGTGACGAAGCTCGCGCAAGTGACCCGGCAGGCGTGGAAGATACTTGACCTCGGCAAGTTCGAGGAGGGAGGGCTGAAGAATAATTTGACCGTGCGCTTCAAGACCTGGTGGAAATGGTGGAAAGTCTTCAATCTGCATCGCTACAAGGTCATTAAAATTGAAAGCGCCAAATTCGATAAGCTCGATGCGTCGCGTCGCTTCTCGTATTTTCGCATTCTGAATCGGCGGCGGCTGTCTGACTTGGCGGTGGAAATCACCTGTCAGGCGTACAACCCGGATTACTACAACGCGGTGGAAAACAACCCCATTTTGACGCCGCCGAGCGCGGGCGATCCGAACCCAGGCGGCTTGGGCGGTTGGCGACCCGGCGATGTGGATATTCACGATTTGACGACGGATTTGAACGGTATCCGGTTCCATCTGTCAGTAGCTTAATTATGCCCAGCAATTACGCGACAACCCAGGTGGTGATTGACAACCATAACGGCACGGTGACGGTTGTCGCCGGGGCTGCGGTGAAGGCGTGGAATGTAGACGCGGCGACGGATTTGGGAGCGGTGGCGAATACTGATTCGCAAGGTTTCATTCCAGCCGGAACGCTCAACGTCAACGTCGGCACGAAGATTCGTTTTCGCGTCGAGAATTATCAAGGCCGCGCGGCCTTCACGGAGTTCACAACGACCTGATGCCCACGATTTTGCTGAAACAATCAGGCGGACGCAACATCGTACTGCGGGATCAAACCCGCGCGGCCTATTACCCGGCTGCGCAAACGCCTGCCGCGTCCTCGCAAGTGTGGATGCATGAGATCGGCGAAGAGATCGGCTCCGCCAAGTTGTTGGGCGTGTTTCCAGTGAATGGCACGCAAATCAACCTGCCCTTCAATCCGGCGAGTGATGCAGGCGTCGTACTGCTATTCAATCCGCTGGGGCCAGATGGCACGCCGCGCTTTTCGTCGCTCGATGACTGCAAAAAAGTGGTCGTGCCGCGCAACCGCGAAACGGTCGCTCCGACGTTAGGGCAAGTGGGCGCAGCTACAACAGAAAAGCTCACGGTAGGCGTCGAGGGGTTCACGCAGTTTGCGCGTCGTCGCAAAGTCCGCATTGCTGACAATGCAGGGATGACTGATGCGGGCGTCACGATCTTTGACTACGCGGGCAAAGAAGTCCCCAAGTTCATAGATATATTGCGAACGGCAGGGCTGGTTCCAGATTTCACCTGGAACGGCACAAGCGATCCGGCTGCCAACGGCTTCACGAAAACCGGCACGGGCGCGACGGCCAGCGCAACAGGCGGTTGGCGCATTAACACGCTCACGACGGATGCGAAGACTTTTTACAGCAAGACAGGCTGGCCCGCCTCGCCCTTTGCGGATGGGTACACGCTGGAATTGACGCCGCCCACGATTGACGCGAGCGATGGCGCGGCACTGCCGAATGCGTCCGTGTCGGTCACGGTGGAAGATGGGAGCAAGCGGTATGACCTCACGTTTGATGCCAGTAACGTCAAGTTGAACGGCGGCACGGCGCGGGCGCTGGGGACGAATAAAGTGCGGTTGGTGGTGGCGGCAGGCGGTGCGAATGCGGATTTGTGGATCGGGGAAACTTTGGTGGAAGACAACACGGCAGGTCAGAGTACGACCACGAGCGGCCTCCGCTTCGGCGATCAGGCGGATGGTGATGATGCGAATGTGATTTGGAAAGCAATAGCCTACGCCTTCAGCCCCCAGCCCGTGCGGTTGGCGCAAACGATTTTTGTGAAGGTGTCGCACAGTTCGGGCGGCAGTCAGTTCGGCCCGGAATCGGCGACGTTGGAAGTGTCGTTCGCCAGTGAAGGCGGCAGTGGCGGATCGAGCGGCAGCTTTGATCCTGAGCCACGCGATGTGTACGAATATGGTTCTTTTTGAGGAGTGATATGAGACTGAAGAAATCGAATTGGATTGCGAATGTTTTGATCTATGCCTTACTGCTGACCTCCCTGCCGCGCCCGGCGTTCGCGGCGGCTCCGGTGGCAACCTCGTTTAGTGTGACAGCCTCGACAGTCGGCAATAAGCCGATCACCTTGCAGGGCAATGACCCCGATGGCACGCCACTGACCTTTGCGATTCTCTCTGATCCGTCGCACGGCGCGATCAGCGGCTTTAGTGCCTCGACAGGTGCCTTGATTTACACGCCTGCATTCGGATACACGGGCGCAGATTCCTTCACGTTCAAGGTGACGAGCGGAGGGCAGGATTCCAATACCGCGACCGTCTCAATTACGGTCGCGGCGGATAAGACGCGCATCATAGATTACATGACCGATGCGGGCGGCGCGGGGCAGGTCGGCAAAGTGACGTTCGTGTTGACGGCGACCGCGACCAGCGGCGGCGGCTTGATTTCTCCGACATCGAGCGTGACAGTGCAGACAGACAACACAGGCAAGTTTGACGTCACGCTCATTCCCAGCGC
>CAYXVU010000214.1:7741-10534 GCA_964468725.1 uncultured Clostridia bacterium
GCTTTGGTTTCAGTCGAACTATTCGGATCGCCGCTTGCTGGGAGTCTATGACATCCCCGTGAGCGCCACACCGGTCACGTTGCAAACCTATCGCGTGACCGACACGAATCTGGCCAATCGCTTCACCTTCGCCGACAAAGCGTCAGTGGATGCGGTGCAAACGGCCAATGCGAATGCCGTGTTTCAATCGTTGCTGCCAAGCGGCATCGCTGATGGGCGTGTGATTGGCTATGACGCGAGCAATGGGCGGATGAAGTCTACGGCGCTGCGCGATGTCGCGGGCGGGGCAGAGACGACGGGCAATCACGGTGTTACGGGGACGATGACGGCGGCGGCTTATCAAGGGATTCGCAACCAAGACGTGCCAGCAACGCTGGATGGAAAAACGCTGAGCAACCCGACGCTCTCCGGCACGATCACGGGGACTTTAGGCAACGCCAATCTGCCCTCTACGATCACCTCTAAAACGCTGCATAATCCAGCGATCACTGGCACAGTGGTCGGGAATACGACGTTCGGAGGAGCAGTAAGTGCGCCATCCTTTGTGGGCAATGGAGCAGCCTTGACCAATATCGTCGGCACGGGCGCGGGCGGCTCCGACTCGGAAGGCTCTCTGTCCATGATTGCGAATAAGAATGGGGCTTCGCCGGGCGCAATTTTATCGGGGGCGATAGGCCCGTCCGGCAGCCGCGAGACGGTGTATGAGGGGTACACGAATCGCTACAAACTTTATAAGCCGCTGGAATTGCCGTTGCTAAACAATGCCGCTGGCGCTGCTGCACCGGACAATACGCTCTACTGGAATTCGGATAAGTTGGGGCTTTATTATAATCTGAGCGGGCTGCCAATTCGCCTGCATAGTTACTGCACGCCCAAATTGCACGGCGCAAAAGGCGACGGGGCAACCAATGATTCCTCTGCGTTTGCCTCGTGGGCCACCTGCGGGATCAAGCAAAAGTTCCTGGAACCGCCAGACGTTTCTTACAAAATCACACAGAAAATCAATTTCGAGCCAGATTCGGAGGTGTTTGGTGTCGGCGCGGCCAGCCTAGTGGATGCGAGTTTGGCATCATTTACGGGCGACACTGTATTCAGCAGCGAAGGCACTATTACGCAAATCGCCGACCTCTCCGCCAACGTCACGCAAGGCAATTTCTCGATCACGCTCACCGATGCCAGCACAGTTAATGTAGATGATGTTCTGATTATCCAAAATCCTACTGACTATTCTTGGTCAGGACACCGCGCCTATTATCGGGCAGGCGAGATGGTGCGCGTGCGCAGTAAATCTGGGAATACTTTGGGATTGTGGTCGCCGCTTTATCAGGGCTATAACAGCGCCGACGTCGACGTGTTTCGCATTACGCCCCGGAGCGCGGTTTTCCGCGATTTCAAAATCAAGCTCAATCCGAGTGCCTCTGGCTTGACGGGAGTCCGCTTCCTTGCAGTGACGCGCGGACGCATCTCTAATGTCAATAATTACAACGCGGACTATGCTGCGTTAGTTGTGAGCCGGTCTTTTGATGTGTTTGTGGATTGTGAATCTATCGAGAGGGGCGTGGCGAATGGGGATAACTATGGCGCGGTGGTTTCTAGTTCTCAGCAGGTGCTATTGACGGGGACGTTTTACGCCAAACGGCACGGTTTAGCACTGGGGAACGAATCTACAGGAATCTCTATCCCCTCCCGGAATATTCGGGTACGCAACGCTTTGGTCTCTGGGTATGGCGGCGAGGTCTTGGGGGCAGACATGCACGGCGCGGTGGAGGACGTGTGGTATGAGAACTGCGCTCTACCGACTGGGCTGATTGTGAGCGGGCGCAATGTAGGTGCGCGCAATTGTTACATCCACGCGGGCGATGGTGTACCCACCGGCACAATTGGCCCCATCGTGGAAGGCTCCGAGATGGTGAGCGGGTTTGTGCGCTTTGAAAATTGCACGTTTGTTAGTGGCGGCGGCAATACCAATGGCGCACGCGGTATCCTTGAATTTGGGCGCAACGGGGGCTTTGCTACTGCTGCGACGCGCGGAGATGTGGTGATCGTGGTGAAGAACTGCACGTTTGACGGGCGGGGCATCACAACAGATGGCCTGTTCGATATTTACAACAACGGCTCTACCTACAAAATCAATCTCGATATTGAGGGGCTGACCTTGCTCAACTACGCCGGGGATCGAATCGTACAGCTTGGCATCAACTCCGGTACGACTGCCGGGGATTTCGTCCGCATTGAAGGGGTTGCTGGAATTCCCAACGCCGCGTATTTGGCACTCATTTCGAGTGGCACGGCGTGGCAAAATACTCCTATGCGGCTTCAGTCGCAATCGGGAGCCTATTCTTTGGCTGCTACAACAGCAGATAGCATCGTGTATGGTGGGAATCAGGCGCTGAAGTGGTACTACCCCAAAACGCCTCGCTTATTTCTGCAAAATCCCACGACGGCAGGGGTCTACGCCCAAGCGTATATCTACTCCAACGATGCGACGCAAATCCGGCTGACGGCGAAGAACCCGGACGCTGGCAATTTTGCTGCCAATGTGACGTTTTCCATTCCTTACAGGGTGACGATTGAGGACTTTTGAGCAGAAATTGGCGAGTAGAGCAAAGGCCAGCCCTCAAAAGCTGGCCTTTTCATTTTGACACAGTCAAAATAGAATTCTGGCAAATATCTCGTTTGAAGTGCGGAATTATCTCGTTTGCGCGCAATATAAGCCGACGCGCGCGCCCGATGCGTTGGAGCGTACGCGCGATTGCAGCACCAGCGCCGACGGTTCGCGGCGGCCATCCACCG
>CAYXVU010000215.1:0-10359 GCA_964468725.1 uncultured Clostridia bacterium
TGCAGCGGCACAAACAGAGAAACCGTAAGGCCATTCCGTTCTCGGTAAGAAGGGGACACGGATGAACAGAGACTGGACGGATGGCTGACGAATCAGTTGGCCGGATTCGTCAGCCATCCGTCGCAGACAAGTTTATTGGTGTCCTATTTTTCTCTTTAACGAACAGAGCACTTTTGAAATACTGAACGATCAGAGAGACTGAAGAACAGAAGAACAAATGCGCCCGTTTCTCGGTTTGATCGCGCCGTCGCTTGATTGGCTAAGGAAAGATCAAACGAGCGCCATTGTTGAGAGGAGCAAGCAATCGTATGGAAGCTATTCCTTGGTATCGTACATTGACCTTCAAGATCGGAGTCGGAGCCGGGGTTGTCGTGCTGCTAGTTGCAGGGCTGTACGGACTGGCGGCGGTTGGCATCTTGCCGAAATTTTGGGTGACCAACCCCGATCAGGAAGCGCACTACGATGAACTCGAACGCCACCGCGCAGCGCAACGCGAAAACCCACCCGCACCACCTGCCGATAACGCGCCCGCGCCCGCGACGCCTGCGACGGCAAGCCCGGCTCTCAACCCGGCCAGCGCGCCTGCGACAGCCTCCAGCGGCGCGCCGAAAGCAGCGGCCAATCGCTGGACAGACTATCGCGGCCTGAATCGTGACGGACGCTATGAAGAGAGCACCATTTTGACCAACTGGCCATCGGGAAAATTGCGCGAACTGTGGCGTGCGCCCATCGGCGGCGGTTGGGCTTCCTTCGTTGCGGCGGACGGAGTGGCCTTCACCATCGAGCAGCGGCGCTCTCAAGAAGTGGTTGCAGCCTACGAACTCGCCACTGGCAAAGAGGTCTGGACGCATTCTTGGGATGCCGAATTCAAAGAGTCAGAGTCAATGGGCGGCGACGGGCCGCGCGCGACGCCAACCTGGAATGAGGGGCGTATCTATGCGCTCGGCGCGAAAGGCGAATTGCGTTGTCTGGAGGCGCAGACGGGCAGACGCATCTGGTCGCGCAACATCTTGTCCGACAATGGCGCGTCCAACCTTGAATGGGGCATGTCGGGCGCGCCGCTAGTGGTGGATGATAAAGTGATTGTGCAACCCGGCGGCACGAGCGGCAAATCAATCGTCGCTTATAACAAAAACACCGGCGAACGGGTCTGGACGGCGCTCAATGATCGGCAAGCCTACGTGTCGCCGATGTTGGTGACGGTGGCGGGCAACCGACATATTCTGACCATCACCTCGACGCGGGTTGTGGGGTTGAATATCGCGGACGGCTCATTGATATGGGAGTATCCTTGGCAGACTTCGATGGGCATCAACTGTTCGCAACCCATCGTTGTTGCGCCCAATCGCGTCTTCATCTCTTCGGGGTATGGCAAAGGTGCGGCAGTTGTTGAGCTCACGGCCAACGGCAGCGCATTGACGGCGCAACGAGTTTGGGAAAATACCTCAATCAAAAATAAGTTCAATAGTTCGGTCTTTCATAATGGCTATGTGTATGGCTTCGACGAAGGCATTCTGACCTGCGTGGATGTCGCCAACGGGGAGCGCAAATGGAAGGGCGGTCGCTATGGGTTTGGGCAACTGGTGCTGGCCAACGGCCATTTGGTCATCACCACCGAAGAAGGCGAAGTCGTTCTGGTCAAAGCGACGCCCGATCAGCATACCGAAGTGGCTAAGTTTTCGGCGCTCGAAGGCCGGACATGGAATGTGCCGGTCATCGTGAATGGCAGGCTTCTGGTTCGCAATGCGACCCACATGGTCTGTTACGACATTCAGGGCTAAGAGACAGAGGTCACTGAGCGGTTGTCACCTGACTGCGGAGGAAAGCGATGAACCGAGACGTGCGATGGCGGCTTTCGATGATGATGTTCTTGCAGTACGCGGTGTGGGGCGTGTGGTCGCCGGTGATTGCGGCTTACTTTGAAAAACTCGGCTTCAGCGGTACGCAGTACGGATTCATCCTCAGTTTGCTGCCGCTTGGCTGTATGATCGCGCCGTTTTGCGGAGGACAGTTAGCGGATCGCTACATCTCAACCGAAAAACTGCTGGCGATATTGCATCTGGCGGGAGGCATCTTTTTGTGTGCGATGGCGCGGGTGACCGGCTATGGCAGCGTGACGGTGTTGATGTTGCTGTGGGCGCTGATGTATGCGCCGACGCTGGCCTTAACCAACTCAATCACCTTTCATCACCTGCCCGATGCGAAGAACAAATTTGGACTGGTACGGGTGTGGGGAACGATTGGCTGGATTGCTGCCGGGTTGTTGCTGACCGGGGTTCGCAAGATGTGGCCGGAGGGTCTTCCGGGACTCAGTGGTGCAGATAGTCTGTGGCTCGGCGGATTTCTCTCCATCGCGCTCGGACTCTTCTGTCTGGCGCTGCCGCACACGCCGCCCGCCAAAAGCGGCGAGAGTCCCTGGGCTTTTTTATCGGCGCTCAAGCTATTGCGCGACCCGTCTTTTGCGTTCTTCACCGTGATCATCTTCGTCGTCTCCACCGAACTGATGTTCTATTACGTGCTGACCGCGCCATTTCTGGAAACCATCGGCATTCAGAGCGCCAACATTCCGGCGGTGATGACCATCGCGCAAGCAGCGGAGATCGGCACGATGCTGGCATTGCCGAGGATGTTGACCAAGTGGGGGGTGCGGAAAACCATGGCGCTCGGCATTTTGGCTTGGCCGATTCGTTATGCAGTCTTCGCCTTCGGCGAGCCGACCTGGCTGGTCATTGCGGCGTTGTCACTGCATGGGGTCTGTTATGTCTGCTTCTTCGTTGTCGCCTATATTCATGTTGATTCAGTGGCAACGCCCGACATTCGCGCTTCGGCGCAGGCGTTTATCACCTTCGTTGCGCTCGGCGCGGGGATGTTCATCGGCTCATTGTTTGCGGGCTGGATTCGTGACTATTTCTCGACAGCGCAAGGAACGAACTACGCATACGTCTTCAGCGTCCCGTGCGGGCTAACGATACTCTGTGCGTTGATCTTCTTCCTATCGTTCAAAGAGCGTGCCGCAAGCGCACAATTACCGGAAGTGGCGAAGTGAAGCTTTGACCGCCGCGCAGGCGATCATCTGACGGCGAAGCAGAGCCGCCAAGACACTGGCTCCTCTTGCCTCTTAGCCCGAAAAAGGCGAATGACTGATCTCTTCACTATGCCCATTGCACCCGTCAGCGAGCCTGCTGGCAGAAACCACTTACCAGCGAATGCGGTAGCGTTTCACTTTGCTGTTTAGCGTCGTATGAGGGATGCCTAAAAGTTCGGCGGCCTTTCGTTGATTGCCGCCGCTGACGCGCAGGGCGTTTTGAATCAAGCTGTTTTCATAACGCCGCAATTCAGCCGTGATGTCGAAGCCTTGATCGAGGGTAAGCCCTTCGGCCTTTTCCAGAGCTTCGATGTCGGCTTTCAGGCGGGTAAGCAGGTCTTCCAACTGCTTAACAGTGTATTGCAATTCCTGGTGATTGGCGCGCGGGGCGGCGGACGGAGAAAGGGCGGAGCCGACTAACATAACCGATGCACCTCCAAAGAATTCAACAGGGCACGCTTTTCTTATCGAACCAAAAACCGAACTACCGATGAGAGAAAAAAGAGAGGGGACAAAGCCCCTCTCGATAAAGTGGTGAGACAACTCCACCTAGAAAATGATCTTCAAGCCGAATTGCAAAATTCGGCGACCGAACTCGATGTCCGAATTTTCAGCAAACGCGCCGCCCGGCACGCCTGCCTGATCCACAAACGGCGTCGGAACGGTGGGGAAAGTTACTGCGCCCGCCAGCCCCGCGCCCGCATTGGGATGATTGAGAAGGTTGAAGATTTCCGTACGGAACTGCACGCGCACGCGTTCGTTGAAGCGCGTGGTTTTGAAGATGCCGAGATTGACTTGATTGAGACGCGGCCCCAACAAGGTGTTGCGCGCCGCATCGCCATACGGTGTGCCGAAAATCTTTGCCGCTCCCGGCGCATTGACGATATAGGCGACATCTTTTTTACCAACCGCGACGGCATTGCCATTGTTCAAGAGTTCATTAAAGGAGTAGAACCCACTGGCATTGGCAATGGGGGCGCCAAAGATGAGGCTGGCGTCAATCTGGCTGATGCCGACCAGACGCGGGTCGGCGTCAGGGTTGCCGATGAAGGGTCGCAGAATCTCGCCGCCGAGCGGATCCAGATAACTCGGAATCAGCAGGTTGAGACCTAACCCTTGAATGGGCGTGTAGCGTTGGCCGCTGGCTAGCAGATAGGTTCCGTTCAATTGCCAACCGCCGAGCAGATGGCCGACAACGCCTTTTTGGTCGCGGTTTCCCGGCACATCCCAAATCCAATTGGCTGAGAAGGCATGGCGGCGATCAAAGCCCGAATAACTGCGTTCGGCATCAGTTACGTTGAAGGGATTTTGCGCCAGCGTGTTTTCTACAAAGGCGAAAATTTCGCTGATGTTATCGAGCGCCTTGCTCCAAGTGTAGGCAGCGCCGAAGCTCACTTGATTGAATGCGCGCCCGCTGTAGCGCGTTTGCAATGAGTGATAGAGCGACTGCGCGGAGTTCTGTCGCCGGGTCTCACGACCGGCACGGAAGAGACGACCGTTGCAGTTGCCTTCGTTTTCAGCCGTTGCCGGATCGTTGACGCAAGCGAGTGGCGTGATCCCTTGCGGCACTAAATTCGGGAAGCCCGGAAATTGAATGCCGCCAACCGTGAAGCCGTTGATGAGACGATCAACGCGCGGATTGGCATTGACGTTTTGGAACAGCCCGATGCCATGGGTTCCCAGATAACGGGCTTCCACAACATTGTTGCTATTGATCTGTCGTTGAATGCCCAGCGACCACTGCTGCGCATAGGGCAGATGGAGGTCGGGCGAGACGGTCGTGCGATTGGCCAACAGATTCGGGTCGAAGGCGTTGCGGAGAATCACATTCTGCCGCGCCGCGAAGGCGCGAATGTTATCGCCGGTCAGCGCGCCTGTTGGAACCGGAAACTCCCGCGCCGCCGTGTTGGTCGTCTGATTGTTGAAGACCACCGGAGCCGAACCTTGTACATTGACCAAAATGTTATAGAAGGTCGGATCAAAGGCTACCGAATAACCGCCGCGAATGACGGTGGCATCTTCGCCCAACCAACGTTTGCCGAAGCGCGGCGAATAGGCAAAGCCAATGCGCGGCGCCCAGTTGTTTTTATCGCCTGGCAGCAGCGGCACTGTGCGCGCTTCAAGCGGCAGGTTCTGTCGCCAGATGGCGGTGTTCGGATCGGATTCCCGCGCTACCGTGAAATCGTGCAGCGTGTTGATGGGTTGACCCGTGTATTCGTAGCGAATGCCGAGATTGAGGGTCAGGTTCTCGCGCACCTTCCAATCGTCTTGGAAGAAATAGAACTGATCGGTCTCTTTGTACTCAATCGTCGGTTCGCCGACCGCCACTGTCACCCGGAACGGGTTGTTGGCCAACAAGGCGGCTTTCGTGTTGACGTTAAACTGACCGTTGAAGTTCGGCAGGAAGGTCGAGGAGTTGGGCAAGCGACGCACATCAGCGCCAAAGATCAACTGATGCCGCCCGCGCGTGGTCGAGAAGTTATCGGAGAATTGATAGACCTGCACATTGCGACCCTGCGGCAATCCCGTGCCGCCGCCAACCGTTTGCAACGGCGTGCCCGTGTTATCGCCGAGCACCGCGCCGAAGGTCAGGTTGGTGAAAGCGCTGCCGACGTTGGCAAACTCCGGTATGCAGCCTTTCAATCCGTCACAACCGCCGCCGAAGCCGAGAAAGAGGCGGGTGTAGGCGAAACGGAATTCATTGAGCGAACGGTTTGATACTTGCCGGTTCCAGCCGATGCTCAAATTCTGACTGCGATAGGGAGCATCACCGGTGAAGCCGTTGCCCGAAGCATTGGCCAATGTTCCACCGGCAATGACGCCATTTTTGAAGTTGCCATCCTGAAACAGATAGCGCCCCCAGAGGCCGTCTTTGTCGGTCAGCGTCCAGTCCACTCTGCCCGTGAACTCTTCTTGGTTGCTCGGCGTTGCTGTCGGCCCTTCGAAGACGCGTTCCGGCAAGGCGGCGCGATAGACATTGCCGCCCAGGGTGATGGTGTCGAAAGGATTGGCAACATCGGTACGCGGTCGCACCAAACCGAAATCGGTGACGGCAAAGGCGCTGAAATCGGCAAGGGCTGCGGCGATGGGGTTGTTCGGAAAATCGGCTTTCAAACGCGCCAAGTCTTGCGGCAGGATAGCCAGCGCCGTGCTGCGCGCCGTAAAGGATTCGCGAGTGCGAATGCCCTGATAGCTGCCGAAGAAGAAGGCTTTGTTTTCGATGATCGGCCCGCCCAAAGTGCCGCCGTAGACATTATAAAGCAGCGGCGGCGGGTCTTCGTTGACGCGGCTGCCATCAGGGTTGGCGGCGATCTTCTCTTTGTTCGTCAAGCTCTCAAAGAGTTTACGATCCCGATGAAACCATGAGGCTGTCCCGTGAAGATCGTTGGTTCCGGCTCTCGTCACGATGTTGACGATGGCGCCCTGATTGCGACCGTATTGCGCCGAGAAGTTGTTAGTGATGACTTGAAAGTCCTGCACCGTATCTTGATTGCTGACGAAGTAACTTGGCCCGCCGATGGCCAGATCGTTATTGTCTTGTCCGTCAATCGAGAAGTTGTTCGAACGGGCGCGATTGCCATTGACTGACAACCCTGTGCCGTTGGTGTTGGTGCCGCCCAAGCCGTTGGGAACGACGCCGGGAACCAAGAGCGCCAAGGTGTCAATGCCCGCGCCTGCGACGTTCGAAGGCAGCTCGGCCACTTGCCGCGCATCGAAATTGGAAGAGACTTGCGCCGTCTCTTTTTGAATTGTCGTCTCGCTGTTGGCTACGACGGTGACGGTTTCGCTAACGCCGCCGGTTTGCAGGGTTGCGTCAATCGTCGCTTCTAGTCCGAGCCGGACATCCACATCGGTGAAGACCGCGCGTTTGAAGTTGCTGGCTTCAACCGTGAGGGTGTACTTGCCGGGAAGCAGGTTGGGGATGTTGTAGATGCCTTCACCGGTCGTAGTGAAGACCGGGCTTTCGACGCCCGTTGCTTGGTTCTTCGCCTTGACGCTTGCGCCGCTGATGAGCGCACCGGATTCATCCGTGACAGCGCCACGAATCGAACCCGTCGTCGCTTGCGCGAAGACCGACAAGGTCGAAGATGGCATCAACAAGGTTGAGATCATCAGAAAGACGCTCAATGTTGCGAACCTTTTCATCTTGCGTAGAGTTCTCATAACTACTTCGTGCCTCCTAAAATTTTCGAGCTGGAGCAAAATTTCGTCGGCACATCCTCAGAATTTCCTATGCATCCTGAACTTGCGAACCGTAGGGGACAGCCTCGGGCAGGCTTTAACCTCTCTCGCACTTCTTGCCATTCACGTCGTCTGGCTTGCTTGGTTTTGATGGAAGGAGTGCGGCGCTTGTTACAAGATTGACAATCGTTAAAGTTCAGTAAAAGCCTCGCGCCAGCCTCTGTAAAGCGGAACCAATGCAGCACAGATTCGTTCTCTAATCTGGCAAACAGCCTAAAGGCTCGGAGAGATAAAAATCTTCAATTCAGCGGATGAAATTTCTCAATTCATAGGACACCACCATGAGGGACACAGCGGTCGTCGCTTACGAGTTCGGTCACTTCAAAATAGATGTGCGTCGTTATCAACTTTTCAAGGACGGCGAGCCGGTAGCTTTGACGCGCAAGGCATTCGAATTACTCCTTATATTGATCGAAGCGCGCGGGCGAGTTGTCGAAAAGGATGAATTGATCGAAAAATTGTGGCCGGATAATTTTGTCGAAGAGAGCAATCTTACACAGTATGTCTATCTCCTGAGAAAGACCTTTGGCGAAGGCAACGCCAAACGTCTGTACATCGAAACGATTCCCAAGCGCGGCTACAAGTTTATCGCCGCCGTACGAATTGTTAGAGAAGAAGACGAATCTTTGCAGCCGATTCAGAAAAGTGACTCGCTTCCTTCTGCGCCTGCTGTTGCGCGCTCCACGCCGATGGCCGACTTGATGCGCGCCGCCGTGCAGCGGTTGATCCGGCGGTTGTCGCGCGCTCCACGCCGCGTGATACTGGCCGTCGCATTGTTGTTGCTCGTTCTCGCTTGCAGTATCGCTGTTTGGTTTCTGTTTCGCCTTCCCAACCACGCGCAGCAAACCCAATCGCCTGCCAACTCTCCGCGAGTCGTCAGCGCCTTGAGTATTCAATTGGAATAGGGAGCGCGGCCCTCCGTCGTCAGGTGAGCCGACGAGTATGAGAGATCGGCGCATCGCAGCGTCTAGTACGACTAGCTGCGATGCGCCGAAAGATCAAAACAGCAATTTCAATCCGAGTTGCAAGTGGCGCGGGCTTTGCGCCGAAAGAATCTGCCCGAAGGTTGGCGAGCCTAAGAAATTATCAGGCAGATTGAAGTTGGCATGGTTGAAGAGATTGAAGGCTTCTAAACGAAATTGCAGATTCAGACCTTCGCGCAGCAAAGTGTTTTTCACCACCGAGGCATTGACGTTTTGATAACCCGGCCCGTCAAGGAGGTTACGACCGGCATTGCCAAAGGTGCCGAAGGGCGAGAATTGGAAGGCTGCTGTGTTGAACCAACGTTCCGGCGTCGGGTCTGAAAGTTTCGGATCGGCGACGACGTTCGGGCGATCATTAGCGCCAAAGCCGAATGACGAACGCCCGGTGTTGCTGTTGTCAATGTCGGAGAGCAAGGCTACGGTAAACGGCCTGCCGGTTTGTAAGGTGACGATGCCATAGGTTTGCCATCCGGTTAGGAGCGTCGTCAGCCAGCCTTTATCCCACAAAAACGCGCCGTTTTTGCCGAACGGTAGATCGAACGTATAGCTCAGCGATAAGCGATGGCCAACATCGAAATTCGACCGCCCACGTTCCGCGCGCACGTTGTTGCTGTCTTGCGGAAAGTTGGCATCCCCGGCGCTCGAAAAGAAGTTTGACGCGTCATCAATGGATTTCGACCAGGTATAAGAGGCCAGAAACGACAGGCCGAAATCGAGGTTCTGTTGGAGACGGAGTTGCAGGCTGTTGTAACTGGAATTGGCGCGCGATTCGATCTGCGTGATGTCGGCAAATTGCGGCAGCGGTCGCAGGTTGTTCGGGTTGGGGCTGGCCTGCGGTTGATTGATGTCGCGTCCGGCCAGCAGCTTGGTTCCCTTTGAACCGACATAGGCGATTTCGACGACGCGGCTTCTGCCCAACTGTTGTTGCAGACCCAAACTCCAATGCTGCACATACGCGGTCTTCAAATCGCGTTGCAAAGCCAACGCCGCATCGGGCAAGGGGAACGGAAAATTAGCCGGGAACGGATCGTTGAGCGTCAGCAATTGATTGGGCAATGGAAAGAAGAGGCTCAAATCAAAGAACGGATTGTTGAAGTACAATCCTTCGCCGGGCGCGAGCGCCGATTGATCGTAGTAGATGCCATAGCCAGCGCGCAGCACGCGATCACGGTTTTTACCCATCGTCCACGCCAATCCGATGCGCGGCGCGAAGTTGTTCTTATCGGCTTCGAATGCCGCGCGCGGCACGCCATTGGTTCCCACGCGCACCAGCGTGCCGGTCGCCGCGTCAAAGGTGTTGGCGCGGTCGTCAGCGTCTACCGGCGGCGAATTATATTCGTACCGCAACCCGGCGGTGACGGTCAGATTCGGCGTCAAGCGAATGTTGTCGTTGACATAGAAGTTATAGCTTTCCGTTCGCAGATGCTGATGGTTGTCGAGCTTCGCGCCGCCGGTCAGAAACGGGAAGCCCAACAACAGATCGGCCAATGCATTGCCGGTAAACGGGAACTGATCGGAGAAGGTCAGAAAGCCGCGCGACTGCACATCTCGAAAAGCGTTTTGCTGGGTGGCGCGAAAATCGAAACCGAATTTGAGGAGGTGCTTGCCACGCGCATAGGTCGCATTGTCGAGAGCTTGAAAGAGGTTAATGACGCCTTCTTGCGGATTGTTGAATTCGTGGCCGAGCGGCGAATAACCAGTAATGGTGATGAAACTCAACCCGAAATCGCGCGGGTTGCTCGATAGTTCCGGCAGACCGACCTGTTGATTGAGGCTCGTACCGGCGTTCTCTTGAAGCACGGCGGTCGAGACGCGATTGAATGCCACGCGCGCTTCGTTGACCAGCCGGTTCGAGAAGATGTGGGTCTCGCCGAGCATGAAATTCTGCGCGCGTCTGAGCACATCGTTGCCGAACCCGGGCACTGCCGGAAAGGCGGGGCCGGAAAAGGGTTCGAACAAGTCTCTGTCTGAGAAGCTGTAGCGCCCGACCAGCTTCGCCGCCGAGTTGAGCGCGTGATCTATGCGCACGTCGAATTGATCGTTGCGCTC
>CAYXVU010000216.1:0-2564 GCA_964468725.1 uncultured Clostridia bacterium
AGTAAATGGCTATGAGGCTCCAAAGAACGTAGCCCTATTGTTTTTTGTAAATGATCCGGAACGCTTTTTCCCCGGCACCCGTATTGAGGTGGTTCAGTTTGGAGATGACGCTGGAGGAGACTTAATAGAAGAGAAGGTTTTCAGAGGCCCCATCCACATACAGATCCGTCAGGCGCTTGACTATCTCGATGCCTTCAGCACAGCTATGGTAAGGAAGGTCCCCAACCAAGCCGAAGTACAGCGAACGGTCGCCTTTCCATATGAGGCTATGGAAGAAGCCCTGGTCAATGCGGTTTACCATAGAAGTTATGACGGGGTACTAGAGCCGGTGAAGGTTTATCTGTATCCTGATCGAATGGAGATCGTTAGCTATCCGGGTCCGGTTCCCGGGATTGAAGTTGGACATCTACAACCAGGCGCTTCACTTCCCCCAGTGCCAACACGAAATCGGCGCATTGGCGAATTTCTCAAAGAGCTACGATTGGCTGAAGGTCGAGGAACTGGCATTCCAAAGATTCGGCGAAAAATGCAAGAAAACGGCTCGCCAACACCAGTATTTGAATTCGATGAAGCCCGTTCATACTTTCGAGTTATCTTACCAGCTCACCCGCAATACATCGTGATTCATGCCCTTCGAGAAAGTGCCCATTTATGGGCCGTAGGAGAACGTCAAAATGCAATTTCAATTCTGGAATCTGCAGCTAAACGCGTTCCCAAGTCTGGAGCCTTGCTTGCACAACTGATTGAATATCGCTCATCGTTGGGTGAATTGCCCGCGGCAGAAAAGATATTTACTACGGCGGCAGCCGATCAGGTAATAACCGACCGACACTTGCTTTATATTGCTATGGCCAAAGTCTTTCTCGATCACGGAAATGCAAAGAAAGCTTCTGTCATCTTGGCTGATATACCCTCTCCTTCTAACATCAATGACCTGGTTGAACTGGCCGTTTTACATAAGCGATCAGAGCGATGGCGAGAAGCTCATCAAATCTTTGCCGCAAATTATGACTTGATTAAAGATAACCCCAAAGCAGTTCATGAGTACGCCCAAACAAAACTGAAACTCTCTGTGTCACTACTGGAAAGAGATATTACAACAAAGAAGAAATTAAAGAGAGAGGCCATAGAGTTATTACGGCGCGCTATCCAACTATCCGATGATCCGATAAGGAATGCCTGGTGTTGGTTCGATCTGGCGAGATCATTAGCTTGGCTGCGCTCACCGGATACAGAAGTCCTTCAAGCCTATAGCAAAGCTATGGAATTATTGCCGAATGAACCTCGATTCAAACAATCATATGAGCGTTGGAAACAAAGAAAAAAGTAACCGAGAACCATGAGCCAATCACGTATCATGAAAGCACCGCGCGGCACGGCCATCAGTTGCAAAGGCTGGCATCAGGAAGCCGCGCTTCGAATGTTGATGAACAACCTGGATCCCGACGTTGCCGAAAAGCCCGATGACCTCATCGTCTACGGCGGCGCTGGTCGCGCCGCGCGCAACTGGCAAGCCTTTGATGCCATCGTCGCCGCGCTCAGAGATTTGGAAAACGATGAAACCTTACTCATCCAATCGGGCAAACCGGTCGGCATCTTTCGCACTCACGAATACGCGCCGCGCGTCCTGCTCGCCAATTCCAACCTCGTCGGCCATTGGTCAAATTGGAACGAGTTTCATCGCCTCGAACGACAAGGCTTGATGATGTACGGGCAGATGACTGCCGGGTCATGGATTTACATCGGCAGTCAGGGCATCGTGCAAGGCACCTTCGAAACCTTTGCCGCCGCCGCGAGCAAACATTTCGGCGGCTCGCTTGAAGGCAAACTGGTGGTCTCCGGCGGCATGGGCGGCATGGGCGGCGCGCAACCGCTCGCGGCAACCATGAACGGTGCCTGCTTTCTCGGTATTGATGTTGACCCGGCGCGCATCGAAAAGCGTATACGAACTGGGTATTGCGACCAGATGGCCACTTCGCTCGACCAAGCGCTCCGCCTCATCAATGAAGCGCGCGGGCGCGGCGAAGCCCTCTCGGTCGGACTGGCCGGTAATTGCGCGGACGTGTTGCCGGAGATGGTGCGGCGCGGCATCGTCCCGGATGTCTTGACCGATCAGACCAGCGCCCACGATGCCCTCAACGGATACGTACCCAATGGCCTGAGCCTCAGCGAAGCCGCCGAACTGCGCGACCAAAACCCTGACGACTACATGGGGCGCGCGATGGATGCAATGGCCGTTCACGTGCGCGCCATGCTCGATTTGCAACGACTGGGCGCGGTGACCTTCGACTACGGCAACAACATTCGCGCCCAAGCCCAACAACGCGGCGTCACCGACGCTTTTGCGATACCGGGATTTGTACCCGAATACATTCGCCCGCTCTTTTGTGAAGGGCGCGGCCCTTTCCGCTGGGTTGCGCTGTCGGGCAAAGCCGAAGACATTCACAAAACGGATAGCCTCGCGCTGGAACTCTTTCCTGACGATCCGGTCTTAGCCCGGTGGCTGAAATTGGCGCGTTCGCGTGTCTCCAGTGCGCGGCGACGCGGCGAACTGGATCTCCTCG
>CAYXVU010000216.1:2574-10303 GCA_964468725.1 uncultured Clostridia bacterium
GCTTGCCCGCGCGCATCTGCTGGCTTGGCTATGGCGAACGCGCCGAGTTTGGCGAAGCGATGAATGATCTGGTTCGCGCAGGCAAACTCGAAGCGCCGATTGTGATTGGCCGCGACCATCTTGATACCGGCTCGGTCGCTTCGCCCTACCGGGAGACCGAAGGCATGAAAGACGGCTCGGATGCGGTTGCCGATTGGCCGCTTTTGAATGCGTTGCTCAATACGGCATCAGGCGCGTCATGGGTTTCGATTCACAACGGCGGTGGCGTCGGCATCGGCTATTCGTTGCACGCCGGACAGGTGACCGTCGCCGACGGCACAGAGGACGGCGCCAAACGATTGCATCGCGTCTTGACCAATGATCCCGGCATCGGCGTAGCGCGCCACGTTGACGCAGGCTATGAAGAGGCTCGCCATACGGCAGATCGAAAAGGCATCAAAATTCCCATGAAGTGAACCGCAGGTGTGCGCTCAAAATAAGGGGAAAAACTCATGCGGCAAGATCGAGCCGATCCGGTCGTTTTCAAGGGTTTCTCCAGTGCGCGGGTCAAGCGGAAAAAGATTGATCTCGATGTGATTATGAGGAGCTACGGCATTCCCTGTCGAACCGACGCGGGCAATCATCTGGCAGCGATCACTGACGGCAAATGCTTCGAAGACGTGCGAGATTAAGACTCGGATGCAGAGGAGACGGCGGGGGTCACGGCGTGAACGATAAAGGTAGTCAACGGTAACAGCCTGCCCCCTGCGACTTGGCGGCGCATTAGCGCCACGCAAATCCCATAGAAACTGCCACAATCGTGCCGTTATCCCGTTAGGAGCCGTCCGATCTGCCCGAATGACTTCCTGAACCCATCTGACAACCTGAGGAAGATCGGGGTAGACAATCAGATGGCGCAAACCCGTTCGCGGTTGATCGGCTTGTAATCCTTCATCGCGCCAGAGATCTACATCAGCAGAGAGACTACGATGAGTGCGAACCCGCGCTTCCAATTCCAGCAGGATGCTCCGCCGCTCTTGCTCTAACAGTTCGCGGCCTCGGGGCGACACTCCTCTCATGCCAGCGGCTGTCAGATTGTGATACCCCAAACCAGCCAGAATCGTTCGGCCATCAGGATTTTGTCCGACTTCAGCCGGTAAAGGGGCGACTGGCCCTTCCCGAACCATCAGAGCATCCGCGCGTTGAGCCGCCATGCGTTGCGCTTCCTCATTCGGCATGAGGCGTTCAATATCGAGGCTTTGCGTGCGTCCTTGCCCCGCAGGCGGCATCAGCAGCCCATAGGCAATCTTACCGAATACATCTGCCAGATCATTCGACGAGCGAGTGTGCTCCTCCACCATCCTTAGCTCCGTGTATTCGTAGCTTTCTCCCTGTCGGATTCCCGCCCTCCCGACAAACCGCACCGGGACGACGAACACATCCGGGGCAGTTGCCAGTACGGGCATGACTTCGCTGGTACTGATATCAACGGCAGTGAGCGCGTCACGATTTTGCCCATGACCAGAATAGGTGCTGATGTTCAGAACCCTCGGCACAGAATCGTCACTCGGATTGCGAATGCCAACATCGCGGTCAGCGTTCACCGCGCCATAGCCGATAAAGACGACAGAGAAGAGGTGCTCAAGCGAAGCTCGCCCAATGCCGAGGATGAGCCGCTCCAACAAGCCCTGATAGGCTTGCCATTGATAAGTTTCTTGTTGAGTCGCATCCCCCAGACCCGGAGTGGCAAACCGGCGCGTCGTAGCGAGGCGGCTGATGAGCGCATCGAAATCTCGCAGCAGGTTGTTGCGTGAGGCAGTTTGCGTGGCGCGGAATTGCTCGGCATTTTGTAGCCGGAGATACTCGGCGATGCGGGCGCGCACAGTGCGCAGACGCTGTGTGTACTGAGTGATTTCTCTCCCGATAGCTCCGCTGGCGCGTGTTGTTTGCTCTTCAGCCTGCACACGTTGTCGCTCCTGCCGCAATCGGCTGATCTCTTCATCGGTTTGCTCTAACTGTTCATCCAATTGCTCTCTCTCGTGCTGATCCACTTCGCCATCGCGCAGGATGCGCTCGATGAACGGGCGGACGTTGGCGCTGGCAGCGGCTATCTGTCTCGGCCCGAGAGTGCCCCGATTGCGCAGACTACGCAATGTCGTCAAGTCGCTTTCCGCTGCCCTCCGCCTGCGATCCAGTTCCTCGCGGCGTTGGCGTACGCTATCGCGGTAGCGTTCCAGTTCCAGCAAGCGTTCGTAATCCAACATCTGCTCAGGAGTCGGAGGCTGAGCAAGAACCGCATGATGAAGCAGTTGCTGCCAAGTGGTGCGACAGGTGTTCACTCGATCAACAAAACCATTGATGATGTCCGCATGCGCAGGGCCGAAGCCTCTCGCCCTTCCGGTTTGCCAGTTCAATAAGCCTTCGATAGCCTGCCGAAGATCGCGCAACCCGTTGGTGAACTCCCCAAGCAGACGGTCAAATTCGCTGCGCTCAGAGGAGTTTCGCGGGAGGTTATTGAGGGCGATGAGCGTGTCAAGCGCAACCAATTGACAGAATCTATCGAAACTTTGCTTTTCCAGCTCTCTGATCGCGCACCGCTCACCAAACTGCACCGCCTGCAAAAACAAGTAAAAATACTCTCGGCTTCCCAGCCGATCTAACTGCCTTCCGATTGCCCGGTCGGCGCGCATCCTCTCGATATAGAATTGACCAGCAGGTACCTGCCGCGTTACCGCCCGGAACCAGTAGGTTCTGAGCATTTCTTGATTGGCGGGCGCGCACAAAGCCTCGGTCTCCGCTTCACTGATTGGGGAGCGCAAATTGGTACGACGACCAATCAAGATTGCCTCTAACAGGACGCCCACCGGCCTCAAGCGGCGACCGGGTCTGGTTACCGAAGCCGCAGGGCAATGGCTTGGCGGTAGGTCATTCTCGCGCTCCCACCGGCTGAGATTGTTAGTTGTATCGAGTATGAAGGTCGTCGTATCGCAATGAAACTCTTCTAAGCAAATCATGTAATCTCTGCCTCCCGGTCAGAGGAGGACAAGCTAACGACGGAAAGACTCTGCCAGCGGAAAGACGTTCTTTTCGACCCTACCGAGCCAACCGGAGTTACGCGCCGGATACGGGCTGCCAGGCTCCATCCGCTTGCTTCTCCCAACGCGGTAGATCGCTGGTTTCGCGTAGTTTGAGCAAGGAGGTAGGCACTCTAATCTCCCAGGGGTCGCCATAAGGAACAGGCTTTTCCGACGTTTCTCCGCTATGCTCCTTGATCTCCTCAAGAATGGGCAGATACAGCCGACTCGTTACGTCCGGCACTGGCCCTCCCTGCCACACTTCGCCAGTCTCTAAAAAGTGGAGGACGGCGGCTTCAAAACCAGGGCGTACCGGCAACACCACGCGGGCAGCGCCAGCACGTAAGAAGTCTACATTCTCCGAGTCTCTTGCCGTCGTTTGCAGCTTATTGACCCATTGCTCTTTGCGGCTCCAGAAATATGGAAGCAGGACATACATCATGTTGACCCATTCGAAAGCCTGCTCGAAGAAGCGGATATAAGGGCTTTCGGTTTCTGCCCGACTGACATCAAGCTGTAGATATCCGGTGCCGGGCGCTGCCGCCGTCTCGATGGAGTTAAAGACGCTGAAATCCTGATTGGTAATCATTGACAGCATGAACTTTCTCAACTCGTCGCGTTCCAAGCGGCGATATTCCGCGGGAGAGCGTCCGAGCGCCTGCGATCCTTTCTCAGCCAGTAAGGCTGCGAGCGCCTGATCATAAACACTCTGCTGATTCAGATAGGCATCCATAATGGCGGCGTGGGTGTCAATTTGCCATTGGGCGAAAGCCCTATCGGTCAGCGCACAAGTAATCTCATAGGTTGCAGCAAACCCGCCCACTTTCTTGGCAATCACCGCAGCGTTTAGCTCGCCGACGATGTCGAAAGCATTGGGTTCGCCAACTTCGGGAGACAGCCCTGCCGGGAAGGAGAATAACCAACGATTGCCTAACCAGGTTTCCAACATGCCGTCCGGCGGGACTTCATCCCAAAGGATATAGAGGCTGGCGCTGACGGCTCTGAAGTTGTCATCAATAGCCAGCTTCGCAACATTGGTAAAAACGTCAACGCCACTTGAGGGGTCGGTCACGTTCTTAAAATCGAGGACGACCTTGATAATGTCTTGCGGAGGCGGGGATACCTTCACGCCATAGCGAGCCGCCAGCACTCGGTAATTGACCTCTGTAATTTGGTCGGCTGTATACAAAAATGGGCGCGGCTTTGCAGGCAAGGTTCCTTCCGGCAATTGCTCGGCAAGCGCCTGCTGTAAGAAGGCTCCGGGTTCCGGCACGATGGTATCAAAGAGCAGCCGTTGGTGGTATTGAAAAGCTTGCGCTTCATAGACCTTATCCACCCATTGATAAATTCCGACCACGTGGCCGTCACCCGCCGTGTTATTAAAGCCATGACGATTGGTTTCTTCGATCTCATTAATCACTTTGTGCAGGCGCTCCTCGCGCACCCGTTCGGCGATACGTTCCGCTGAGCGTTGGGTGACTTCGCGGGCATACTGACTGGCTTGCCGAGAAGATTCTTCCCGCGCCGACTCAGTTGCATACTCGAAAGAGCCTGTGAACTCTACAAACGATCCGTAGGCTACGGAGATGGTCGCTCCGGCCTGCAGGCTTTCCTGTTCCTGAATCGTCTGGGTAGTCTCCCGCTCCATCTCAAACCGCTCGGTAGATTCCAGATCCCGCTCCTTTTCCGTCTTCGCCTCGGTTTCCATGACCGTAGTCGTCTCGATGTACTCCCGGCGAATGTGCGTCCTCTCTTTGTTCTCGCTCTTCAGTACATTTTCGATGTGCGCAATCTCTCCCATTTCATATTGTTTGATGTGCTGCTGAACCACGATCAGATCGCCCCATCCAGCCGGTTGTAGATGGCCGTGCGTTCGAAGCAGGGGTAAGGGCGCTTGAGCGTCAGCCGTCGGCGGTGCGGGGTCGGGCGCGTAGGGTAAGGGCTCGCCGCGAAGCGCGAGTTCTGTCCAATTCAGGTCTGTGAGCCTGGCATTAAATGCCTGCCGGGTTCTGGCAATGCAATCCGCCCACGACAATGTCTGGTAGGCGATTCCGGCATCATCTAAAGCGGACTTTGTGCGCTTTGAAAGCCGCTCGACGGCCTGCGCCTTTAATCCGGGTTGCTTTGATCTTACCGATTTTTTGCCTTTTGCAGCCGTCAAAAGCAACTGACTCTCTTCCGGCTCCGCACGGTACTCCAGATCAACAGAAGTGACTCTGAGCAATTCTCGGAGGGCAAACTCCAAACGGTTGGCGGCTTCAACTGGAGTCTCTTGTTTCTCCTTTGCGGCTGCGGCAGCCGCGCCCGTCGTCATCCTCTGTGCCATTGGAAGAGGGAAAATACTTGCAGGAAGCACCGCGACGGCTTGCAGCCATTTGCGAACCCCATTCGGTTCCCTAAGCGTCGGATCACAGGCAGCCACCCGCGTCAGTAACGCGGCTCCGCGCAGCACATTGAGCAGAAGGTTTAGAGAATGATAATGCCCGGACAAAATCTTCAATGCCACAATGGTATCGGCTACCCGACGAACGGTATGGTCAAAGTCTGCATCGGCAATGACCGACTTGGCATCAGAACCAAATATCTCAGTCACTATCCGTGATAGCTCTGCCCCCTCTGCGTTGCTCCTCTCGACGAATTGCAACAGTTCGGCTGCATACTTCAGATTCATGATTTCGTCGGCAAAGTCCTCGCTTTTGCGATAGGCTTCAGCCGCTGATTTAACGGCTTCAGGGTTGAAAGGCTCCCTCGCGCAAAGGTTGCGAAGCTGATCTTGAAAAGCCGATTCTTTGGCAACCGCAACCGTCTCGGTATCTCGCGCCTTTTCGATGGGGCGCATTTGAATAAAGTGAAATAGCGTGCTCATGAGAACCTCCTGAGAATGGCAGGACGACTTGTAATCATCGGACGGGGCGTTAAACTTCAGATAACCTCATGGCTATTCTTCTGAAATCCGTCCCGATAGAAAAATTGCTTCCCTTCCTCAGCCCTCCGGCTGTTTCTATCGCCTGAATTTGCGAGCGATGGTTATCCGTCACTCACCGCTCTTCAGGTTTTCGGCGTCATCAACCCTTTTTGTGAAATAGGCAAATGATGTGCCGGTTACCCCCGGCTCTATTTTTCTTTACCGGAGTCGTGAGCCCTGCGGCGGTGCGCCAATTTCCCCGTGACTTGTGCGAAAGCCCGCACTTCTATCTGCTTTGCTTAGGAAGTCGTCGCTTAGGACGCTCGGAACTTTGCAAACTTCCTCATCTCACAAAGAAAGCCTTTTTCCCGCTTTATGGAATCATGGGCGGATATTTGTGTCGTCTGAAGAGATCGAGAAACGGGGCTGTACAGATCGCCCGCTCATGCGGTTGACTCACTCTGCGGAGCAACGAGGGATTATTGACACACACAAAGTGTGCAGATACCATCGAACCGTTTTGTTGCAGTAACGGACAGCGTCGTTCGGACGCATCTTCAGGCATAAGAAAAAGCATAAGATCGAAACGACAGGTTTTGCGTTTCTCGATAATCACCAAAACATTTAGTGGAGGATTCAATGTTCAAGCTCTTCATCTCAACCCGCTATTCGACTATCAAACGGCTGACAACTTATTTGATGCTTGCGCTCTTCACTCTTTCGATCAACGCCGGAGTCCTTGCACAAGAGACCAGTAGTCGCCCGTCCCGAAAACCTGCGGCCAGCAAGGCCGCCCCCCCCATACCCGTCTCACCGCCGCGCGCGGCGACCAAACCGCAGGATGGCAGGCAAGAGATGGTTGGCATTCCGACGGCGACTTCCATCGGCGTGCAAAAGACCACCGCCGAAATCATGGAAGAAGAGCTCCTCAGTCCGAAACCGCCGGAGGAACAAGAGAGCCGCCCCCCGAAGATTCGCCCCGACCGCAAAAGTCTTCCGCAAAACCCCAATTCGCCCAATCAGTCACGCTTTCCTGCGACCGGCGAAGATCAGCCGACTTCACCCGAAGAAGGACGCACCAATCCGCAGACTCCGAGCACCAGCTTTACCGGCGCGACGCTGGCCGAAACCAACTCCTTCCCGCCCGACACCATGGGGGCAGTCGGCCCGACCCAATTCTTAGTCAGCGTCAACGGGCGCATCAAAGTCTTCGATAAAAATACCGGCACGCTCGGGGCGCTCAATGCTTCGATGAATACCTTCTTCAATTCAGTCAGAAACGGCATCGGGACGAGTGACCCGCGCGTGCGCTTTGATCGCCTTTCGAATCGCTGGTTCGTCATCATCATCAACGTCTCCACACCAAATCGCGTCCTGTTGGCCGTGAGTGATACGGCAACCATCACCGCTGCAACGGTCTGGACATTCTTCTTCTTTCAACAAGACCTCGTCGCACCGGCAGGCGACACCGGCTTCCTATCCGACTACCCGACGCTTGGCATTGATGCTAACGCTCTCTACATCGGCGTCAATCAATTTGAACTGGTCGGCGCTAACTTTATCTTTCGACATACCTCTGCCTTCGTCGTGCGCAAAAGTTCCCTGCTCGGAGGTGGACCGCTCGTCGTTAGCGCCTTTCGCAATCTAACCGGCGGCGCAACCGGCACCGGCCCATGGACGCCGCAAGGCGTAGATAATTATGATCCGGCAGCTACCGAAGGCTATTTCATCGGCGTAGATAACGCGACCTTCGGAACGCTGATGCTGCGCC
>CAYXVU010000217.1:0-10229 GCA_964468725.1 uncultured Clostridia bacterium
TTCAGTAACTTAGGAAGTTGACAAGACCCATCGCAGTTCGTTAGTTTTTGTCTTTTCTGCAAACTAGGTGATAGAGAGGTAAATACCATGAAGAGAACGTTTCAGCCGAATAATCGCCGCCGCGCCAAGACTCATGGGTTTCGCGTCCGCATGAGCACCAAAGGCGGACGTCTCGTACTAAAGCGTCGCCGCGCCAAAGGCCGCAAACGGTTGACTCCGGCGCATTACTAAACGGCAGTGACCCGTGAGCAGAACCGAGATTCGTTGGCCGTACGGATTGGGCACTGATCGCCATCTCAACTCGTCACTTGTCACTTGTCAGGCTTATGTCCGAGAAGTTTCCCAAGACGAATCGCATTCTCAAGCGTGAGCGCTTCCGCACCATCTATGAACAAGGTCGCAAGGTGTCTACAAAATTCTTCACGGCCTTTGTGCTGCAAAATGCGGAGGCGCGACCACGCCTCGGGTTGACCGTTACGCGCAAGACCGCGCCCTCTGTGGGGCGTAACCGCGCGCGTCGACTGCTGCGCGAAGTGTTCAGAAAGAATCAGGCGCTCGTACCTGCGGCAGTGGATATTGTTCTCAACGTAAAGAAGTCTCTTCTCGAAGCCGGGTATAGAGAGGTGGAAGAAGACTTCGTAAATTTTCTCAAGAGGATTGGCCATCAGTGAAGTTCGTTCTGATTTACTTGTTGCGAGCTTATCAACTGATCGTCTCGCCGATGCTTCCGCCCGCCTGCCGATTCAGCCCTACCTGCTCGCAGTACATGCTCGAAGCCGTTCAGAAATACGGCGCGTTGCGCGGTTCTTATCTAGGAGTACGGCGACTCTTGCGCTGTCATCCCTTTCATCCGGGCGGTTATGACCCGGTGAAGTGAAGGCTTAATTAAAAAGGACGGGCAGGCTGCCTTGCCCGCTGTGATTGGATGGATCGAGATCGAACAAAATTGCTGGTTGCGATGTTGCTCTCCGCATTGGTGCTAATCGGTTGGCCGGTTGCGACGCGCTACCTCTATCCCTCACCGCCGCCCGAACCCATCGCTTCGATGGAGGCGCCGAGCGAGCCATCAGGCGGCGATCCCACAACGCCTGCGGGTAAACCGACAACGCCACCCCCTACGCCTGCGTCACCCGCTTCGCCTGCGCCAACCTCCGCGTCTGTATCGCCGCCGACAGCGGCACTGGCCACCCAAGCGCCGCCGCGCGAGGTGACGGTCGAAACGCCGTTTTGGAGGATCAAGTTTTCCAATCGCGGCGGGGTGGCGACCTCATGGGTTTTGAAACAGGAACGGGTGGACAGCGTCATCCGCACGATCACGGCTGCCGATGGCAGTCAACTTGAACTCATTCCTCAAGAGGCGCTGGCCATTGGCGGAGCGCCGTTTCGCTTGCGCTTGCCTTGGTCGCCGGAAATCGGTGAGCAACTCAACCAATCGAATTTCGAGGTGAGTGGGTTGCCAACTGACGCCAACCAAGTTCAACTGCAATCGGGTCAGCAACTCGACCTGGTCTTTAGTTATCGCTCTGCGATGGTGACCGCCCGCAAAACCTTTTCTCTGCACGCTGACCAGATGATCTTCGACACACAGGTTGAGGTGTCGGTCAATGGCGGCGAACAGCCGGTTGAGTTGGTCATCGGGCCGCGCTTTGGCGATCAAACCGAGCACCAGACCGGCAGTTATGCTGTTCCTCCGCAAGTCTGTGCGCTTCGCATCGACGACAGCAATCAACGCATCATTGGCGCGAACATCACCCCGATCTTCGCGCAAATCACCCAAGTTGATCCGGCTTCCAATCGCCTACAGATCAACAAACCGCTGGCGGGTGATGTTCAACAGGTCAAAATCATCGGCACGGATGAAGTGACACTGGCCGGGTATGCGCACGTGGTTGGACGCGAAGCCAATAGCACGGTGTTGACGCTCGACGCGCTGCCGCAGGGTGTTGCCGCAGGTTATCACCTGGCGCAGGGTACGGACACCGTGCGCGCCGGATATAAATGGGCGGCGTTGGTGGATCGCTATTTTGCACTGGTCGTCGCGCCGCCTCTGCCGATGGGCGAAATCACCTTGACCAGTTTCAAACTCAAGAGTGAACACGAAGCCGGGGTGCGGGATTACCCGTCGCTGGCAGTTGGGGTTCCTCAGCATACGCCGGTCAAAATTTTCGTCGGGCCAAAGGACAGCCACCTGCTGACCGAAGTCAGCCGTCAATTAGGTACCAATCTGGAAACCCTGATTGATTATGGTTTCTTTGCCCGCATCGTGCGCCCGCTCATCGGTCCCATCGAGTGGTCGCTTGGCAATCTGTCGCGGGTCTTCGGCAATTACGGATGGGCGATTGTCGTGGTCACGGTTATCATCAATCTGGCGCTCTCACCGTTGCGCTGGTACAGCTCGAAGAAGATGAAGAAGGCGGCCAAACATCAGCCGCGCATGAAAGAGCTACAGGAGAAGTTGAAGAGGTTAAAAGAGAATCCCAAGAAGAACGAACGCGAGATGATGGAGTTGCAAAAGGAGCAGATGGAGTTGATGAAAGAGGCCAATCCGCTCGGCGGTTGTCTGCCCTTGCTTTTGCAGATGCCGATCTTTTGGGCCTTCTTTATCTACCTGACAGTGTCGCTCGACGTGCGCCATCAGCCGTGGGTGTTATGGATTAAAGATTTGTCGAAATCTGACCCCTACTATCTACTGCCTATCATTATGTGCGTGACCATGATCGCTTCGACCTGGCTGACGCCGCAGCCAACGACCGGCGATCCGGCAATGAAGATGCAACGGGTGATGATGACCTGGCTGATGCCCATTTTGCTGACTTGGTTGTTCTTTCTATCAGCCCCGACTGGACTGGTCTTGTACTGGATGGTTGGCAACGTTGTCGGCGTCTTTATCCAACTGACGATCAACCGCCTGAACAAAGAGCCGGAGGCACAGCAAGCGGTCGTCAGCGCCGGAAGCAAGAAGAGAGCGAAATAGTGCGCCCCTTAACCTGAATCGTTGCCCGGAGCGCGATTCAGTAAATCATAAAGTCGAGGACTTGAAACTATGGCACCAGATGACGTGAAGGAAGTCGTAGACTTGATGAACCGCTTATTCGAAGCCAGTTGGCTAGATCTGCAAGCTGCCCTCGACACGACTGCCGATGAGGTGAAAGTCGCGGTGCGCGGGCCGGATGTCGGTCTCCTGTTAGGGCACAACGCCGAACTGCTCGATGCCCTGGAATACCTTGCCAGCCGCATCCTCACGCATCAGCGTGACGAAGAGACGCGCTTGACCTTTGATGCAAACAATTATCGTGCGCGCCGCGAAAAAGAGTTGCGCCTAATGGCGGCCAAAGCGGCAGAGAATGTCCGCCTTTCGCGCCGCCCCTTCAGCTTCGACCCCATGAGTCCGGTCGAACGGCGCATCATTCATCTGGCGCTTTCCGAAGATGCCAGCGTCAGAACCGAAAGCCAAGGCACTGGCGAAAATCGCAAGATCACTGTCTATCCGGCTTGAATCGGTTTCAGGAAAAGCATACAGGAGAGAGAAGGGGAAGCAAGAACAGTTAGTTGGTAGACTTCCTTTTTCTCTTTTCGCCCCATCATCTTTTCTCTGTCATCCCTGTTCCTTATCACCTCTTCCCTGTAACCTGTAGCCGAAAGCCTATGCTCATAGGGGACACCATCGCAGCCGTCTCGACGCCGCCCGGACGTGGCGGCATAGGAGTGATTCGCGTCAGCGGCGAGCGAGCGCTGGCTCTCGCCCAATCGCTCTTTCAATCGGCTTCCCAGCAACCGGCAGGCACACCCAATCGCGCCCAATTCGGACGCCTCATCCATCCCACCACCCGAGAGCCGATTGACGAAGTCATCCTCATCTACTTCAAAGCGCCGCATTCCTACACCGGTGAAGATGTGGTGGAGATCAGTTGCCATGGCAGCCCTGTGATTCTCCGACTGGTGCTGGATTTGCTGCTCACTGGTGGCGCGCGACTGGCCGAGCCGGGCGAATTTACCTTGCGAGCCGTCATCAACAACCGCCTGGATTTGGCGCAGGCGCAGGCCGTGCGCGACCTCATCAACGCGCAGACCGAGTACCAAACGCGTTTGGCAACACGCCAGCTTGAGGGGGCGTTGGCGAAACGTCTGCGACCAATCAAAGACGCTTTGGTTGCCATCGTCGTGCAGTTGGAGTCCGCCCTGGAATTCGTTGAAGATGACATCTCGCCGGAAAACTTGGCGCAGTTAATCGTCAAACTCAACCAAGTGAGAGGCAGCTTGCAGGAGTTGGCCGCCAGTTTCGCCTTTGGCCGCTATGTGAAAGAGGGCTTCGATCTGGCAATCATTGGTCGCCCGAATGTCGGCAAGTCATCGGTATTCAATCGTCTGATCGGCGTTGACCGCGCCATCGTTACCCCTCTGCCGGGCACAACGCGCGACGCTCTTTATGAAAGCGCAGCAATTCGAGGCCTGCCGGTGCGGTTGATTGACACAGCGGGCATTCGTGAGACTGGCGACCCGATTGAACGACTCGGCATCGAACGCAGTCGGACAGCCATTGCCGATGCCGACATCAGGTTGTTGATATTGGACGCTTCCGAGCCAACTACAGAAGACGACCTCCGGTTACTCGACCAAGTCTCTGCCGAAAGCAGACTGATTGTACTCAACAAAACCGACCTGCCGCGAGAACTGACGTCAGATAGTGAAACTGTTGCTAAAGCGATTGGCATTTCGGCTCTGACCGGCGCCGGGTTTGACGAATTGCAAGCGGCGATTTTGCATCAATTGAGCGGTGGCGAAGCGGGCGAACGCGATGATCTGATGATTACGGACGCGCGACAGGCGCAAGCAATTCGCGACACCAATGCGCAGTTGGAAGCGGCAAGCGAATTATTGATCGCAGGCGAATTTGAAGAGGTCATCTTATTGAAATTGCGCGGCGCCCTGACTACACTGGGCGAAATAACTGGCGAGACCTTGACTGACGATATCCTCAATCAGATTTTTTCAACCTTCTGTATCGGCAAGTAACTGGCCATAAACAATTATCACAAACCAGATATAATCCGCCTCTCAGTACAGGACAAAAAATGATCTTTGAAACTGCATAAAAGGCCACCGTGCCGCTATCCTTAACAAGATTTGTCGCCAAACATCTCTTGAAAGGATACCTACACAATGGCCGACCTTCGCCCGCTTGAGCGAACGCTTGCGGAAAATGTAACTTGGAATAAAGCGCGAATCAATTTCCTGGCGAAATTCATCCTTGCTCTTGTGCAAGTCAAAACCGTCTCTTTGGTGCAAATTGCTGCCGTGATGAGTGGACCCGCCAAGGCGGATTCGCATTACAAGCGCTGGCAGCGCTTTCTGAGATACTTCGATCTGCCGTTTGCAGAAATCGCCTACTTGGTCATAACCTTGCTCGGCATCCCGCAGCCCTTCGTCGTTTCGATTGACCGCACCGATTGGTACTTGGGCGACACGCCGTTGAATATCTTGATGCTGAGCCTAGTCTACAACGGTGTGGCCTTCCCACTGTTGTGGACGGTCTTGGAGAAGAAAGGTTGTTGCGACACACAGGAGAGAATCGCCCTGTTGGAGAAATATCTGAAGCTGTTTGGCAAAGATTCCCTGGCCTTTGTCACCGCCGACCGAGAATTTATTGGTCGAGATTGGTTTGCTTATCTGCGTCGACAGAAGGTTCCCTTTCGTCTGCGCATCCGTGAGAATCTGCAAGTCACAACGGCGCGCGGCAACAAAACGGTGGCAGCCAGGAATCTGTTTCGCAGCCAGCGTGCTGGCATCGGAGTCCTGCTGAGCGGCGAAAGAAAGGTCTTGGGTCAAGAGGTGTCGTTGATGGGGATGCGGACGGCAGCCGGTGAATATGTGATGGTGGCCAGCAGTAGGCGAAACGAAGCGATCCTGCAAGATTATGCACAAAGGTGGAAGATCGAAAACTTGTTCGGGTGTTTGAAGTCGCGGGGTTTTTGTTTGGAAGCGACCCATATAACGGAGCGTGAGAGACTGGAGAAACTGCTGGCGCTTTTGACCGTAGCTTTTTGTTGGGCGTACAAGGCGGGCGAGTGGTTGGCAGGTACCAGACCCATCAAGGTCAAGAACCATGGTCGGCTGGCAAAAAGTCTCTTCCGTCATGGGTTGGATTACTTGCGGCGCATAGTATGCAATCAGGACTGCTTAGCCAAACGCTTTGATTTCATTAGACTTTGTAACCTTTTGTCCTGTACTTAGCCAAAGGATATGAAAATGGCCGAAAAAAACAGCTTCTTTCGAGCGATAGCCGCTCTGACTTCAGTATTATCACCTTAAGTGGGCACGTTACTCTCCAATGCGGCAATGATGAGGTTTTCGCGTTCGCTTAACCAGTCAGCACATCTTTTGAGTTGCAAGCGTTTTTGTGCAGTCATATCCTCTTCGCGGAAGTGAGCTAAATCATTACGGGTGTCACGTACACCTTCAAGCATATGTTTGACCTCTTCTTGCCTTAGCCTGATTACCCCTTGGCATCGCTGCCAGCACACGTCCTTGAAAAATAGCTGAATATATTCTCCTAGTGTTAGTTCGCCGAAAGCTCTAATTTGCTCGTTGCGGTCGTAAATTATTCTGAAAACGTCATCAACTAGTGCCTCATTGAGTTCAATATTTACTGTTTCTTGTTGAGTAAGATAACAACTAAGTGCCGCCTCAAAGCGCTCACGTAGGGCTTGGCTGGCGGATAACAGCTCGGTTGCCGCAGCCTCGGGATCAACAGGGATGGACGGAATTTGCGCGTCCGCCTGATTAATAGAGCTTTTTGCATCTGTGGCTACAACCGCCCTACACCCATCCAGCAATTCCATGAAAGCACGATCTATCCGGTCTGGCGTCGGTGTCACTGTTGCCGCAGCTTGTTGTGTTAGGTAGCGTTTGAGCGCAACAACGAACTTCTTACGCAACACCCGATTGGAGGAAGTGATCTCTTCAACCGCAGCTTGGCGGGCTGCCTCGTTAATCTCACCATCAGCATTTTTGAAGGCGCTGTTAAGAATACGCCTCAATCCATGCTCTACGTCGCGAACTTGCATGATGTCTTCTGCCCACTGCCGAAAGTATCGTGTAGTATCAAAGCTGGTTATAACATGTTTGAGATTTCGATCATCATCTACAATCAGAGCTGCGTTCATTTCGCGCATACCCGCTAGTAGCTCAAAGAGATCATCAGCAGTGCGATATACAGTTGGAACTCTTACAAGCGCATCATCAACTCGCAATCCTGAACCCTCAACCCTGCTTCCAAAAATGTGGAGCGCCATAAGGATTGATTCATGAGTGATGAAGTAAAATTGTCGAGACTGCCCATCCCCTTTAACGACTGGTAACTGACTAAAGCTGTGATGCAGCATTCGGTCGAGTGCATCTTGGATCGGTTCATCAGGTGTCGCCACCACGGGCATTCCGATGTCCGTAAGTAATTGGCTAACTTCGTATGGCATAGTTGGTTTCTCCGCTACAGGAATGGAGATTTTTGAACTGCCAAATGCTTCTACCCAATTGCTGCTGTGATCAGATCGCGCGGCGACGGATTGCCACGTCCCATAGTGCGTTTATTTATGGCCATCAGATTAACAAAGTTAGGCGTAGAATCACCTTTGCCGAGTTGCTCCCATTTGAGAAAGGCGTTTAAGTCAAAGCTCCTGTCTTTGTAGGCTGGTTCTCCAAAAACCGAATCTTCCTCACCCTGAGTCAGGTATTCGTCAACAACGCTGACTGCAGCATCGAACAACTCTCGCGCCGCCTCACTATCTTGCGTTAACCTGAGTATAGCCTGCGTTAAATCACGAGGTGATGACGGCTTGTTAGCACGTAACAGCACATCACGTAGTAAGTCCATCACAACCATGTAGAACAAGTATCGGGTCTGTCGGCGGCTGGTTTTGCGCGAGCCGCGTCCGAAGTCATAACTATCGGCAGCTTTCTGCACTACGTAAGCGGCATACAAATCATCAACGCCGAACGGCTCTTTGATACCTTCGACGATCTGTCGATAGAGTACACCGCCGGGTACAAACGAACTGTTACGACCGAAAGCTCTTCCCGCTTCACGAAGCCAGCCAGCCCCGTACACCTTGAGTATGTCGAAAGCGTTGGCTGATTCCGTAAACTGATGCGTTTTAGGATTCTGTTTTTGGAACGCCTTCTGCGAGTCCCATCCCCCACGCTGAACTTCCAAAAAGATGTCGTAACGATTAGCCATCTCACGCTTCCAGATGTGGAAGCCTTGGTCGAGCGTCACGAAATCTTTGTCTCTGACGGCGTTTTGGCTGTTGGTGTAACGAGTAATGTTTTGCAGCAGGCGCTCGCCAACGTTGCCGACTTTAACCACTTTAGCGACGACTACGCCGTCTTTTGCTTTGTTCGTCCAATCATCAAGACTTGGGTCGAAGCCTTTGCCGCCGGATTCGAGTTTCTGTCGGAATATCTCCCAAAGGGTGCGCGTCGTCTGACAGCCGTTGACGATGTATGGCTCTGTTAGCATGTAGGTGTTGGGAGCAATTGTCTCGAAGTGATTGACAACTATCGTGATGCCGTTGTTATAAAGCCCGAACTGCGCTGGCTCTGAATTCAACGTCGCCTGCATTCCCTTGTTGACCTTTCCCCGCCCGCCGAGAAAGCGGCGCACATTTTTCTCATAGAGTTGATCGAGATTTTCTGTTCGGTCGCGGTACGCTTTCAGGAAATCGTATAGCTTGAGCAACGGAATCGAACCTACCATCAAATCTTTGCCCGAGTTCGCCATCGTCGCTTCGAGGGAAACGCGAATCGGTGAACTGACGGCGGTCGTCGAGTCTTCAAGCTGGTTAAGATAGATTGTTTCAATAGAGACTGCTTCAACGTCGAACACATTGCCGAACCGCTCGCGTCCGACCGCGCGTACATCGTCGAGCGCGCGCCTTTGATTCTCAGTGAGTGGCAATTCGGTAGCGAAGACGAGTACGAGGCGGTCGCCCCCTCCGCTCGCGTCCGCTTTGCGCAAAAATTGTCTAACGCGCTCAATTACACCTCCGACAGCTTCGGATAGCCGCTCGCGCCCCACGTCGAGGGTATCAATCACTTTCTGTCCTTCTTGTAGCAAGGTGTTCGTGCCTTGAAACGACGACCCAAATTTGCTCTGTACCAGATACCATGTATCGCCGCCAACATTTTCATTGTCGGTTTCGCCACGCTCAAGGTAAGCGAGATCAATCCCCCCATCATCTGAGCCATCGCAATACACCAAGTCGTCGGAAGCATTGCCGAGGTCGCGCCATTGCGTAAATAGCTTATGAGCGAAGCGACGCCCCAGTTCGGCGGTAGAGGGGTTGTCCGCCTGAACATCCTCCAACCATTGTTTGCGGAAAGCATCGAAGTCAACAAGATCGTTCATTCTGTAACCCTGTCCGATTGCTGATTTTTTTAGGACGTGAGATTTGTCGTAATAAAGTGATTTTCTTTCAGTCAAACTCTCACGAAGCTCAAATTTACGACAAGGGGGCTGGTTTAACAATCACTGATTGATTCCCTCGCTTACATACTGTCAAAACCGTGTGAAAAAGCAAGCGCGAATTTTCAGAGTTATATTCGTTTTGTGTCTGTATGCAATGCCCAGCTTAGAGCCTTTTATGAACTTTCAGGAGCTTAAAACAGCCGAAAATCAGAGAAAAAGTACATGATTGAGGATCTGCGAGTGCTTGCCCGCCGATGCCAAGCAGTGAAGCAGGCAATACAGGCCAAATATAGCGATTTTCTCTTTCAAAGTTCATAAAAGGCTCTAGGTATATGCCACAAAAATGAAAGAGAATGAAAGCGGGTAGCATTCGTGAGGAACAAGCTAAATTTTACAACATGGAGGGGCTTTGTTGCATAAATCGAAATGGAAAGAGTCTTCCACAAGATTAAACTCCCAAACGGCTCATACGGCGTAGCGGCTTTGCACAAAAACCCCTCTAAATTGACTACTTTTTGTGCAAACGGGATTTCTGCACAAAAAGTCTGTCCAACATCTAAGTGAACTGCGGTTCAATTCCTAACTCGAACATGCTCTGAATCATACAACAGATGTTATGGCAGAGAACCTTGCGCAGAGCCTCGTTGACCTGAGCAATCTTCCCTTTGCTACGAATGCGGCCACCGAATTTCGCCTTCACCATGCTAAAGGTAGATTCGACGTTAGAGCGTTTGTGATAGGCCGCTAAAAACTCTTCGCGCTTGTA
>CAYXVU010000218.1:0-10220 GCA_964468725.1 uncultured Clostridia bacterium
CTTTGTCCCAACCCGGTTTTTCGCTGCTGCTGAGGGTAGCCAGTTGGCCGAGGGTTGCTTGCGTACTCAAGATGGCAAACTTGCCATAGCCATCTTTTTTCAAGAAGCGCACGCGCTGCCGACTGCCCAAAAAGTACTCGATCTCTTTGGCAACTCCCGCAAGCGCCGGTTGCGCGGCAAGCAGCTTGCCAAGTTCGGGCGCATCTTCGCGTTGTCGCACGGTGAGGCCGTGCGCGTTTTTCTGCCAGGTCACTCCGACATCGTTACGATGGCAAAACAGGCACTCGTCGCCGTGCACATATTCGGGAAGCGGTTTGCCAAGATGGTTCGCGCCCCACGCTTTTGGGTCAAGCGTCTTCTGCTCGCTTTGCGTCTGCGCCAAAACGGGATCGGGCGTCAGCCGGGAATGGAGAGCGAGAGTGCCCGCCGTCAGCGACACGGCGACAATCAACAACTTGAGTTTGGCGACCAATGAACTGTGATGTTGCATGAGGATACGAAGCGATAGGGTTAGGGCTGCGTCTTGCGAATCGCGCCCTCAACCGGACTCTTTGCGCCCTCCGTGTATTTTGCGCCGACCAAGTTGTAGGCTTCTTCGGCGCGCGCCTTGAGCCGTGCCAGGCCTTCTTGAAAATCTTCATCTTTGAAATTCTCATCGCAAAAGGCGCAGCAGCTTTCAAAAGTCAATCCCAGCCGGTTCCACTGCTTCATGCCGCCGGGAGTGACTTGATCGGTCACCGGACACCAAACGGTGCTCATCGCGGTCATAAAGTTGTTGATGAAGCGTTGCTTTTCGGCGGCTTTGGCGTACTTGTCCGGGTCTTTGAAAAACTTCTCTTTGGCGTCGGCTTTGCTGCCGCGATAGGTCACCCCTTTGTACTCCCAAGTCGCCAGCTTGGGGTCGGATGGTTCAAGATAGACCGGGCAGAGGTCAACCGATTTTTGCGTTTCCGGAATCTTCACTTTGTCGAGCATGACGGCTTCCGGCGGCAATTGTGCTGCGGTCGGAAGCGCCAACAACATCAGAAAAAGACTGCACCATGACAAACGTCGAAACATGGCTTTCACTCCTTATACCGAGTTGCGAATCAATCTAAGAAGGTTGAGAGGCGGTCTCAGGCTGCCGCCCTTCGCGCCTGGTAACGGCGGTCTGAGACCGCCTCTCAACCGAGCCTTCTCCCTTTGTTTGGGCAATCCGGGATTCTCTATTCGGCAAGCGCAAATGCGCAGTGCAATCACAGAGGAAGCAGAGAAAATCGAGGCGGAAAGCCTCTTCTGTGTCTTCCGTGCCTGCTCCATTTTCTCCATGATGGCTGAATGATTTGCACAAACCATAACGTGAACGTGGTCTGCGCCGCTATCATTCTACCCTTTACCGTTAGAATCCGGCAGGCTGAGAGCGACCAAGCGCCCGTCGTTCGTCCCGATGACGAGGTATTGTTTGCCGCTAATCATGTAGGTCATTGGCGTTCCCGAAGGCGTCGCCGGAAGTTTGATCTCCGCAATCACTTTGCCAGTCGCTTTGTCGAAAGCGCGCAACAGGTGTTCGCCGCCGCCCGCGCGTCCGCCGCGCCCGCCCGCGCCTTGCCCGATGAATAAGAGCGTCTTCGTGAGCAGCGGCCCGCCGCCGCCTGCGCCTAACGGGCCAACGTCTTTGCCGACGATTTCACTGACGCGTTGTCGCGGCCCGTCGCCGTGCGGAATCATCCATGCGTGTTCGCCGGTGTTGAGGTTGATCGCCGTGATGCGTCCGTAAGGCGGTTTGAAGAGCGGCAGTCCGCGCGGCCCTTCGGCATTGCCCGCCGACGCGCCGCGCACAAAGTTGAAGTTCGAACGTGCCGGATCGGGTTTCGTCAGCTTGACGACGATGGGCATGGTGAGCGACGGAATATAAAACAGTCCAGTCTGCGGGTCGAATGCCGCGCCCCACCAGTTGCCTCCGCCCGCCCAACCCGGCAGATTGATCGCGCCTTTTTCGGTCGGTGGCGTAAACAACGGGCCGTGATCGTACTGCTGCAAAAGCTTCTTCGCTTCTTCGCGCAACTCCGGCGTGAAGTCAATCAGGTTGTCTTCGGTTGCGCCTTGTCGTTCGAAGGGCGCGGGTTTCGTCGGGATGGGTTGCGTCGGCGACGAACGCTCACCGGCAATGACGGATTGCGGAACCGGGCGCTCCTCAATCGGCCAGACGGGTTTGCCGGTCTTGCGATCAAAGACGAAGGTGAAACCGGATTTGGTGATCTGCGCGACCGCTTTGATGATGCGGCCACCGACTCGGATGTCGCACAACACCGGCGCAGCCGGTAAGTCGTAATCCCACAGGCCGTGATGCACCGTTTGAAAATGCCAGACGCGCTTGCCGGTCTTCGCATCCAGACAGACCAGCGATTCGGCAAACAGATTGTTGCCCAACCGATGCCCGCCGTACCAATCATTGGTCGGCGTGCCGAACGGCAGATAGACATACCCCAACTCTTCGTCAGTGCTCATCAACGTCCAGACGTTGGTATTGCCGGTGTATTTCCACGATTCGTTTTCCCAAGTCTCGTTGCCGAACTCACCAGTTTGCGGCACGGAATGAAATATCCAAAGCGGTTTGCCGGTGCGAACATCGAACGCTTGAATATCGCCGCGCGGTTGTTCTTTGACTACCGGGCCATCGCCAATCGAAGCGCCGACCATCACCACATCCCGACAGATCACTGGCGGCGAACTGACCGCGTAATTGCGCGCGTTTTGCGCTAAGGGAATGGCCTTCGTCAGATTGACTTTGCCGCCCTCGCCGAAAGTCGGGATGGCTTTGCCGGTCTTCGCATCAATCGCCCACAGATAGGCGTCGCCCGTGCCGATCAACAAGCGTTCCTCTTTGCCATCCGTCCAATAGGCGACGCCGCGATGGAGAAAGCCGAGGTTGGTGGGACGCCCGCTTTTGTGCGCGCCGGAGTCGAAGACCCAAATCGTTTTTCCGGTCGCCGCGTTAATGGCGGCAACTTGACTGAGTGAAGTGCTGACATAGAGCGTGCCGCCGATCATCAGCGGCGTCGCTTCAAAGGCGAAGGATGAGAGCATTCGGTTCGTGCTTTGCAAGGGCAGATCGGGCGAATCCCACGACCACGCGACTTGAAGGCTGGCGACGTTGGCTTTGTTGATCTGGTCGAGCGGCGAGTACTTCGTGCTGCCGCTGTCGCCGCCGTAGTAGCGCCATTCGCCGGTCGCTGCGCTCTTCTTTTGCGCGCTGATCGGCGCGGCCAATAAGCAAATCACTAAGAGATAGCGAATCAATGTCGTCATACGCATACCTTTCATCCTCATTCAAAAATGAATCTGTCTGTTGCCAACCGGCGAGTGCTGCCGCAGGCGCTTCTGTCTCGACTACGCCCGCGCTCTATCTTTTGTTCTGCGCCAACCGCTTCAAATCTTCGTTGAGCGTATTCAAAAACGCAACGAGCAGAGGAATCTCCGCCGCCGTAAATTTGATCTTCGCCAATTCTTCATCGCCTTCACGCACCTGTCCGGCGCGCATCATATCACTCAATCGCAACATCTCTGCCAGTACGTCTTCTAACGTATTGATCGAACCGTCATGAAAATAGGGCTGCGTATATTGCAGATTGCGAAGCGTCGGCGTTTTGAAGGTCGCAATCATGCGTTGCAAAAAACGGTCGTCGCTTTCGCCTGCGCGACGCTGCGGCGAACTCTTTAGATCAACAAAATTCCAATGGCCGAGATCGGCTTCGCCCGGTTTAGCCGGTGATGGCGTCTCCCGTAACGGCACAGACGGACGCTGGGCGCGTGCGGCATCAGGAATGATGAGAGTCGCAAATTGGCCTTCGCCGTGTGCGCGGTCGTATTCACGTTGGCTGATGCCGAGATTGTGAAAAGCTTGGTCGGTAAACAGCGGCGGCGCGTGACAGGTTGCGCAATTGCCGCGCTCAGCGTTAAAGAAGATTTTCAACCCGGCAAGCGCTACTCGATCAAAAGCCTGTGTGAGTTTGAGCGCGCCGCTGGTTTCGAGCCTCGTGAGTTGCGCCAGCAATCGTGCGCCGAATGCGCTGCCGCTTTCGTCGGCGTTGGGGCGCGCATCGAGCCGGTTCAAGGCAATGAATTGATCGTAAGGCGAATCTTTGCGCGATACGAGCGTGCGACAGTAGGCGGCGACGGCTTTGGCGATGTAGCGCATCGTCTGCTCGGCATTGAGCCGGTCGAGTTCGATGCCAAAGGCTTCTTTGAACTGCACGCGATAGGCAACCTCACCGCCGTCGGTCTTCTGATTGACACCCTTCCCATCATGCAAAACCATTGCGCGAGCGTGCGCGATGCCCTCCTGCTCTTCACCTGGCAGCCATCCCATCGGACGACCGACGAAGGTGCCAATCACCAAATCTTCTAATGACCCAAACTCGCCATCGAAGTGCAGGCGCGGCATGGCGGCGACATCGAGCAGGGTCGGCGCATTCCGCAGCCCTAAACGGCGCGGGTCGCGCGGGCGATAAGAGACCCAACTGCGATTGAAGAAATCTGCGAAGGCGCGCAAGCCTTGTGGGTCTTCGTCGAGCAGATGGCAATGGCTGCAACTGGCTGGGAGGTCGCCGCGCGGCGTCGAAAACCGCTCGTCACGAAACAAGCGTTCGCCTAATCGAATGACGGGCGCGGCTGGCGTTGCTGACGGGGATTGTCCTTGCGCACGTTGCGCTTCGCCCGCAAAAGCGACGGCCAGCAAGGTTGTGAATGCGAGAAGAACGCAGGTTTTCAACATCGGTTATTTGCGTCTGTCCGTTGCGTGCGCTTATTTCCCTTCGACTTTGGCGACCACAGCGTTGCCCAAACGGACGAACGGCCCGCCGTCTTCGGATAACTCTTCGGCGATGGTGAAGGAATGCGCGGCGACGATGGAGATCGTGCGGCGCAATTGCAGCGACTGTCCTTTAATCTTTACCGGATCAATGGTGAAGCGAATGGCAATCGGACTTTTCCAATCGCCGCGGCTGTTGAGAGTTGCGCCGCTAGCCAGTTTTTCGGTGACCGACAGCATCTTCGTCGCCTCGTCGAAAGCCAGCGTCATCTTGTCGGTGTAGGTTCCGCCTTCGTGTTTGCACTGGATGATGCCGTCTGCGGATTTGCCGTCGGCACGCTTGGTGAAAGTCATCGTGCAGTCGCGCGGCGCGGGGCCGAGCGCGCTCTCCCGACCGAGATAGCTATAGCTCCATTGGCCGATAAAATAATCAATCGTCTGCTTCTGCTGCGGCTGCGGCACATTGGGATTGCGCGGGCGCTGCCCTTGTCCTTGCTGCCCCGCCTGTCCCTGCGGCGCAGCCGCGCCGGTCGCGCGTTTGAGCGCGATTTCGAAGGTGATGTTCTGGCCGTTGAAATCGAGAGCGCCTTGCCCTTTGAGCGAATCGCCGTCGAGCATCAAGGTGTAGTTGATGGTGATTGAGCCTTGCGGCGATTCGACATCAGCCGTGGCCGTAATCTTATTGCCTTCGATTTTGATCTCTTTCAGTTGCATCTCCGAGCCGGGTCGCAGCCCGCTCATCGTGCCGACGATAGCCTCTCCCTCTTTTTTGAAGGTTGCTGTCGTCTCGCGTTCACCCTGAAAGGATTGAATCTTGCCTTCCCATCGCCCGACCAGTTTATCGGCCTGTGCGCGCGCAGAAAGCGCAAAGACGGGTAGCAACAGCAGCAGGATTGCCGAAACGATCATCCCTCGTCGCATAGTTCTTCCTCCGATTCGATAGAAAAATGATTACTCTTTTTTCGCATGCCCTTCGATGAGTTCGATGCGAATTTTATCCGGCCCTTCGATGAAGGCAAACTTGATCTTGCCGCCCGCGACCGAACGGATTTCGTCGGTCACCTTCACCCCATCCTTGCGCAGCTTTTCGAGCGCCTCGGCGAGGTTGTCAAAACTGAAACTGATGTGATCGACAACGCGGCCTTTCGTCGAATCGAGTTCGCTTTTACCCTTCCACCAGTCGGGGTAGGCGCGTTGAGTGTATTCGACTGGATAGATGATGATATTGACCTGATCGCTCATCAACGAGATGCTAGGGCCGATCTGATGATTGCGATAAAAACGCGGCTCACGCGACGGCGGGCGTGTCGAACGGCGTTTGGCTCCGAAGTATTTGGCATACCAGTCGCCCGCTGCGATGGGGTCGGCGCTGAACAGATGCAGATGGCCGAAGTGATGATGGTTGGCCGTGTTCAATTCGATCAAGGCTTTGTCAGGGCTTTGCACATAGGCGTAGTAAAACAGGTCTTTCGCGCCCACATTGCCGCCGATGTCGCTAATGTCGGTGAGCGGCGTGAAGAACTTCGTACCCATCGCCTGATGTTTGGCATAGGTTGCTTTCATATCTTCTGCGCCCCACCCGAAGTGCCAAATCGAAGAGGTCAATTCCCACGGCGGCGGTTGACTGACTTTGGTGAAGAAGAGCCATGACTTTTGCGCCCACACGCCATCGAGCAGCCCCGCGAACTTCGCTTTTTCGCAATCAAATTTGCTGGTGTAAAACTCGATGGCCGCTTGCGGGTCGAGAGTGTTGAGGTGCAGATGATGAAAGTGCGCTTCCGGCATTTGCAGATCGGTCGCCTGGTCGGAAGCCGCCGTTTGCGTCGGTGACGGCGGGAAGGCAACGGCACAAAGGGCGACCGACACGATCAAGATGCCAGTCAGCAGAACTTGCCATAGAGAGTTTCGCACAGAGCCATTCCTCCCAATCAAAATGCGAGCGGCAAGGTCGAATAGCGAGTCATAGGCTATCCACCGTCACCGCTCGCACTCTCTGACTCCCGTTTCTCGTCGTCCGGTTTAGTCTCCGGCGCGCACCCAACCATAGGCGGCGTTGGAACGCTGGCCGCCTTTTTCGAGGTAAGCCATCTTTAATTTCTCCAACGCATCGGCGGGAAACGCTTTGCGTTTGGCCTTCACGTTAACTTTATAGAGTTTCGCGGCGTTGAGGCCGAAGATTTTCGCTTTGTCCTCTTTGGTGAGCTTCTTGTAGCCGAACTTCTCGCAAAACTCATCGCTGATCTGGAAACGTTTGAAGGCATCAATGCCCCACTGCGGCGACCCCCACCACAAACAATCGGTGCCCCAAACCACATGATCGGAGCCGTAGTACTTAATGTTTTTGCCCATCCCGTGCATGCAGAGTTCGGGGTGTTGGATGGCCAAAGTGTTAAAGAAGCTGCCGATCTCGCAATAGACATTATTGATCTGCGGATTGCGTTTTTTGATGTCCATCAAGACGCGATGCCACTCGAAATCGCCGGTCGTCGGGTCATAGTTGTTGTGGTCTTTATCGAGCCAATTGTCTCCGGTGTTGCCCGGTTCGCTCTTGCCGTGCTTCATCGCCGAGTGATAGACGACGAAGTTGAAATCAGGGTTACGCAGCGCGGCTTTCTCCACATCTTTGGGATTGGCCAGATGGCCGAGCGTGCGCGATTGATAGGAGTAGCCTTTGTGCGTGCTGATGAGCCGTAATCCGCGTTTGCGCGACTCCTCGATAAACCACTGCGCGTTGTCATCGTCGAGTTGAAAGCCATTGCCCGATCTGCCGGGGTCGGTGTGGCAATACCACTTCCATGAACTGATGCCGTAGACTTTGATTTCGCGTTCCATCTGTTCGAGGCAAGCCGCTTTATCAATCTGGTTTTTGGCCTTATCCCAATAGTGATTCGGCGCGAGGTTGCCTTGATTGAGGGCGCGTTGCGAACCGGCGATTTCGTTGATCTGTTTACGCGATTCGGCCATCACCCAACTGGGCAACACGCGCCCCGCCGTTCCGGGCGTGCGGGCTGCGCCTTCGAGAACCTTGCCGTCTTTGTCGCGCAACTCTTCTTTGCCGGGCACGCCGGAGATAACCACCATCATGGTTTCGCTGTCGAAGAACATCTCTTTGACGAAGTTTTTGAAGCTGTAGGCGTCGGCGTCATTCTTCAGTTGGAACCCCATGTTTTTGACGAACTCCGCATCGCGGAAGCCGGGAATCGCCAACCCGTTGGTGAAGTGCGCCTGCACGTCAATGATGAAGTACTCGCCTTTCGGCCATTTCTCTTCATAGGCTGCCGGTTCCCAAGTTTCAGCATCATCCACTTCCCAATAGTTTTTGCCGTAGGCGAGGTTCGAAGCCAGAAAACAGGTCGCCAAACCCATGGTTGAGCGCATAAAGTCGCGGCGTTTCATGCCGAGCTTTTTGGAGCGCACTTCGGACAGCTCGCCAATCAGATGTTCGACCTGTTTCTGTTTTGGGGTTTGCGGGCGCGGTTCGAACTCTTCGTTCGATACCACCTGTGTCGGCATGGGCGAATCCACGCCTTTTTGCATATCGCGTATTGCTTTGCGAATCCACATAGCTGCGGTTCCTCCAAATATAATGGTGAAAAGATCAAAGGAAAATCGCGGTTCGTCTGCCTCCGACCGGTGACGAACCGATTGGGTAGATCGTGAGCCGACCGTCACGGTTCGATGAGCGCAGGCGACGCTGCCGTTGTGCGCCTGTGCTGCCAAATAACCGCTGCCACGCTTCCTGCCTTATTTGCCGGTTGATGAAGCGGGGTTGAGGGCGCCCTTCGCTGTCTCCGCGCGCGTATAGGTGAACCAGCCGATCATCATCTCTTCCCACGTCTGATCGCCCCAATGGACGGGCTTCGTGGGATCGGGATTATATTTGTTCTTCGCCGAATTGTCGAAGTAGGCGACGCAATCGAGCCGTGTGCCTTTGGGCAGCGCAATCGGACTCTTCGGAATATAGGTGTGCTGCCAGTTGAAATCATACTTCGGCACATTGAGCAGAACTTCCGAACGCCCGTCAGGATAGACCGCCGTGTAGGAGAAAGCTTTGCCGCGCACGTGCATGTGCGGCATGAAGGAGGTGATGAGGACATCTTCATCAAAGGTCTTCGACGCTTTCACCTCGTGATTGTCCGCTCCCGCCGGAATGGCGAAGCGCACATTGATGGCGTTGCCCGTCATCAGCATCTTTTTTCCCGGCTCTTTGGCAAAGACGAAGCCAATCTTCGTGCGATCTTTGGTCGCTACGCCGTTGGTCGTATAGTGCATTTGAAAGACGATGTTGCTGCCCTTTTTAATCAACCGCGCCGAATCCGGGCTGTAGGTGATACCGGTCTTGTTCGGGGTGATGCCGCCCAGATGAGTGCGTCCCTGTCGCAGTTCACCCTCGCCGCCCGGCGTGCGATCTTTGATGCTGGCGTCTTGTGCGTAGGCGATGACGTGATGAACGACCGAGCGATTGCCGGGTCGAATCTCCATCGCTTGAATCCATTTGTCTTCCGTAAAGCCGGTCGGCATGGAGAAGTAGAGGTAGGGAACCTCGCCGTCGGCAGGTACGGTGTACTCTTCGGCCATCTCGATGACGGCATCCGGGTTGCCAATCGTCCACCCCTCGGTGAATTTCGGCGCGGGCGGCAAGTCTTTATCTTCGCCTTTGGGCGCGCCCAGACTGACCCATTTGACGAGCGTCGCAATCTCTTGTTCGGAGAGGCGCGGGTCATTTGCCCAATGACCATATTTGGGGTCGGCGCTCCACGGCGGCATCGAACCATCCAGAACGCGTTCGCGGATGGACTTCGCCCATGGGCGAACTTCCTGATAGGTCATCAGCGACATGGGCGCGATCTCGCCTGTGCGATGGCACTCGACGCAATTGCGGAAGAGAATGGGCGCGACATCTTTGGTGAAAGTCACGGCTCCGCTGCCCGTTGCGCTAGCGTCACTCGATGGTTGCAATCCCCAGAATGCGGCCAGCATCACAGCAGCGAGAAGGATGACGGTGCGGCTTCGTTTCATATTCGTGGCTCTCCTTATGCAAGTCGAAATCAATCAATCAAGAGAATGCAGATGATTGCCAATTCAGATGTACTACGCGCCATCGTAGAGACGATGTGAATAACCCTTCTGTTACATCTATCTCGATACAACACTGCCCACCAAATTTCGTGCGCCTGATCGGTGAAAGAGAAAACCTACCGCTCGGTAGCTTCCCGATTGTTGCGGAATATGGGATAGGAATCAAGTGTCAGAGGGAAAATTGTAGCGAGCGACATCAGTGAAGCGATGGCCTCTCGAAAGGAATTGAATACAACACGGACGGATGCGCCCCGCAAACCGCCAACACACACCACAACTGTTGCGCCGGAGTTTGCCACAGAGACGCAGAGGTGGCGGACGATGAGCAGAGCCTCCCTCGCTTACCCATCGC
>CAYXVU010000219.1:0-10196 GCA_964468725.1 uncultured Clostridia bacterium
AACTATTGTAGTAGATGATGATGTCATTAGCGGCGGTGGGACTGGCGCTGGCCGAAGCGATTTCAATGGCGCGGGTTGCCATGGAAACCGCCTTTTCGAAATGCGGCTTGGCCCCTTCGCGGTCTCGATTATTGAACTTTTCTCCGCCCAACTCGCGGTGCATCATGGCGGCGTTGGCATTCGCTTTATAGGCTAACTCCGAGAAGTCTTTATGCTTGGAGGGGTCAATCGCAGCCGCCGCTTCGAATTCAACCAAGGCTGCCGCCGTCGATTCCGGCGTCTTGAGCTTGGTCAACTCAACCCCCTTGTTATAGCGTTCGCGTGCCGAATCGAAAGCGTTTTGTAACTCTTCGGCCTCTTTGCGCTTGGCATCCAACTCTTTTTTCGCCTCTTCAGCCTTGGCGCGGTCGGCTGCCGAAACGGTCGCCGCCGGTGGAGGCGTTGCCCCGCCGCCGCGAATCTGTCCAATGACTTGCTCGAAGGTCAGTCGCGATCCATCACCCGGATTGGCAATGATGTCAACGACAGAGACTTGTGAGAGTCGTATGCCATTTATCCAAGTCGGTTGAATGCCGGGACCCGAAGCCACCACAATGTAACGCCCCACAAGCGGCAATCCCAGTCGAACATAATGGCCCTTCTTATCGGCTTTGACTTCCCAACTGCCTTTGATGTCGACTCGAAAGATATCTACGATGGCTTCGGGCACAGGTTGTGTAGAGCCATCGGCCTGTCTGACTTTGACGATTCCCTCTATTGGGCCGGTTTGTGCCCACGCAATGGCGGAAAAAATAAGTAAGAATGCGCTCAGACTGAGGACGCGTTTTAGAATGTTGTTATACATTGAGGAACCCTCCGTTTTGGCCTACTGATAAACCTTCCACCCCGAAGAAAACTGCGGGTATAGGATGCCTTCGATCAAGCTTCAAGTTTACACTGGCGCGAAAAATGTTTCGGCTTTGCTTGCCTTTTCCCTTGAAATGGCAGTGTATCTCACCGATTTTTTAGTGTCAACGCAAGGGAATTGGCGCGCGGGGGACGGACATAGACGCAGTTACTGCGGCTCCGAAATGATCGTCGCTGGCTGAAGTTCGGCGGCGATAGGATGGGGCGCGTTGGCCAACGGCAGCGTGAAGGTGAAGCGCGAACCGCGACCGAGTTCACTATGAGCCGCAACCGTGCCGCCGTGAGCTTGCACCAGATGTTTGACGATGGCTAGTCCCAATCCTGTACCTTCGACTTTGCGCGACCGCGATTTGTCTGCGCGGTAGAGACGCTCGAAGATGCGCGGCAAATCCGAAGCCGCAATCCCAATCCCTGTGTCTTCAACATGCACAGCGGCAAACTCGTCCTGCCGTTCGGCTGTGATGCTGACCGAGCCGCCTACGCGATTAAACTTGAGAGCGTTCTCAATCAGATTGTAGAGAATCTGTTCCAATCGCGTGCGATCTGCCAGCACATATACATCTGTCGGCACGGAGATCGTCAACCCTACATCGGCAGTGCCGCACTTCGCTTCTGCCAACGCCAACACTTCGCTCACGACGCTGCGCAAGCGCAAGGGGCCGAGCGCCAGTTTGACATCGCCCGACTCGATGGCGGAAAGGTCGGAGATGTCGGCAATCAACTCACTCATGCGTCCGGCGTGCTTGTAGAGCTTTTCGACAAATCGCGTATTGTTCTCCGAATCATGGATCGCGCCGGAGATTAGGGTTTCAGCATAGGCGAGAATCGCTGTTAGCGGCGTGCGCAATTCATGCGAGAGGTTGGCAAAAAATTCCCGGCGCACGCGCTCTAATCTCTCCAAGCGCGTGATGTCGAAGAAGACGCCAACGGCCAGCTCGCAACCGAGGGGCGCCACATTGAGTTGGAAACTGCGCGCTTCGCGGTCGGCCATCTCGACGCGCATTTCGATGGCGGTGCGGTCGTCAAGGGCGCGGCGAAAGGCGGCGTGAATGGCAGGGTCGCGCGTCGCTTCGATCAAACGATATTGTCCGGGCGCAAGCAGACTGGGGGGTAAAGATAATTTCAAGGCGATGGCGGACGCGGCGCTATGGTCGCTCTGCACGTCTCTCAATGAAAGGCTGGCAGCTTGAGCGGCAAGAGGGGAGGATAGGCTGCCTTCCGGCAACTTGACGATGCGCGAGGCCGCTGCGTTGTAGAGCAACACATTCATCTGGTCATCAACGATGATGACGCCTTCACGCATAGTTTCGAGTACAGCGGACAGCAACCGGTTGGTTTCTTCCGTCATCTTGGTTTGCCGCTCCCTCTCAAAATTCACTGCGTTGTAACGGGTCAGGGCGTACCGCGATACGTAAAAAGTAATCACCCCGACAACGATCACCGTGATTAGGTGAGAGACGGCAAGCGACATCTTCGGGTAAAGAACCGTCTTGACGACTTCGTAGATGGCAAAGGCGCCAATTGCCAAACCCGTAACGATCCAAACTCGTCGCTCAATGTCTCTCATAAACCGTTCCGGTGTGAGGTCTCTGCTTCCGTCGCCTATCATAACCGGAGGAGCCTAGCTGAACAAAGGAAGCCAAAATGAATCCCCTGCGCCCTCACATCGGCAACCGAAAACGACCTCATTGCTTGCCCGCGTCGCAGAGCCTGTAGCCAATGCCGGTGACGGTTTCAATTAACTCTGCATTCCCCAGTTTTTGCCGCAGCCTGCGGATGTGGACATCAAGCGTGCGAGAGTCGCCGTAGTAGTTCAGCCCCCATACGCGATCCAATAGCACTTCACGCGTCATCACTCGCCCCTGATTGCGCGCCAGTTCCGACAGCAAAGCGAACTCTTTGCGCGTCAGTTTGACCTCTCGACCATGACAGCGAACGCTGAAGGTCGCCGGATCAATGGTCAACACTCCATCATCGTAAACCGGGCGATCCACATCCATGCCGGTCGAACGCCGGAGTACGGCTTTGACGCGCGCCACCAGTTCGCGCATGCCGAAGGGTTTGGTCACGTAATCGTCCGCTCCCAGTTCTAAGCCGAGCACTTTGTCCGATTCGTCCGTGCGCGCCGTGAGGATGACAATCGGCACCCGCGTCGTTGAGGATTCGGCGCGCAAGCGCCGACACATTTCGAACCCGCTCATGTGCGGCAGATTGATGTCCAGCAGCACTAGATTCGGCGGACGGTCTAAAATCAGATTGATGGCATCTTCGCCGGTCGTCGCAACGCGTACCCGAAACCCTTCGCGCTCGAAGTTGTAGCGAATCGAGTCGGCGATGTCTTCATCGTCTTCGACGATCACAATGCTGCGGATGCGGGATTCTTCGCTGGCTACCATATCGTGTGTTTGATCACTTGGCCTCTGGCCATATAAACAATCTGTTCGCATATGTTGGTCACGTAATCGGCAATGCGCTCCAGGTGTTTGAGTATCGAAAGCCATTGCACTCCGCGCGCGACGGTTGATGAATCGCGGGTCATCATTTCAATCACTTTTTCGTAGAGATGATCGTAGAGCGAGTCCACTTCGTCATCGCGCGCAATCGTCAAGCGGGCGCGCTCCGGGTCGCCAGAAGTGAAGGCATCCAGCCCTTCGACGAGCATCTGCTGGATGATTCTACCCATTGGCAACACATCAATCGTCAAATCGAAATGGGGTTCGTGATTGAGCGCCAATGTATGTTTGGCGATGTTGACGGCGTGATCGCCGATGCGCTCGACCATTGGAGTCGTGCGCGCAATCGAAACAACGAAGCGCAAATCGGAGGCTGCCGGTTGTTTGAGCACCAGAATATCAACGCACATCTGGTCAATTTCCAATTCCAACTGGTCAATTGCGTCGTCTTCCCGAATCACCCGCTCGGCCAAATCCGAGTCGCGCTCCGTCAGCGCGCGCATTGCCAGCATAATCGCCTTTTCCGCCGCGCCGCCCATAATCAAGAGCTTATCGCGCACCAGATTCAGATCATTTTCAATTAGCCTTTTCATGCCTCTGCTTCCCAATCTATCCGGCCTCGCAAGGCGCAGCCTCAAACTGCGCTCATCCGAAACGCCCCGTGATGTAATCTTCGGTCATCGGTTTCTCCGGCTTAGTGAACATCTGCTCAGTAGTGTTGCATTCAATCATCTCGCCGAGCCAGAAGAACGCCGTCCGATCTGACACCCGCGCCGCCTGTTGCATATTGTGCGTGACGACGACCATGGTGTACTTCGATTTTAACTCAACCATCAACTCTTCGATCTTCTGCGTCGCAATCGGGTCAAGCGCCGAAGTCGGTTCGTCCATCAAGATGACTTCCGGCTCGATGGCCAACGCCCGTGCGATACAGACGCGCTGCTGTTGCCCGCCGGAGAGTCCGAAGGCCGATTGCTTCAATCGGTCTTTAACCTCGCCCCACAACGCGGCGGCGCGCAAGCTGGCTTCCACACGGTCTGCCAGTTCCGATTTCGTGGTGGCAAGCCGGTTGATGCGCAACCCGTATGCGATGTTTTCGAAAATCGAACGCGGAAACGGATTCGGCTTTTGAAAGACCATGCCGACGCGGCGGCGTAATGCGACCAGATCAGTTGCGGGCGCGTAAATGTCCGCGCCGTCAATCTGGATACGACCTTCGACGCGGGTTCCGGCAATCACATCGTTCATGCGATTGAAGCAGCGCAGCAAAGTGGATTTGCCGCAACCCGACGGGCCGATGAAGGCGGTTACCTGTTTGGCCGGAACGGTCAGCGACACCTCTTTCAAAGCGCGCACGCGCCCGTAATAAAAGTTCAGATTCTCAACCCTAATTTTGACCTGCGCCTGCGCTGCCGCCTCTGCGCCCATCGCCGGTCGCTCTTTCAACGACACGCGCGGCAAGCGCCCTTCTCGTTCTCGAATCACACTCGTGCTGTGCATATCCCCACCCGGCTCTGGCAATTTTTCCGATTCGCTCATACTGACAATCCGCGATCCCTAACCGAAGTCTCCGGTGATGTATTCGTTGGTCAACCGATTCGCGGGATTCTCAAATATCTTTTCGGTCTTGTCGAACTCGATCAACTCGCCCAGATACATAAAGGCCGTGTAATCGGCGATGCGCGAAGCTTGTTGCAAGTTGTGGGTGACGATGATGATGGTCACCTGCTCGCACAGCTCGATAATCAACTCTTCAATGCGATTGGTCGCAATCGGATCAAGCGCCGAAGTCGGCTCGTCGAACAACAAGATTTCGGGACGGGTTGCCAATGCGCGCGCGATGCAGAGTCGCTGCTGCTGCCCGCCCGATAAGGTATAAGCCGACTCCTGCAAACGGTCTTTGACCTCGTCCCACAGTGCCGCGTCGCGCAACGCTTTTTCGACGCGCTCGGCAATCGTCGTTTTGTTCGCGCCTTTCAGGCGCAGCCCGAAGGCGACATTCTCAAAGATCGATTTCGGAAAGGCATTCGGCTTTTGAAAGACCATGCTGATTCGCATGCGCATCTCTAACGGGTCGGTCTCTTTGCCGATGATGTTGAGGCCGCTCGGCTGCAAGACGATCCGGCCTTCGTAGCGATTGTCGGGGTAGAGGTCATGCATACGATTGAAGCAGCGCAGCAAAGTGGATTTGCCGCAACCCGATGGGCCGATGAGCGCCGTCACGCGATTCTCTCGAAACGTCAGATTGATATTCTTCAACGCCTGCAACTTTCCGTAAAAAAAGTTCAGGCTTTGGACTTCGGCCTTTGGCGGCGCGAGGGACTCTTCCGGTTTCATCGGATTAGGCGAAGCGTCCGCTTGCCGGTCGAAGCGATGGTCTGATTGGCGAACCGGCGATTGTCGTTCAAACTGCCCTGCTGCATTCGGGTTCATACTGTCCCTCTACCATTTGATGCGTCGGCGCACGCGGTAACGAATGATGATGGCTACGGCATTCATCGAGAGCGTCACCAAGATCAAAACCAGCCCCGCACCTGCGGCGTTGGTGAGAAACTCGCGTTCCGGCCTCGACACCCAGTTGAACATTTGAATGGGAAGCACAGAAAAGGGCGACCATACCCATTCGGCAGAAACAAACGGCGGCTGGCTCTGAATCGGCATCGGCGGCAGAAAAGCTATAAAGGTCAGCGCGCCGATGGTAATGAGCGGCGCGGTTTCGCCGATGGCGCGCGACAGCGCGATGATGATTCCGGTCAGCGTCCCGCCGATTGAATAGGGCAGCAGGTGATGGCGCACGACTTGCCATTTGGTCGAACCGAGCGCGTAGGCCGCTTCGCGGATGTTTTGCGGAATGGTGCGCAAGGCTTCGCGCGTTGCTACGATGACAATGGGCAAGATCAAAAACGCCAGCGTGATGCCGCCTGCCAAGATGCTCTGACCGAGATGGAATTGATAAACTAACAAGCCGAGCGCCATCAGCCCGTAAATAATTGACGGCACCCCCGCCAAGTTGGCGATGTTGATTTCGATGAAATTGGTGATCCAGTTTTTGCGTGCATACTCTTCCAAATAGACGCCTGCCGCTACTCCGAGCGGCACGGCGGTCAAAGCTGTAACCAACATGATGAGCAGCGTGCCGACCCACGACGACAGAATCCCGGCTTGCTCGGCAAACCGCGACGGAAACGATGTTAGAAACTGCCAGTTGAGGCGCGGCAATCCGTCCGTCATCAAATCTACGATCAAGGCGGTCAGCGTAACGATGCCAATCAGCATGCAGATGATGCCGACGATGTTGAAGAGGAAGTCTTGCCGCTTCCGTTTGGCGATGATGCGATGCAAATCGCTCATCAGTACACCTCCCGAAAGCGTTTGCGCAGCCCGTAGCCAATGATATTGAAGACCAAAGTCATCACAAACAGGGTCAGCCCCGCTGCGAAGATGGATTGATAGCCGATGCTGCCGTGCGGCAAATCGCCGAGGCTGACTTGCACAATAAAGGCGGTGATCGTCGCCGCTGGTTCGCGCGGGTCAATCGTGAGATTCGGCTGCATACCAGCGGCGATAGCGACGATCATGGTTTCGCCGATGGCGCGCGAGATGGCCAGAATGTAAGAGGCGACGATGCCGGAAAGCGCCGCCGGATAGACGACCTTCACTGCCGTGATGATCTTATTTGCGCCAAGCGCATAAGCCCCTTCGCGCAGCCCCATGGGAACGGCGCGCATCGCGTCTTCGCTCAGCGAACTGACATACGGGATAATCATGATTCCCATCACGACGCCAGCGCTCAACATGCTGAAGGTGGGCAGTTCGGGAATGACCTTTTGCAGCAACGGCGCAATGAACGAGAGCGCAAAATAGCCATAGACGACGGTGGGGACGGCGCTTAAGAGTTCCATCGCGGGTTTGACGGTCTCCCGAATGATGGGCGGCGCAAATTCGCTCAGATAGATCGAGACGACCGTGCCAATAGGCAGCGCTACGGCGAGGGCGACAAGCGTCGTAATCAGCGTCCCCATCACCAGCGACATGATGCCGAAGCGCGGCACGGCAAACAGCGGCGTCCACATCGTGTCGGTCAGAAAATCAATGATCGAGACCTGGCCAAAAAAGCTCGCCGATTCATAAATCAGGACGCCGACGATGCCGAGCGTAATGGCAATCGAAGAGAGCGCGGCTAAGAAGAGAAACGCTTCGATGATCCGCTCTTTCCAATCTTGCACGCGACGCGCCAGCGAGATTGGGTCGCGCACAACCGGCGCTTGTCCGGCATCGCCGAGCGGGGCGGAGGAGGTTGATAGGGTACTGTCTGCCATAAGCGTTCAGGAACCCGGCGAGCAGGCGCAACGAAGAGTCTACACTCTCTTCGCTGCGCGCTCGGAGGGTTACGATTGCGGCGTTCGCTTTAAGAGTTCTTCGACTGGCAACCCGATCTCTGGATGGCCGCCAAAGGCCGTGCCGGTCTGTCCGCTGCCGAACCGCTGTAAAGCCATTTGATAAGCGGCCTCCTGAAGCGGCAGATACTTCACCTCATTGGCCAGTTTGGTGGCGTTCTTCAAGTAGAACTCGACGAACTCTTTGATCTCCGGTTTGTCGGCAGCTTTGCGGCTAATATACAAAAAGAGCGGGCGCGAGAGCGGGTTATAGGTTCCTGCTGCCACATGTTCGAGCGTCGGCATCACCGGCTCTTTCACCTTGTTCTTCTCCCAGACGATGCCGACGGCTTTGAGCTTTGCGCTATTGGCCACGTAATAGGAGAAGGGCAAATAGCCGAGCGCGTACTTGTTGCCCGCGATGCCTTGCACCAAGACATTGTCATCTTCGCTGGCCGTGTAATCGCCGCGACTCGATTTCGATTTGCCGGTGACGGCTTCGGTAAAGTAATCGAAGGTGCCGGAATCGGCGCCCGCGCCAAAGAGCGCGATCTTCTCATTCGGCCACGCCGGATTGATCTGATTCCAGTTGGTAATCTTGCCTTGTGCTTCGGGCTCCCAAATCTTCTTGAGTTCGGTGATATTAATCGCCGTCAGCCAATCGTTTTGCGGATTGACGACGACGGTGAGCGCGTCAAAACAGATGGGCAATTCGATATATTCGATGCCATTGGCTTTTGCCTGCTCCATCTCTTCTTTGAGGATGGGGCGCGAAGCGTCTGCAATGTCAATTTCACCGCGCACGAATTTTTTGAAGCCCCCGCCGGTTCCCGAAATTCCGACCGTGACTTTCACTCTGCCTTGCTTCTCTTTTTGAAACTCTTCGGCGGCGGCTTCGGTGAGCGGAAAGACGGTGCTCGAACCGTCTATCTTGATGACCGGGGCGCCGCCCGTTGTGGCTCCCGGCCCGCCGCTTGGGCTGCAACTGATTGCGCTGACGAGTGCAACCACAGCGATGACCAGATGAATACGCGAATAATTTTTCACGGGGTTCTCCTTTGCGAGGTTCGTTTGAAGAAGGGGATACGCAGTTGTGCTGACTTCTGTTGCCCATGAGAGAACCGCAACTATAAAAGCGGCGTGTTACATTTATGTAAATCGAATGTTAATTCGAAGTGAAAATCCGTAAGATCAGGCGGAAATAGCCGCTTATCGGAGAGCAAAAAGCGAAACCCGCAGAGCCTTCACGCCTCGGGTCTGCGGATTTCGGGTACATCGGAATGAGTCTGAGCTTACTGACGCGCGCTGCCGTTTGCGCCAATCGGGTCGCCCGCAGGGGTTGCCAGCGGCGCGGTCTGTTTGCGCACGGCATCGGGTCGAGCGAGAAAGCGTTCAATGTCGTCTTGTGTTGCGCGGCGATGCGCAGCTTCAGTGGTAGCTGCCGCAGGTGATTTCAGCAGCGTGTGCAACTCGCGCAGGCTTTCGGTGGCGACGGCTCTGACCTGCGGCGCAGCGTCCGGGTTGGCGGCCACATCCATCAAACGCGAGGCGGTCAAACTCTGTACGGTTCTGGCGATGGCCGCGTGATAGGCATCGCGCTGCGCCGGAGCCTTCCAGGTCGCGGCGATCAGGGCATTAATCACATCTTTGAAGTCGGGATTCGCCCCATCCTGCGCATGAAATTGGACGAGCCGCGCTGCGCGACGCGGTTCCAGCAAAGAGGTGATTGCCAAATCAGCGGCGATGGCGGCAGCGCCGAGAGGGTCAAAGGTCGGGTCGGTGCGACTGCCGAAAAATTCGGCGGTGCCGCCGCCGTATCCGTAAGCCGTCGGCGGGATGAGTTCAAGCAGTTTTGGGGGAACGGCCAGCTCTTCGGCTTTGATCGTTGTTAGCACCACCTCTAACGCTTTGCGTTGCACGGCGGCGGGCACGATTTGGTTGACGCGCGCCGGGCTGGCTCCGGCGGCGGTCTTCACCGCGTAGGTGTAATGGACGCCGCCGATGGATTTGATAGCCGCTTGCAATTGATAGCGATGATGTAAATAGAGCGGCAGGAATTTCGCTTCGAGCTGTGACAGCGGCGTGCCTTCGGGCACGCTTTGCAGTCCGAAATCTCGCATCGCAATGCGGCGCACCTCCATTTCGTGACGCAGCATGTCAACCGGGTCGCTGCCGTTATCCCACAGACTGGCCAACGGGTGCGCCGCGCCGAGCGGACGCGCATCCGAATCGCTGATAAAGAGCATACCGGCGGCAACTCCGTCACTGAGAATGCGACTCAACTCGGCCTCTTCATTAGCGCCCGCTGCAAACTGCGAGTAGCCATATTGGATGGCGAACTTGTCATATTCGCCGATGCCTTTCGCATAGGCATTCGAAAGGTCGAGCTTGCCATTTTTGATCTCCACTAACGGCGCAGGGTAATCCATCACCGAGGCACGCCCGCCATAGGTGCTGGCGG